>JBNKJW010000038.1:0-23710 GCA_050291445.1 Bacteroidales bacterium | reverse complement strand
TGTACTTTTATTCCGAAGCATGTTTTTTTGTCTTAATGTTGCACCACTAATATACTGAATATTAGTGGATTAACCAAAACAAACATGCTTCTTTTTAACTGATTTTCAATTCTTTATGAGACATGGGAAACATCAGTTATTAATTAATTGCCCATTTTTTACAGGTTCTTTAATTTTATGGCCATCAATGAGAAGACTTATTCTATTTACGAAGTATTTGAATAGAAAAGGTTGCAAATTTTGCGGTATTATAACAAACGTAAAGCAATGGTAAGATACCTTTGAAAACTGAACATAGAAAGTATTCGCAACTAAACTAGGACAACCTTTAACTATAACTTTACTATCATTTAATTGAATTTGCTAATAATCCACCAATAAACGATACACTTTATATTTTATTCAGGTTTATAGTGCTCTTTTAGCATTGTAATCAGCTTCATAAAATACTCCTTATTTGAACCCTTCCAGGTAGTAATTTTTTCAATAATGGAACTTTGAATTTCAGAAAACTTATCATTGGTATATACCAAGTGCTCTAGGTCATCAGGTTCATTTTTTGCAATTTTATCGTATATCATTTCATAACACTTGTCCTGGTTTGCTTTGTTTACCTGATTTAATAAAATAATAGCATTATTCAATCTGTCCATTTTTAAATTTAAGTTATCGTTTTTGTCGATAAAGTAAGAGTATGCAATCCCGGATTTAATTCCTTCAAGTAATTTCGCTTTCTCTTTAATCACATTCAATATATATTCTAGCGCCTTCCAATTTCCCTGAAAAGCTGAATAGTTTAAATATCTACCTAGCTTAAATTGCTGATCAGGAATAAGGGATTTATAAAAAATATCGCCTTCATCACTATTAAGAAACTCAATAACAGGATTTTGCAGCTCGTACCTTCCTGTGTTAATTTCAAATATTATTCTTTCAAACTTAGATTTTTCATTATAAAAATTAATCACATACTTAAAATCCAACCCACTAAGTTTAGATAAGTATTTTTTTTCATGGCTATTATTCAAAAGGCCTTCCTTATAAAGTTTAGAACAAATATATAGCAGATAATTTAATCTCGTTTTATCTTTTTCAGAACTAAGATAGTCAATTAGCATTCCCTTAACTCTATCAGTTAACTTCAACCAAATATTATTATCAATAAACCCAAGAAAGCATTCATATGGATATCTTGTTACCCTATCCTCTATTGTAAATCTATTATCATCTAAAGGTAATGAGGTTCTTTTAAATAATTCAATGATATATAACCTTAGCTTTTTAATTTCTGATGCCTTCTTAGGTAATGAAACGATTTCTCCAAGATGGCCAAGTAAAGTTTTGAAAAAGAATGGATGAAGGTTAACTGGAGTCCGAGCAATGGAATTTATTGCATGTTCAATTATTAAATCGTTATCATTCGGGAGAAAATGAGGTGTTTCAGCAATATTTCTAGAAAGTTCTTTCAACAAATTTTTATTATACATAAGTTCAGAAGAAAGGACAATAGTAACCGCTTGGTTAAGAATATATTTTATTTCATCTTCCTCTGGACTTTTATTATACGGATGTGCAAAAATACTTCTCTGTTCCCATAAAAAAAGTATTACACTGTAATTAATAGTATCTAATAAATTACAGTTTTTTGCCCCATCGAAAATCAAGCGGTCGGTTGACTGTTTATTATTTTCTGCCTTTTCTATTTTTTCTAAAGCTTCTTTTGCTCTATTATCTCCGAAATTTGAGAATGCTTCAATCTTTCTTTTTAAAGATTCAATTATTGCAATCCATGAAACAATATAGGCTGCCCTATATTGTCCAGTTAAAAAGCATCCAGTAGCTTCATTGAATAGAATGTGGTCTTCTTTTTCAATTATTTTTCTTCTTAATTTCTTTATCCACTTGATTCTTTCAATTTTACTTATTCTGTTTTGACGATATTTTTCAAAATTTAGAAACTTTAAGTTCATTATATTTTTAAATTTTAATTAAAGCTCATAAAAATAAAATACATTAAAGTTATTTGACAATATTTTATTTAAGAATCATTCTAAATAACAGTTTACAGATATTGTTAAAGTATTTAAGACAAAATAGCACTTTCATAAAATCATGTTAGCAAATTTTGCATTTCGGCATCAGTATAAATAAAGCTAATGCACTCCAATCAACCTACCATCCCATTATAAGGAAAGGCTTTTAGCGCATTAAAACAAAACACACTCACAAAAGCGCACATCAATAGAGGGTTTTATTTTGGCTATCTATCATGTTATTTATTTTGTAAATTTGCAATCAAATTTAAAATGTATGGAGGCAATTGTTGATTTTTTTAACCGAAATAAAGAGGGGTTTATTGATTTTATTGATAAAATCAAAGTAAACAATGAAAAAACTCTTGTAAAATTTGGTTCTATCGATAATGAGCAGTTGTCTTTGACCTTTTATATTCAGGGTGAATTAGACGCTAGTATTATAAAATTTGAAGATAAAATACGTTGTTTGTTTAATTGCAATAATGTTGAAGATTTAAATAAAATTAATAGTTTAATTACATCCATTAAGAATGAATATTCTTTTGAATTTAGCCCTTTCTTGAAGATATCTAAGGGTGAAGAAACTACACTACATGCTTTTCATCTAATCATTGATTTTGGGAACAATGAAGAAGGGTAATTGTAGAAAATGTGGAAAGTATGGTTATATTGAAGACCATCACATTTTACCTGTTTCTGTTTTTTGAAAAAATAAACATACTTCTGGATTATGCCCTAATTGCCATACGGAATATCATGACAAACTTGGAAACGAAGGTCTTAAAAATGAAAGTATGGAGTTTCATTTTGAAAAATTTTTCAGGTGGTTATATGGTTTAGGCGTATTAGCCTTGTTGGTATGGCTACTGTGGTGATAACAATGCAGCACTTTTTTATTGAGGGATTTTATTTCGTTATGGAATGAACAAGATTTGTTGGTAAATCGGCTCTATTTATGCTATCAAATATTATGATATTAATATCATTTTCAGTAAATTGCAATCATTATTAACATGATGTGTGTTTCACGTGTGCTTCACCTTGCTGGAAATTAAAATTGTCTAAGTTACTAGCATCCAGAAAATAAATGGAGAAAGTCTGGAAATCCCTCTTTCTCCGCGGAAACCTTGTAAGAATTTGAAACACAATTCATTACGAGGTTTTTTAGTTGAAAACGGCACAAAAACGGCACACGCTATTTTTGGTGCTAAAGCATTGTTTAACACGCTCTTGTATTTTGTGAGCGGCAAAATATGGGAGTAAAAAAAATATGCTTTTTATTGACTACCTACCGGCTGAGCTCAAGCCTTGTAAATCGAGATGGTATGTACAGTATTATGTAAAAAATCCTGCAACCGGAAAATTGCAGCGAAAAACCATCAAAGTCAACCGTATTAAGAGTTTAACGGAAAGGCGCAAATACGCTAAAAAACTGGTGCATGAAATCAACAAAAAACTTGAGACCGGTTGGAACCCGTTTTTTGAGCAGGAAGCCCCTAAAAGCTACACCAAGCTGGTGGATGCTTTACAGTACTATCTGCGGCACAAGCAAAAAGAGCTCAAGAGCAAAGATTCAATCCGTACTTACAAAAGTCATGTAGAAATACTGACCAACTTCGTGGTAAACATTAAGAAAAATCCAGATTTACTGGTAATTTCCTTTGACGCCTTTTATGTGCGCGAATACATGGATTACCTCTATACCGAGCGCAACATCAGCGGCAAAACTTACAATAATTACAAAGGCATTGCGGTGGGCATCTGGAACTGGATGATTGAGCATTTGTATTGCAAGGTCAATCCTTTTCTGACAGTAAAGAAAATGCAGGAAGAAAAGAAGAAACGCCAGATCATAGATCCTGAAACCCGCATCAAAATCAAAGATTATTTAATCAGGGAAAACAAAAAAGAATACCTGGCCATGGTCATGCTTTGTTTTCATGGATTAATCCGGCCAAAGGAAATTTGTCTATTGAAACCGGAGAACATCCGCTTTAAAGAAAGGATTGTATTTCTAACAAAAGATATGACAAAAGATAAGGATGACCGGATTGTCAGTATCTCCAATGAATTAATGAAATACTTAATTGATTTACGGATAGACAAAATCCCTAAAGACCATTATATTTTTAGTTCCGGCTTTAAGCCTGGCAAAAAACTCATTGACAGCCGACCTGTAGGCAAGGAATGGGACAGAATGAGAAAAGCCTTAAAGTTCCCAAACGAATACCAGTTTTACTCATTGAAGGACTCCGGCATTGTGCAGATGTTGATGGATGGAATCAGTCCAATAGAGGTAAGGAACCAGGCAGGGCACTCCAGCCTGGAGCAAACCAATGAATATGCAAAATACGCCAATCCAACTGGTAGCGAGCAAATCAAAACAAAAGCAAGCGATTTTTAAAAGTTTTCTATTCGAATACCAATAAATATATCTATTAATTATTTAATATTTAAGCCTTATGCATATTATTAAAAAGAAAAGTTTACAAGATTTTTGGAAAGAACACAGTGACAGTGAACAGCCTTTAAAGGCTTGGCACAAAGATGTGGAAAAAGCAAACTGGAAAGATTTCAATGAACTAAAAAGTGACTATTCAACAGCTAAAGTAATTGGGAACAACAGGGCGGTTTTCAAAATAAAGGGTAACAATTATCGCTTAATAGCGAAATTTGCCTTTTTGTTTCAGAAATGTTACATCAAGTTTATTGGAACCCATGCAGAGTATGACAAAGTGGATGCTGAGACAGTAGATGATTTTTAACTTAATCAAAAAATATTTAATGCAAAAAGTTTTCTTTTTGAATACTTTTAATATCTTTGTATTGAATTTAAAACTGAACACAATGAAACGAACGATAAATAATGACACAGAATTAAAAGATGCTATTCAAAGATTAGAACATCTTACTGATAAAGGAGAAGCTGGCGAAATTTCCGATGTAGAACTCATGGAAATAGAATACCTTAGTATGCTTATCGAAAAATATGAAGAAGAGCATTATCATATTGGAGAGCCCAATCCTGTTGAATATTTAAAGTACATTTTGGAAAACAAAAACATGAAACAACAGGATTTGGTTAATCTTTTAGGCATTAGCAAAGGGACTCTTTCCAATATTTTAAACTATCGGAAAAAGTTGAGTATAGAGATGATTCGAGCTCTTCATAATCGACTTAAAATTCCTTACGATATTTTAATGCAGGATTATGAATTGATGCACTAATATTATAGAGCTAAAAAAAAAGAAGAGGTATAAGTCAAGAATTTATATCTCTTTTTCTAAAGATTATATATTCATAATAATGTTGGAAACGTTCCTAAACATTTTCAGTGCTAATAAACTAAAAAATCACTATAAATTAAAGGCTCCACAATTACGTGAAAGATATTTGCTACGAATAAACAATTATGTTAATTCTAAAGTTATTTTTAGAAATTAATTCTTAACAGCAGAACTGGGATGAACATTAAATTCCTTAATCAATTCCTTGTTAAAGATACTCCAAGCAAACACTAGTGTTATTAAAAAGAAAAAATTTCCAAAAAATGGTATTAAAAAATCAACATCAAATTCAAACGATAAAATAAAAATTATATGAAAAAATATATGAACTTTTATTGCTTTTCTGATTTTGCTTGAATTCAATTTTGAAATTATCACACCTATTATTCCAATCAACGTATTAATAAACCAAAAGATGTAATATATCCGTTCTGAAGAATGTAAAGAATAGAATTCTTTAAGCATAGAATTACTCAGAATAGTGTATAAAAAAATGATTGTCCAATAAACACCTATTCCCAGATTTTTAAAAAATCTAGAACTTTTAAGCTCAATACTAAAAAATCCTACTAAAACAGCTAAATATGATATTAGTATTGAACCTCCCACAACAAAATCATCTAGTTTTGAATATCTGAAAAGGTAAAGAACAAGAAACATACTCAGTTGGATCATAATCATTAAACCACAAATATTTCGTAACTTCCTAAAATTCGTTTTAGAGATAATGCCACCAATTATTCCAACAGCAAGATTTACAAAAACAAGCCAATTACTAAGGTTAACACTAATAAGGCTAGATTTAATCTGTAGTTCGATTAACAACTACAGACTGCTAACTGTCTTCTGCCTGATTAATCGTAAAATTTAATTATATGTTTTTTTACACTGTTCGGACTATCTTGCCCTGGCAATGTGTATTTCACATTTACCGGATAATTCCCGTATTTTATTGGTGTAAAATGCGAGTTAAACAAGTTGCTTAACTGACCTTTAGGAATGCTGTTTTCTTTATCACCTGCATAGGTGTTTGCCAGGCAATTTTTTAAATAAGCCATGTATTCGCAGGTATATTTAGCAATATAATTTTTCATGCCTGAAGTAACATTTATTTCAGCAGTTGTTCCAGCTTCTATCTCTTCTTCGGTCAATCTTCTGGTGCCATAACTTTGGAAAAGATAAGAACCCAGATATGGCATTTTGAACTTTGCTGCGCCAATTTTGCTAAGGTTTGCTGCGCTTAAACCGATGTAAGGTTCAATATAAGTTTTGTACCATGCCGTTTCCTGCAAAAGTACATCACAGCTTATCATGGTTTGTTCCTCTAGGTTAACCACTTCATAATCATCAAAACGCTCCCCGGAAATGTTTACAGTTAAACTATGAACCAATGGATATAATTCCCAGGTGATGCCATCGGAATAGTTTAGGGCATTTAACTTACTGGTAAACGTATTGTAATTACTTGTTCTGAACTCCATGTTGTAAATTACCTTTTCCTGAAGCTCTGTCCTGCTTCCTTCTGCCGCTTGAGTAGTTACTTCCACATCAACTGTATTATTTCCATCTGAAATTTGTACATTCTCAGTTTCTTTATCAACATTTTCATCAACCAAAGTGGCTGCATTTGCAGGGAGGTTTACCAGCTCAAGGCGATATATTTTGTTATTGGCTACACTTTGAGGAATTGCAAAATTGACCTGCCCTGTTGAATTGTCATAAGAATAGTCAAAATATTGAGGCTTCCCTCCTAAAACAGTTACAACCCTTGCTTTTTGAACCCATTCATTGCTTGTGTTGAAAAGGTTTGGCTGTGCCATTTCTAATTTTATGTAGTTGCTACCAGACTCAGCTTTGTAATAATTAAATGCACGATAGTTAGGATAGCTGTATGCAACATTTTCCTGAACCAAAACATCTGGTTCTTTACCCGTCATGAAACTAATTTCTTTCATTTCGGTTGCTGTTACCCCGTTTTTCCTTACATCAAACCATGCTCCGTTTTTATATTCCTCAAAAACAACCTTTACTGATGCTTTTATCAAACTTTCGCCCGGCAAAACTTCTTTCTGTTTAAAAACAAGAACATCTTTGCGTTCGTTCCATTTCAATTCCCCTATAATTTTTTTTCCGTATTGATCTGCAACTTTGAAATGCCTAAGTTTTATACGGAATTTTTTAGTTTCCCTGTTTTCATTCTCAAACTCAATAACTTCATCAACCGGCATATTAAAAACCACCTGTGGAGTAGTGAACACACTTATGTCTTCATCCTTGTTATTTGGTTTTAATTCAGCAATAACAGGCATTCCTCCAAAAGGGCTCGATGAATTTAACTTACATTGTTCCCCAATTTCAAATTCAAAATCACAGTGTCCTTTAACCAGTCCGCCAAGTATGTTGTAATTTCCACCTACATTACCTTTCATCCAAAATGGATTAGGTGCTTTGGCACGCATCAGGGCAGCTACATCCATCTCGAAAATTGCGTACCTGCCGGAATAAAATGGTAAGTCTACTTTGATACCTACAGCTGCAGCCACCCATGCCCAGGCCTGTCCTTGTGCATACCAACCATTTATTCCAATTGGGCCTTCCCGCCCTTCGCAACTTAAATCGCCGTAATTTTTTAACAAGATGTCCATGCCTAAGCCACAGCCAAAACGTCCGTAGAATATTAAAAATGTACGTTCACCGGTATCAAAAGTGAAATTTGCACCTAATGCAAAGCCTTTGCCTTCTTGCATGGCTAATGTATTACGTTCCATTTCGTAGTTTTCTCCATCTTGTCTTAAACTACTTAGTACTTGTGATGGTGGTGGCGGTAATTCAGGAACAGAGGAGCCAGCCATAAAATAGTTTTGCATTTTTGCAAGGTTTAAAACGTTGATACCATTGGGGTTATCTGGGGTGCCTAAATGGATGTACCAGTTATTTGGCTCAAAATGGAGTACACCCCAACCAGCTTTACCCCCAGGGCCACTCCCTTTTATCAATCCTCCTGCAATATTAGCGTAAATATCGAAACTGGAATGAAAGCATTTATTGGGATGATCGTACAACATGCTCACATTACCCCATAAGCTTGATTTATCAGATTCAACAGGAATTTCAACTTCTCCTTCGGTATTATTAATGATAAACTTGGCTTTTTCCATAATTCCACCTGTGTTTACCTCAAACATTTGAGTGGTAAAATAGCCATTTCCATTCAATGATATTTGGTTAAGCCCACCAGAGGTGGTAAAACTAATACCAAAAGCAACATCTCCATTAAATGCATTTTGTGAGCCAGTTGTTGCAAATTTTACAGATGCTTTTAAGCCTAACCCACTATTGATATTTGGTTGGTATACAATTCCAGATACTGTTTGACCTAAATCACTTTTGGGAGTTTCATCAATCCCTGCCTGTTTCATGTGGTACCAGGCACCTCCGCCGAACCCGTAAATAGACACTGGACCTGCTGGGATTCCTCCAGGTAAAGTTGCTAAAGCATCTGCAAACCAATACCTATAACCACCTACATTACCAAACAAAGCGGTTGCATCAAGCCCCATGCCTTCTGAACCTCCTCCGTCTTTTTTGCCAAATGGCCCAAATTGTGCTTTAAGTGTGCCTTTAAAACCATCACCATACATAGGATCTCCATTTGCCGAATCACTCCTAAAAAATACAACATCTCCGTGTAGCTCAAAAGCACCTGGTTTTTCAACGTCCACTTTTATTTCACTAATTTCAACACCATCATAGCCCCATTTGTCATTTTCTTTTTTTCCCCAGACTGTAAATACTCCATTGCCACCAAAACCTCCATCTTTTTCGTTGGTAAAGTTTACATTTAACCCCATTCTTAAACCAAATCGATTAGGTTCACTTTCGAAACCAATTTCGTTAATGGAAACAGGGTACTTGGTAAACCAGTTTTGTTTAACACCCATTGAAATTTGCTGCACGGAAAAATAAGGTTCTACTGTTTGTATTTTCATGCCCTGAAAAGGAATTTTAGCTATGTTGAGTTTTTTTGAAGTGGTGTCTTTTCTATTTATGGGTGCATTGATGTTTAACTCCCCATTAAGAAGCAATGATGGAACAAATTGCTGGTCTTTAACTTCTATTTTCATGGCAGAGTTTGGATTTATTTTCATATTTGCAGCCCATAAATCCATATTTATTTGCTCAGTAATTGCTACCCTGAAAGAATAAGTGTCGTTTAAACCAATTACTGCATCGTAATTAAATAGATTGTTTTTTCCGAGTTGAGATACACGTATTTGTCCGCTAAAGCTTCCAGCAACCAGTTGCGAGGCCCGAATGTCCAATAAAAAATTATCGACAGAAAATGCCCAACCTCCTAAATCACCTTCGTCTAGTGTCATTAAGCGGTCGGCTCCTACCTTTGCTGTGAAACCAAGCTCATCAATCAAAAGATTTTGGGCAAAGAAAGTCAATCGGCCAGTAGCTATACTATCACTTATTGATAGCTCTGGGTTTTCTGCCATCATTGCACTATCTGTTGCCAGTTCTTCGCCTGTTTTTTTCCTAAACTGCATAGGCATCCTGATTTTTGCATCTTGTATGTAAAGTCCCTGCCATATATTAATATCACCATCAATAAAATAGTTGCTTTGATATTGTTGGTTGAAAACAATGCCTGCCGGATTTTTTTTGTCACTTAAATCCAGAACTGCATTGTTTATACTAAAGCCAACCCCCTTTAGCCCTTTTAGTTGAAATGGTTCCAGGGTAACCCCTATCATCAAATCATTCCAATCAGTCAAAGTGGTTTCGAAAGAAGTTTTTAGTGCAGTATTTTGTTTAAGCGTTCCGTCCGGGTTTTCCGGAATAAACAGGGTACTGTCGAAAAGTAAATCGGCACTTAACTGCATCTCTTTAAAGCCATTGCAATCGCATGTTACGCTAGATAAACCACCACCTTTCATGACCAGCTTTGTTGTATTGCTCAGTGGAACATCAAAATCGGAAACTAAATCAAGTTTTGCAGGACCTTTGAACCCACCTTCAAAGCTAAAAGGGATGTCTTTTCCCATAAAGGCAACCTTTTTTGCTGTTCCCGGAACTGTAAATGCCATGTAAGCAGTTAAAAAAGTTTCCCCTTCGCGAACCTTTATTTCTGAAATGATGATGGCAAACTTTTCAGCATCTTTACTGTTGTTAACGGCAATACCTACTGGTAAATCAATTACATACGAAGAATCGAGTTTGGTAATAAACCGATCTGCTTTTCTTACTGCATTTAGCAGGGCAAAGGCTTTGTTTACTCCGGCTGAATCTTCTGTTGCTTTTGAAGGCTGAAAGGCAGATAAAACTTGAAATTTAAGCAGTAGCAAAATTAATAAACAGGTTATTTTAATTTTCATAGGGTTATTTTTTATTGTTTCACAGAGCGTTATTTTAACTACGAAGTTTCACAAAGTTGCTTCACAAAGTCACACGAAGATTGGATTAAAAACTTAGTGTTACTTTGTGGTTCATTCTTTCAACTTTATCATTCCTGCTATTTGTTGATAATAAACTTAATGTTTTGCTGTTCGTTTTGGGCTTTAATAATAACAAGGTAAACACCTGTGACTAAATCGTTAAACTGAAATGGGATTTCGTATTTTTTAAGTCCTTTATAATTTCTTGAAAAGATTTTTGCTCGATTTTGAAGACTGTATACAAATACTGAAATTTCAGCTACTTCGTTTAACTTTACATCAAGGCTGAAATTACCATTATTGGGGTTTGGCCAAAGCTTACAACCCAATATTAATGGCATGGCTTCTACACTTTTGTTAGTCACATCTTCATCAGAATAATAAATAACAATGTTTTTTGTAGAATCGCTAAAGCATCCACCATACCAGGCCCTTAGCGTTACATTGATAATGCCTTCTTCGGGTACTGAAAATTGCTGCGACCAATCGTTATTACCTTCTAAAGAAACCTGTTTGTCAAAATACCAGCCAATGCTATCAGGGACCGGCCAGGTAACATCAATAACCTCAACCAGTTCGCTTACCTGGGCACTGTCTTGCAAAAGTAAAACGGCATCCAGGGGATGATTCGAAAATTCAAGGGTAAAAGTATCTGTACTTGTACATCCAAACTCATTGGTTATATCAAGTGTGTATATCCCAGCTTCATTAAGTGTGAAATATCGCTCATTGGATAAGGGCATTCCTTCTCTTGACCAGTTATAGTTAGTGAAGTCGCCTCCGTCAAGCTCAAGGTCATTTCCTGTGCATAAAGTGGCCGAATATTGAGGCCAATTAGCAGTTGGTGCATGAGGTGGCACTAATTCGTATACAACTTCTTTTGAGCAGCCTTTCCAGTCGGTAACTAAAAAGTTAAAGGTGCCACTGTTTTCATTTTCCAAATCTAAAAGAGAACTTCCAGTTGACCATAAGTAGGAGTAATGACTATTGCCACCACTCACCTGGTTTATAATACTGCCATCAAAAGAATCATAACAAACGGGAGGAGTTATTGTACCTGAAATAATAATGTCATCAGGTTGAGGAACTATGTAGTCCTTGTCTGTTTGACATCCCTTTGCATCTATTATTCGTATATGATAGTTTCCTGATGAAAGTCCATTCATCAATGCAGAGCTTTCTGTTCCATCAATAAAGTAGCTATAATCTGGCATTCCTCCGGTTACTTCTGTAATGCGTATTTTACCATCTTGTCTGTTAAAGCACGACACAGAATCAATTTCATAGGCAGTTATTGAAGGGCCATCAAAATCGGAAATGGAAAACTCTCGTGTGGCCTGGCATTGCTGATTGTCTGTTACTACTAGTTGGTAATGTCCTGATGGTACATCAGGCAGGATGTTAGAATCAGTACCTACTTCTGTATTTAAATCAAGGCTTCTCCATTGGTATGCATAAGCTTCTGTTCCACCTAATGTAGTTGTATGGATTTCCCCGTTACTTTTTGTGCAGAAAGCATCAATAATGGTGTCTATTTCTATTTCCAATAAATCTGGTTCGGTAATTTCAACGGTTTCAGTAACCTGGCAATTGTGTTCATCTTTTATATAAATAAGCTGTGCAGGATTGGCAGCCAATCCATCGATATAATTTCCCGGGGCCCAGTCTATTTGATTTTCAGAAACGTAATAAGGAGGTGTGCCTTCACTAATATTGAATGCAACTGCTCCAGTGTTGTCTTGAAAGCACTTTAAATGGGAAATATTGGCAACTGAGCTAAGCAACTGTGTTGGTTCAGTAATTATTATCGGCAGCTTTTCAATAACTCCTGCTGAATCAACCACAAAAACAGTATCGGCTACTGCCCCGGTTGCTGGTAGACCGTCAATGGTGGTCACTGAACCATAATTTAGCCCATTAAAACCATACTTATAAAGCCCCCAGCCACCACTGGCAATTGGATAAACTTCTCCGGTAGAATTACCAAAACAATCCACATTTAGTTGGGTGAAACTTAATGACAATGGTGCATCTGGTTGGCGAACATGGATGTTGTTAAGTGTTTGCGGGCAATCGTTGTTATCAGTAATACTTATGTGGTAATGTCCTGTGTATAAATTACTTATGTTTATTTCTTCGGTGGTTTGCCCTGTGCTAATTTCTCCGTTATCATCAGAAAAAATGTAATTAAATTCTCCGGTTCCTCCAGAAATGGTGAAATCAATAGAGCCTGTGTTGTCGCCGTATTTTGCAACTACGGTTACATCTGTATTTATTTCTATTTCATCGGGATCAATTAAAGAAACTGGTGTAGTTGCGGTACAATGATTTGTATTGGTAACAGTTGCAGTGTAATTACCTGCACTAAGTTGAGGATAATTAACAGAGTTCTCTCCAGTATATAAATCTGTTTCACCAGTTAAAGTAAAAGTGACATTATTTGTTGTTTTGTTTGTAACAGTTAGTTGGATGGAACCATTTGCATAACCATAGCATTTATTGGGAATTGGAACTGCACTAATTTGTACTTCGGGGTTAGAGGTGACTGGAACACCTGTCTTTGTTTTTTCTGCCCCAAAGCGGTCAACTATTTTCACCGAATAAGTCCCGGTTGCCAGGTCTTCAAACTGATATTTAAAAGCATTGATGCCAGTGGCAGTTTTGGTTGGGTTGGTTCCCCCATCTTTGTAAAGATAAGCCTTATAGGGGCCAATACCTCCAGAAAAGTTAGTGACTATTTGTCCGTCACTATGTTCCCCGGCATTATTAATATGGCATTTAACTTTGCCCGGAGTTGTTGTGCCTATTGAAACAGATGCAGGTTCTTTTAATTCAAATTCAATTACAGATGATTCGCAATCATCTCTATCAATTGCCTTGAATTTGTATTTTCCAGGCTTTAATGAGGATATTGTATACCGATGTGATGGACTTGGTTTTACCTGGTAAGATTGCCACCCTCCATTATTAAAGGAATACTCAATCATTTTGAGGCCACCTCTTGAAAGGGTAAGCGTTGCTTCTCCATCACTGGCTCCTTTACTTGAAATGTGGTAGGTAGTGCCTTTAAAGGTGTATTCTTTCAATGTATAGCCAATGGAAATTGGTTCTGGTGTTGTACCTATAGTAACCTCTACTTCTGTTGCACAGCTTATTTCATCAAAAGGTGGTGTTTCTCCTTTATGGACATTTTGATAGATTTGTATGATATATGTGGAATCATCTTCCGGTATAAAAGTGCGATTTTGGTTGCCTTTTTCATCTCCATTACCTCCTTTTAATGTAATTGTATTGCCTTCAATTTTTCCATGTTGTTCTAATTTATAAACATTTGATAATGCTTCATTTTTTTTACATATCCTGAATTTATAACTAGTAGAATCCTCTTTTAGTTTTCCGATGGTTTCGTTATCCAGTGTCATATTGAATAAAGCCTTTGGATTGCAGGCTTTTTGATGAACTGTAACAGTTGGTGCAGGGATTGACCTGAAAAACCGGACACTTTTCATCTCACTAAAAATTCCTGGTGGATGATTGGCTCTAAGCATGCTGTTACTTCGACGTGTTTCTATTCTGTAATAAAGGTCTTCACCCCAATGATCTTGAAATCCCAGAGTATTAAATGGTATTGAATAAGTAGTAGGTTTACCTCTTACGCCAAAAGGGAAAGAGGTTAATGGGATATAATCATTTCCGCTTTTGGTATAGAAATAAATTCTGAGACGTGAATATCGAAAATGATTTACTACATCAAACGTAAAATCAATATCGTCAGTTATATCGCTGACACATATATTTGCATCACTATTCCCGTTTACCGAAAGTGAAGTTATTTCAACTGGATCATATGTATTTGCCTCAAGATTTAACCAGACACTGTTATAAAGCCAACCTCCTGAGGTGTTATGGAAGCTTGGAGGGTTAGGTGCATTTGGATCGCTTATTTCAAACAAGGTTGAACCAGGGGTTGCTTTATATGTGTAATAATGGTAATTATCGTCAATTGGATCAAGAAACCGAAAGATGACAGTACTTCCTTCCTTAACCGTAATATATTTATTAATCCATTGCTCCCGATGAAATACATTCATCCAAACGTCTTTACCAAAAAAATGAACCCATTCATACCACCAAAAATCAATAGTGCCTTTTTGGGGGTTTAAATGGTTGTTTTCATATAGATCGACTAAATGTATGCGCCTCCATTTCTTGCACCCATCACACCTTGTTGCATTAGTATTTGCCCTGCATTGGACAATGTATTCACGTTGTGCGCTAACCTTAATTAAGATCAGGCTAAAAAATATTACTAACCAGATTTTATTCATAATAATACTTGTAAATTGGTTCAGGGGTTTCGCAGTTATCTCTTTTTGAAAACTCTTTTTCTAAATTTCCATTTACATTGTAAACCAACTCAGTAATCCCGTACTCTGTATATGCATGGTTATAATTAATTTCATTAGGATAACCAGGAATTCCCCTATCAAGAACTTTGTTATAAATATCCACCCAGGTACTTTCAATCGCTCCGTCGTTAATGGGGCTACCATTTTTATCATATGAAGTTTTCGTTACTTTTTGTTCATTACCTATGTATTCAAACTCTGTTATCATGAACAGGTAGGGTTCTACAAATACATCATCGGCATTTGTATACTCTTTTTTTGTTACCAGTATGCCATTCTCATAAAAATACTCGTATTTATTCTTGTAGTAAGAATTGGGATAAATTTCAGTGGCAGTGATTTTATTACCTGAATTTTCCCTGGTGTAGATTTTCTGGCGTTGGAGTTCTTCTTTATAATAAAATGATATTGTGTCCAATAACCCGTCATTTCCATAACTATATGTTAAATGTCCTTCAGGCAAGTTTAGCCGTGTTGCTCTTCCCTGATTGTCCCTTTCATAAAAAATTGACGTATTGTAATGAAGGTCGTCAATTCGCATAAGCAACTGTTCTTTTTTATCAAAATTATATGTAAACAAAGAGCCTGTACATCCATATCCGGCACAAAGGTTTTCCTGAATCGCAGAGGAACCTTTTATTTCACCAGTACCACACCCCTCTGGTATTCTTATAACAGCCAGCGTATCGGAAATTGATACTATCTCACATAAGCTATTATTTATTGTAAATTTTGTGTTGAAACCGATTAAAAAATCAAATCCTTTAATGGTTACTTCTGTGCCTGCACTTCCACTGGTTGGATAAATATCTGTTATGGTAAAATTATCTATCTTTTCAAAGGAATTTCCTATGCAAATAGCATTAGGAAGAAATGGAGCAACTACTCCTTCAGAAAAAGCGTTTGGGACTTTTATTTTTATTTCTGTCCAATTAATATTATCAATTATTTGAGCCTGTTCCCCATCAACCATAAATACAAGTTTATCAGAAGGAGAGCAGTCATTATATTCAATCCATACAGTTAAAGTATCACCTTGTTTTGCAGACGAAGGGGATGTATTTACAATACGAATCTTAGGATTAAGTCTATTGCTTTCTTTCCTACAGGAAAGAAAAACTAAAGCAAGTAACAATAAACCAAAAATTATCTTTTTCATATGGAGGTTTTGATAGTAAACTATTATTTTTATGCATAAGCAATAAGAAACAGCTGATTTGTTTCTTATTGCCTGATTACTTATACTTTACAATTTCTTCATTACAATTTTATTCAAATAAGTTAAATAATCGTCTTGTATCTCTTGTTCAAGCACCAATTCGTCCAAACTTATACTTACTATTTTCATTGGTGAAACTGTTTGATTTTCGTCACCAAGTATAAGTGTATCTTGCGCATTGTTAAGATGATAAAAGCCAATGCCCAGCATTTCTTCCTTTCCGGCAGGACAAATGTTTTCTCCTTTTGTTATTTCAAAGGTCATATCTGTTTTAAATTCCCAGGGGTTGTCTTTTTTACAATCTTCGTCGGCATACATGTCAATTGACATCCCATTAGCCTCTCTTAAAAATGAATAAGTTACCCACTTGTGCGCCTGCAGCATCTCCAAATTACTTAATTTAGGGCTGTCATCATCTTTTTTACATGCTGAAAATACAACTACTACTGCAATTGCTGCTAAAAAAAACTTTTTCATACTTTTTAATTTAGTCATAATTCTACTCTTAAATTTGTTTTATATTTAAATATGCAAGCTAATGCTAATTTATAGGGACTTTCTGCCCCACAAAAAAACTATGGCTCAACCAGGGTAAGTACGGTCACAACTTCCTTCTGATCCTCTACCCATTTTACCTCCCACTCCATTTTATCCAGCGAAATGCTTTTTATAAAAAGAGGATCTGCCTTGTAAGGGTAAATGGTATCCTGGTTATCGCTCATGGTATAAGGTTCTGTACCCGTTTGTTCTTGTGAAGCACTGCAAAATTCAGTTCCATTATTAAAATGCATTTCATAGCTTGGTTTAAATTCCATGATATCGTCAACTTTACAACTCCCTGTTAATTGATCTTCCGATACAGTTCCGATTGTTTGTATAATTGAACTATACTTCCACTTATGTGCCGTAAGCATTTCAAAATTGCTCAGTTTTACTTCATCATCTTTTTTACATGCTGAAAATACCAGTACTAGTGCAATTGCTGCTAAAAAAATCTTTTTCATTGTTAAATGTTACTATTTAGTTAAAAACATTGTTTTGTTTTTATTAGTTATTGCCTTGCGAAGCTTTGTATTTTATCAAGCCTTTCAGGTTTGCGATTAATATAAAGCCGGGCATTAAAAATAACCGGCTCCCTATTTTTGCAAAAACCTGAAAGGTCTTGACTAGTAGTCAGTTTCCAAATTAACAAGCTATTCATCGGATGACTAACTGATTCTGCCTTTTTGAACCAGGCCACTTGGTTTTATTTTTTCATATACCTGATCCATCTGCTCCTGTCAATCAAATAAGTCTTTGAGTTTAACAAAACAAATATAAATTTACCATCTAATAAGTCTTCATTTTTCCAACTGGCAATTTCGATATTATTATCGCTGTCGGAGTAAGTAACTATCCCTGCCTCGGTAAAACTGGCATAATAGCATGTGGTATCGCTATAGGCAGGATCATCGGATAATGCTCTACTATAAAGTCGGTATTCTCCGCTTATAAAGTCCTCGTTCCCTTCAATTTTCTCATAAACCATTTGAGTATAAAAGGTTGTATCTGAATAGTCGTAACAAAAAGCTGCGTTCTTTCTTTCGGTTATATTAGCAACATGTGTAATACCACGGTAATCGTCGGTGTAATATTCGTAATGGAACAGGTAGCTGGTATCGTTTTCTTTTGCCCAGAAGCCTTCCCAAATGTAGTCTGCGCCGCCGGCAGTAAGGGTTCTTTTGTAATCGTCGGCATTAATAACAATAGTTACAGGAAATGAACCTCCTACTGATTCATAAGTCCCGGGTTCAATGTTGCGGCCTTCTACTTTTGTTACATATTTGTCGGGTGTTGATTTAAGAATTACTGGCTCGGAGCTATTTCCTGTTAAATCAACAGTTGATACCTCAAAGGTATATTCAATCCCATTTTCCAGTCCCTCGAACAGTCTACTTTCATCTTCTTTACCTATTTCAATGGTTTCTCCCTCAAAAATAATCTTCGTGCTTGCAAAATCATCATCCACAGGGTTTGTCCAGCTAATTAATACAGACTGGTTTTTTGGCGTGGCTGCTAATCCACTCACATTGCCCGGAGGTGTTGTGTCAATTTTATCTTCCTGGCAGGCTGCGAATAATACCGCTGTACCAATTAAAATAGCTAAAATTCTTAATTTACTTTTCATGTTTAAAAATTACGTTAATTAATATTTACTTTATGGGTTTAGTCTTTAGTTTTTAATTTTAAATCCTGGTCATAGACTCGAACTATGGACAAGGGGTTGCACACTTGTACTCACCTGTCCCAAGTATGCATACCCGCTGCATCGTTCAAGTCTTCTGACTTGGACGCTAAACTCTTTAAGTCTTTGACGTACGTGCGCTATTTCATTTCTTATTCCTTTCATTTTTAATTTACTTTTGCTTTGCAACTATTGCAGTAACATACTGCTTTTATTTTAAGTCCAAGTTACGCTGCCGCTAAACTTGAACTATGGTCAAGGGCTTGCACTCTTGCAACAGTTGGGGCATTCCCTCGCTGTATCAACTTATATTTTCTGTTCATATCTTTTCCTTATCTATTAATCTCCCTGCTTTGACTGCCTGCATTCGCAGTGCACGAGCTACAAGCTTGCGCTAGCGGGGGATTAAATATTGGATTTAAATTAAATACTTTACAAGTCTTTTCTAAACATATTTTTGGATATATAAAATCAAATTTGTTATTAGCTTGTATTTTTCTTTTCCTTTTCCCATTTTAATCTTAATTCACCTTCTGTAGGAATATCCGTTGGAAATTTATTATCGATAGCCCATTGGCTTTGTTCAAAAACAAATGTCCCATATTGGTCACCTCTAATTTCTCTATGTTTTACATTATTACTATAAATTTCAAATGGCACCCCCTTAGGAAATGCAGGACATTTTTTATTTCGAATATCAAAGTGCTTACAATACACACAGTCAGATCTCATACTTACTTTACTTTCCATATTTTTTAATTTCTTGTAGGCCTATCTGTTTTTATCCCAGCATCGATTGCCCATTGAGCTGTTTCATACACCCATTCACCAATCTGATCTGAACGGACGCACCTGTGTTTTACCCAGTTACCGTATATTTCACTGGGGATCTTGTCAGGGTAAGCATTACATGTTGTATTTATAAAGTCAAAATATTTACAGGTTGAACAGTCCGACCATGGATGAAATTTAGGATCTGGTGGAAGAATCGTTTTGCTTTTCATAAGTCTCACTAAAATAATTGTCAATTAATGGTAAATTTAATATTTAAAAACTCGCAAGCATCCTTCAAAAATAATTTCGAGTATTCTGCAAGACTTTCTCCAATATCTTCAATATTATTTGTTGCACTAGAAGCTTTCAGATGAAATTCATAATATTTATTTTTTATAAAGTTTTCATACATATCCTTTGTTGTTCCGCTATTATATATAGTAGCATCTCCATATCTCCCAAAAGAAGTAATGCTTTTGGGATTGTCAAAAATAAGAGTTTTAAAATCACTTGTGCCATTTTCTAATCTTACGGACAAAACACTTCCTGAAGGATGATTATGTACAATATGGAGGTTTTTTACGCTTTCATCTATTGCGGCACCATATTTTCCTCCGCTGGTGCGAGGTGTTGCACACTCTTACACTAGTTAGGAACTATTTATTTTTAATTATTCTTTGTTTTTTCCCAATCTATATAAGGCACCATTGTTTGAGGGGATGATTCTACATTCTTTAACCCCTCAATTATGATGACTAATTTGTATTTAAAATAAACATATTCCCCATTAAAAACATCAAGTTTTTCAGGTACTGGAAATTTGCTATCATAATAAAACCGTATGTCGGGTTTCAGTAATTCTGATGTATCTATTGATTTGTCTAGATTTTCTCTTATAATATGAAATCCCACTATATACTTTTCGAATTTTTCATTAAATTCCCACTCAAATTTAACTTTACTTAGTACTTGGCTTTTTATATATCTGGTAGTTGATTTGATTTCTAAATTTGGGGCTTCTACTTGTCCTCTTAATCTTACTTCGCAATCATAGTTGCATTCTATAAATACTATAGAATCAGGATTTGCATTTTTATATAAATAGAAATCAAAAGTTTTTGCAGGCTTGTAAATAGAGTCCCCTATTGAAAGTAATTCCCATCTTATTAAAGAATCACCGTCATAATATCTTTTAAACACTTTGTCACGACAATAGCATACAAATATTTTATTATTGCTCAACTGGGACATGTAAGTTCCTCTGCTAAAAAAATTCTTAATAATAGTTCCACTATATTCTGAATTGTAATTTTTTAAACAAACATTAAAACTTTGCTCAAATACAGTAATGTTGGGATCACTTTTCTTAATAAATAAAAAGGCAAAATAAAAACCAGCCAGAACCCCCACTATTTTTAGAATTGTTAGTAATCCTGAATATTTATTTTTTTCCATTATAAATGTTGTCGTTATTTAATTTAGTATATGTCTCCGATTTCTTATCTAATAAAGGATAGATTAATTCTGTATAAACCTTTGTTTCTGTATATTCTCCTGGCAAATTGAGTTTTTTGAAAAGAGATCTGGAAAGTTCTGATTTTATGCCGACAGAAGAGCCTTTCCATGTTGGAGTGCCTTCATTATCGTAACCAATCCAATATGATAGCGTAGGGCCAACAGGAACCTTAAAATCACTCGCGCTGTATGTTTTATTTGAACCTGGCCCACTAAAACTAACGGGGTTTGGGATACCCGATGTTTTAATGTACTTGCCCTCTACAATGCCGGTTGAAAATTCTAGCCCAGCATCTACTGAGATAGCTTTGCCCAAATGGTTTAAATAAGCAAATTCACAATAACCAAACCCTTTAATGTAATCTTTTAATAACCCACTTCCTCCAGGGACAACCATAGAAGCTCCAAAGGAAACATCAGTGTATTTTCCTTTTCTAAGTTGATATTCGCTATAGAAGTTTTCCCCCAAGGCAGGTTTGTCATTTCCATCCCATAATTTAATATCTACCGGATAATTAACATCAGGCCATTCTAAATTATATTCATCATATTGTAATGGAACAGGATTTGGTTCAAAGGTATTATTGGCTTCATTCCTTTTGTATGTATAAACAGTTAAACCAGGTTTTTGGGCATTAATATTAGCTGTTAATTTCGCAATATAATTAAACTGTTTTAATACCTCTTCATCTGCGTCTTCTGTGCTTTGCCCTAGCGCAAGGTACATTAGTCTTCTTTGTTCAATAAGATTTCCGTTTGCTTCATTAAATTTATTCGAAAACCATGGACTATGTATATGCAAAACAAAGCTCCTGTCTTGTTTTAAATGTTTAAATTCCCATTTAGTGCCAAATAAATATGAACCAATAATATTAGTGTATTTTTCTTCAAAAACAAGAGATATATTATGTGAGGAATTTGGTTCATGAAATCTAAATGTTCTGACTTTATGCGCTCCCAAATAATCTTTTACATCAAAGAAATCACCAAATTGATTTATTATCCATATAACAACATCTTTCATTGTTGGATCAGAATTTATTTTAACATCAGTATCTAGAATTAATGGTTTAATCTTTGTTATATCTGTTCCGTTACAATTCACACCTAATTTCATTTTCACACCTGATATTTCAACTACTGTTGAATAATATGAAGCCATAGGAGTCCATTTTACATTCATTAAATTGTTATTAGAATAGTTTGCCTCCTTTATACTTTGTAATAATTCATCAGTGAATTTACCACTAATATTCTCAGTTTTCTGCCCCTCTTCCTCATCCTGGCTCCAGTTAAACAACTTATTCTGCGGATCATGCACCACATCCCACTGGTATTTAACCAGTTCTGTGCCACTAGCATAATCCATCAGGTTTTGGGTGGTGTTTTGGTCTATGCCGTACTTATCGCTAAAAGTATGCTTTAACTGAAAAGCCCCGTGTCCCAGTTCGTGCGCTACGGTTTGGGTAATTTTGCGGGGTTTTTGATACTGCCACTATTTGATAACTGAACTAAAAAATCTTCCACCATTTACCAATACACCAATAAAACCGCCTTTTGTTAATACCTAAAATGAAAGCGCTTTTTAATACTTCCTTTAGTATCTTGTCAATTTTAGGTTCCTGTTTTTTCCACTCTAAATAATCTTTTTTTGTTAAGCCATCATATATGGTACAACCAATACAATCTCGCACTTCTGATTTTAGATATCCATACCAATAATTTACTTTTTCCTTAAAACTGAGATTGGGGTATTCATATTGAATAAAGTTTTTGTATTCCTCTTGCCCTTTTCTGATATCTTCCAAAAACTTTTTGTCTTTCTCACTTCTTTTGTCCATATATTACAATTCTATTAATTTCAAATAATAATTAGTACCATCTTGAATTATATTGTCAATTTTAAATTTAGTGTCGGGTAAAAACACAACTTCTTTTGGCGGTCTGCCTCTAAAAAGAACCCCGTCAGCTAATTCTGAAATATCTCTGGCAGTTTTGCTTTTCATTATTATTTTGATGTTTTTACTTGTTTTCTCATAATATGAACCTTTTCTTACAGTTCCTGCTGATACAAATTCGTTATAAGTAACAATATTGCCTTCTTTATGCTCGGCAATGAAAGATGCAAGTTCTTGTCCTTCTAGTTTTATCCCCCGGTAATGTGTGCCGGTAGAAATATTCATTTTTTTTAGACCTGTAATCAATTGATTTTTCAATAATAAAGTTGTACTTTTTTCTCCCTGTCTTAACAATGAATTAAGTTTTGAAAAATAGATGCTTGCTGTGTAACAAAAAAATAGCTGTGCTACTACTTTTCCTTATCTTTTTTGACATAATATTCTGGAGGGGGCATAATTTTTAAAGTACTAAAAAAAATCAAATCCTTTTCCTCCAAAAAGTTTAAGATTTGTATAATCCCAAATTCCAGATCGCATAACATTATTGATATACTTATGTATTTAAAATAGTGTATTGCTCCCCCAATATGTAATTTCAATAAATTCTTTTCTTTTGAATCACTCATTTGGTATACAGGAATAGAACCACCAACAAACCCTTTGTCAGTAAGTTTCTGTGCAATAGCTTTTGTAAACATATCATCTAATGAATTAGGATTAAAGAACTTCTCTATACGTAACTCAATTTTGTATCTCATATAATTATTTTTATCTCCAATTAGGAAAATTTTCATCTAACCAATTAATAGCAAGTGCTTTTACATATTCAGGGAAATAAAATTACTCCTCAGGGCATTTAATTGGCTCATCGGACTTGAAATTTTTAATATAAAGATTTTCTTTACT
>JBNKJW010000037.1:0-20978 GCA_050291445.1 Bacteroidales bacterium | reverse complement strand
TAAATCTCAATAAAAGTCCGGTTTTGCTTTCGATGGGATAATGAAATTTTAAATATTGGGCAAAATCTTGTCACTTTTATATAATCAAGCATGCAAAACCCTATGATTTTTTGATTGAATTTTTATTTTCATTATTTAGGTGTTATTATATTTTGTATAATTATTTCATCTTGTAACCATGATTCAAATAAAACTATTGGGTATATTGATGATACACCGATTTCATATAATGAAATGGATAATACGATAAAACAAGAATTATTTGATGCATTAAATAACATATATTTAATTAGGAAAATTGCATTGGAAGATTACATAAATGAGAAATTACTGATTATTGAAGCTGAACGTAACAGTATCTCTGTTGACGGTCTTTTGCATAATATTTATAATGAAAAAAAAGATTCAACTTTAATAATTAGATATGCTAAGGAGAATCAGATAGATAAACAAATTTCTGAATTTAGAGGTGGCTTTATGATTTATAACACAAATACAATTAAGGGGCAAGAAATACTTATTGAAAGATACAAAAAGTACTTAGTAAATAATTTTGTTGATTCGTTAAAGAATTTGCATAAAATTGAGATCCTTTTAACAGAACCTAAAAAACAAGAAATAAATATAAATGATTTAGTGGTGCATTATAAAGGTAATATGAAATCAAATGTTTCATTTATAGTTGTTTCTGACTTCGAATGTGATATGTGTAAGGAGTACCAACCAATATTTGATTCAATTTTCAATAAGTATAAAGAAGTCATTAAATTCGGATATATTAATTATGGTTCATACGTCTCAAATTCTGCCCTGGCATCTGAATGTGCTAATAATCAAGGGCGATTTTGGGATTTTCATGATTCTATCTATTCGCAGAGTAATATACCTGATACTACTGATTTGTTTAGAATAGCTAAATCGCTTAACTTGAACATGAATAAGTTTAATAATGATTTTTTTGAAGGAAAATTATCACCTAAGATCCTGAAAAATATACATGATGTCAAGTCTACTGGTATATATGGCACACCTACAATTTTGATTAACAATAGAATGATTTTCAATTCCTCATCCGTGAACGAAATAATAAAAATTCTTGAAGAGGAAATAAAAAGAAATAGTTAACATGAAAACCAGCACCTTTTATCTAAGATGTATTCTACTTATCAGCCAATTGTTATTTTGCAGTTTTTTATTATCTGCCCAAAGTTTCACTATAAGTGGCAGCATAAAGGATTCTTTGTCAGGCGAAAATCTTTATGGAGCAAGCGTTTTTGTTAGTGATACTCAACAAGGGGTTTTTACCAACAAATATGGTTTTTTTTCGATTAGTTTGCCTAAAGGAAATTATCACCTTTCGTTTTCATATCTGGGTTATAAAACCAAAGCCATTTCGGTTGAACTGAGCAAAAATGTTCAGATAAACAGCAATTTAGTGGTGTCAAATTCTGAACTTGATGAGGTGGTAGTGAACTCTACAAAAACAAATGTTGACAACCTCCAAGTAAGCTCAAATGAGATATCAATAGGACGGATAAAAATAATTACCACATCAAGCGGCGAACCAGATGTTTTGAAAGCATTGCAACTATTGCCGGGTATTCAGGCAGCTAATGAGGGTGCAACAAATTTATATGTAAGGGGCGGCTCCTTCGATCAAAATTTATATTTGCTCGATGAAGCTCCTGTTTACAATCCTGCCCATGCCTTGGGCTTCTTTTCGGCATTTAATTCTGATGCACTTAAAAATGTAGTTATTTATAAGGGTTGTTTTCCTTCTCGTTATGGTGGCCGTTTATCATCGGTTGTTGATGTTTCCATGCGCGAAGGAAATAATAGACAATATCATGTTAGTGCCGGAATTGGACTAATTGCTAGTCGTTTAAA
Organism: Bacteroidales bacterium; assembly: GCA_050291445.1. Taxonomy (GTDB): domain Bacteria; phylum Bacteroidota; class Bacteroidia; order Bacteroidales; family NBLH01; genus NBLH01. The sequence goes on along the minus strand of JBNKJW010000037.1, from coordinate 19,091 downwards.
TATAGAAGGCCCTATTTTAAAAGATAAAGCATCATTTATTATTTCGGGCAGGTATAGCAACCCGGGTATAGCTTTAAATGCCTTAAACAAAGCAAGGCCAAATACCATTAGCAGCGACAATAATATATGGTTTTATGATCTAAATGCAAAAGTAAATTATAGAATCAATAACAAAAACCACATCTACCTTAGCATGTATTCGGGTTATGATAATTTTTATTGTGTTTCATTAAATAATAAAAACGAGCTTAGTTGGGGTAATTTCACATCAACATTTAGGTGGAACCATATTTTTTCAAATAAATTATTCTCTAATTTTACAATCTATAACAGCAAATACAATTATGCCTATAAAATCCGTGAGGACATACGTAATTTTGTTTGGAAATCCAATATTGTTGAAACTGGTTTTAAAGCTGATTTTACTTATTATCTAAATCCAAATAATACTATTAAAGCTGGAATAAGTAGCATTTATCGTTCGTTTGAACCTGGTTCTATAGAACAAGCTGATTCAAGCTCAATAATTAAAGCATTTTCGTTCGACAGTAAAAATTCGGCTGAATTAACCTTCTATATAGAAAATGAACAATCAATAAATAGCAGGCTTTCATTTAATTATGGTTTTCGTTCATCCGTTTTTACCAGTTTTGGGCCAGCTACTGTATATTCTTATAACAGCAACATGACACAAGTAACTGATAGTGCAATTTATGAAAACCTTAAACCAATAAATACATACAAGGGTATAGAGCCCCGTATTTCTGCCCGAATTAAAATAAACGGTAACAATGCAATTAAAATAGGCTATTCTTATTCCATACAATACCTGCACCTGCTCAGTAATTCAACTGTTGGTTTACCCACAGATGTATGGCTTCCGCCCGATAGATATACTGAACCACAAGGAGCACACCAGTTCGTTATTGGATATTACAAAACTATGGCTGAAAACATGTTGGAATTTTCGGTTGAAGGCTATTACAAAAAATTGATTAACATTATTGATTTTAAAGACAATGCCGATATGTTTTTGAACAAATATATTGAAACCCAGATTTTGAAAGGAAACGGTAAAAGCTTTGGGCTTGAGTTTTTATTAGAGAAGAAAAGAGGGAGATTGTCGGGCTGGATTGGATATACCCTGGCACAAACAAAATATAAAATTGCAGGAGTAAACAACGGAAACTACTATTCCCCCAGATACGATATCAGACACAATCTTACTTGCACGGGTAGTTACGAATTAAGTGAAAAGTGGACAATTGCATCAACTTTTAAACTTACCTCTGGTGGCTATATTACCATGCCGCAACAAATATTTTATGTTGATGGAGTATCATTTTTTGATTACGGAAATAAAAACGATTTTAAATTGCCAGCTTATCACAGGATTGATTTCTCGCTAATATACAATTCTAAAAATATTAATCGACGATTTAAAAGTCAGTGGATATTCTCTGTTTACAATATGTATAACAGAAAAAATATATATTCTTTATTTGTGAAGCAAAATAGTGGAAACTTTTCTATGGCTTCGGCTTACAAAATGTACCTTTTTGGTATTGTTCCAACACTTTCATACAATATAAAATTCTAACCCATGAAAACTATTTTTATAATAATTGTCGTATTGTTTATTGTATTATGCTCATGTACAGAAGAATTTAAAGTTGATTTGTCGGATATTGATTCAAAGTTGGTTGTAGAATGTTCGTTATTAAATACGGATAGTATTCATTATGTGAAACTTAGTTTAAGTAAAGCCTCTTTTTTAAGCATCGATACAGATACAACATGGTTTGGAATAATAAATAAATACCCTCCAGTTACTGATGCTCTGGTTATTATAAGTGATGATATCGGAACTATTGATACCTTGGTTGGTGAACCTGATTCTGTTTATTATTGGAATCCCCTATTAAATGATTCAATATTGCGTTTAAATGATTATTCTTTATCAAAGGGTTATTATAGCACAAGAAAATTAAAAGTAAGCTCTGGTATTACCTATTCTTTAAATATTCAATGGACGGGAACAAGTTATCAATCTTCTTGTTATATGCCTTTTGTGCCCACCATTGACTCTGTTGGATACGCTTACACTCAGGGCGAAACAGGTAAATCTAATTATTACATTCCGTATATTTGGTTTAAAGATAATCCAAATACAAAAGACTATTATCTATTCATAACAAATATGGGTTCGGGTGTTTGGCCGCGAGCCATATTAAGCGATGAATTTTTAAAATATAACGTTGATGGTATTGATGTATTTAAAGGTGAATCGGTTGATTATTGGAGAAACGCATACCCAACAGAAGCACATTATGGTTTCCCCTACAAAATTGAAATGCACGCTATTACCGAAGAGATATATGATTATTATAAAGCGTTAATTAGCCAATTCAGAAACGATGGCGGAGTTTATACACCCTCGCCTGCTTCGCCACCATCTAATATCAGCAATGGGGCATTAGGATATTTTAGGGCTTCATCAGTTCAGGTGGTTGAAGATATTATGCCATATCCTAATAAATAAAGGTGAATGTGCAATATTATAAGCAGCCTTCAACTTGTTTTTAAACTTGTGTCGAAGAAATGAATAATAAATGCACCTAACACGACGCTATAAAATAATTGCCGTTACGTTGGGTACTTCAAGTGCTGTGGGACGCATAGGCTGCACAGTAGCCTGAAAGCGCAGTACTCCGCAAATGGCAGCTATTTATAGCTCTATCCGTTATGGGCAATTGAAAGGTGAAACAGAAAATGACAAAAGCCACCAACTTAATTGGGATTAATAAAAGTTGTCAAAAGACCAGTTTCAGAAAATAGTTGCCAAAAAACGGTCGAAATTATGCCGAAGAGACCTTAAATTAGAAGTAGGCGTAACCATAAAGATTGAATTTGAATGTTTAAATCAAAAACCAAACTAATTTTAATGGCGGCAATAATTGGAGGAGTAATGGCCTTTATTGGTTGTCGCAAAGATTTTGTAGAGCCATTAGCTTACAATAATGATGGCATCGAAGAATCGATCCTGGGTAGAAAACTTGAAAACCCTTATTCAGTAAAAAATATGCGGATAGCATATAATAATTTACAAAAGGGTGAAAAGAACAAAAAAAACAGTCTTGATATCAATGCGACCCATTATTATGTGAAATTTAAACCAGCGAACGATGAAGAATTAAGCCTGTTAAAACTGGATTCGACCCTTGATTTGTATGATTATCCGATGGATCACGAGGTGGTACCTGAACAAGATGCCTACCACGATCCTAGCGTACCAGAAGGAAAGCCGACTTATCAGTATTGTGCCGTAAAAGTTTCATATAATTTCCCCGAAATTGAATACGAAATCCTGGAAGATTTATTCATACCTGAAGCAACAACACAGTTAAAAAGTAATGAAAGTTTTGTAGAGGAGTTGGTTGACGAGGCATTGCGTATTACCGGCAATCTTAAAGAAACCGAAAACGATAAACGTACAAAAGGACTTCTCCCGTCAAAATGGCGCCCAGCAGGAAGGATCTTAGTTTGGGACGACAATATCGGGACAACAACTACTACAACACGAATTTTCAGCCATTGGGAGTACTATGATTGTGGAGGAACTGATCCGATCCAACAACAAAGTTTAACTACTTTAAAGAAACCAATTGAAGATAACAGGTGCAAAAGGGCCGTTTATAGATATGTCACAACAACAATAAATGGAAGCTATGTTCCTGTGCAAGGGGTAATCGTACGGGCTAGGAGGTTTTTTGTTACACATAAAGATGATACCGATGCAAATGGTTATTATTCCTGCGATGGGCAGTTTAGGTACGATGCCAATTATTCGATAATTTGGGAAAGGTATGAGTTTGAGATTAGAAAGTCATTGCTTGGTAGGGCAAAATATGATGGGCCAAAAAAACGTGGCGACTGGAACCTAAACATTAAAGGCGGCACACAAGAATACTATGCCACTATTTTCAGGCCAGCGTTCCATTATACTTATGGAAACATAAAAGGTTTAAGAAGGCCACCCCAAAACGGCTTTTGGAAAGTTCAATTAAAATTAAGGGCTTTTTACGAAAATAATGGGAGTGCAAATGGAGAACACAACCCCGTAAGGGGCTGGGTGGGCATTGGCAGTGCCATTCATATATTTAACCCTCAACATGATTCTAGAGATATTTACGGAACAGTCATCCACGAAATGGCCCATGCCAGCCATTGGAACATGAGTGCACTGGGCTATGCTGCATCTCAAGATATCGTAGCCGAAAGCTGGGCACGTGGGGTGCAATGGGAATTGACAAGGATGGTTTATCATAATTATAGTGGAGGACCAACGATTAGACCTAATTACACACAAGTAGTTGTAGATATGATAGACGGTGTTAACGATAGAAATAATGGCTCAGAGATCTTAGCTGAAGATAATGTTTCTGGTTATACTATTCGTCAAATTGAGGATGCCCTTGGAGGGAATTGGAGATGGGATCAATGGAGAGATAAAATAAAAAAATTATATAATAATGGAACAGAAAACAATTTGGACGCGCTTTTTGCTCACTGGGATTAACATAATTTTTACATTTTTGCTAATTTCATGCGAAGGTAAGGATAAGAATATTGGCCCACTTAACATTAAGGTTATTTATGTTAATAATACAGAAAGTAATATCGGTTATTTTCAATCCGAAGGGAATCAAAGAATTTTTGTATTTGAGATAGCTCCTAAAGAACGCCATATAATTGATATTCAGACTGAGTTTGATAATTCTAAAGGGCTGAATTCAGTGGAATGTTGCAATGGTGTATTTGAGAGTTTTCAGGGGAATAATGATATTTTGATAACATTTGATGATACACTTTGTTTACTATTCAAAAGTGGCGAAGGTTCTACAACACAGAATATTGAGAGCTACACAGTTTTACAAACAAGTAGCAATAGTATTCAATACACTTACACCTTTACCGAAGCAGATTACGATACCTCGGTAGATTGTGAATGATGTTATTGCCCATTTGGTTGCTTTCGGCAGCCAAGTGGGTGTTTCTTATCTTTTCAATTATATCCATCCGATAAATTGAGGATGCTCTTATCGGAAAATGGAAATGGAATAAATGGAAAGATAAAATAAAAGAATTATATAGCAATGGAACGGAAAACAACTTGGATACTCTTTTTGATCATTGGAATTAACTTATTATTAATAGTTTTTAATAGTTGTATAGGGAGTGTAGATCCTTTAAAAGAAGTTAATTACATTTATAAAAACCGCACTGGCGTTGATTTGGTTATGGAAGTGTTTAATTTATATGATGGAACTCGTTTGATTAAATCTTTTGAAATTAAAAATGGCGAAGAAGTTGAAACAAATACCACAAGGTCTGAAGTGCCGGCTCTCTTCTCTTTTGATACTGATATATATGAAAAGGGAGATTCAATAGTAATAAGGTTTTTGAACCAAAAATGCCTCTGTTGGACTAAATCAAATTCAAATATTTTTACTATTGAGGAATACGATAATTACAGCGAGGAATTGCTCAAAGGAAGTAAGTATACACTTTATTACACCTTTACCAAAGCAGATTACGATGCCTCGGTAGACTGTGAATGATGTTATTGCCCACTTAGTTGCTTTTGACAGCCAAGTGAGTGTTTTTTATCTTTTCAATTATACCCATCCGACAAATTGAAAATGCATTTGTAGGAAAATAGAGATGGGAGCAATGGAGAGATAAAATTAAACAATTATACAACAATGGAACAGAAAACAATTTGGATGTGCTTTTTGATCACTGGAATTAGCATCATAACTCTAGCATTGCTAGAGTTATGTAGTTGTAAACGTGTGGATTACAAGGTGAGCGCTGATTGGGTTTACATTAATAACACGGAATACCAGGTAGAAACAGGGCTTTTTGTGCTTTCTCCTAAAAAAACTGTCAGTTTCCAACAGAGCAGTGAAGGTCCAAAAGAAATTCATGCAGAAGACTATGTACCTATTACTTACGATAGTCCTATAATTATCTATAATGGAGATAAATGTGATACCCTTAATTATGGCGATAAAGCTGGGAAAGGTGAAGGAATACTTGGAACACAGAATTATCAGTATGAAAAAATTGGTGAAAGGTATTACAAATTTATTTACACCTTTACTGAGGATGATTATTTAAAGGCGGAAGACTGTGGCAACTAACATTGTATTTCCTGAAGAAGAATACGGCCATAAAATGATTGAGAAAAAAGCCCATAACACATAGCTAAAACGCAAGAAGGGCTACTTGCTTATTTTTAAAGGTGTACAAGTAATGAAGCCCACCAAATTATTGATTTAGCTATTAAAAAGAAAGATGTAATATCAAAATCAATAATTTGGCTACTTGCTAAACGAAAGGGCTGTGCTTTTAATCCCTTTCAGAGTTTAGCTTGGCGTTACACCTCATTAGAAAACAACGTGCATAAATTAGAACTAATTTGATAGAAAAAGATATAACAGGAAATTATGAAAAGAATACACATCCTCCCATTTTTAACATTGCTTTTTTTATTTGGATGCTCAGAAGAAAAAGTTGAAAATGTTTATAATACTGAGAATTTTGATTCAAAGCAGATAACAAAACTGTATTCCAATAGAGTCGGAGTTGCTCCTCCTAATGAACTTCTTGAATTATGGGATAAAAATTGGAATGACAGGAAAGTATTTAGCCTTTATTTCTGGGGTGATTTTGAAGTTCTATACCCTGACAAAATATTAAAAGAAACTTTAGTACATGACAAAAATATAAACTTCTGATAATCAGTAAGATAACCGTCAAAAAATTTGGTCAATACGCTGATATTCAGTAAGTTAGAAGAATAAAACCACTCATTTTTCTAATGAAGAATATCAACGTAGGAAGTAAAAGTAAGGAATTCGTAGAAATATTGAATACCAATTTTAAGGGAAAAGTTAACTTATCACGATTAAAGTTAATATCCATGTTTGTAATAGCACTTTGTAAAGTCCAAACAGTAGGCTTTGAAAAATTAGCAAATGCGTTTGACAGTAGAGCTTCAGCAAGTTCGAGTTTGCGGCGTATACAGCGTTTTATAGCCGAATTTGTATTGGATTCAGATTTAATAGCAAAATTAATTTTTGGTCTATTACCTGAAAAGGATCAACTGAAATTGAGTATAGATAGAACAAACTGGAAATTTGGGCAAACTGATATTAATATATTTATGCTTGGCGTTACTTATAAAGGAGTTGCTTTTCCATTACTTTTTAAAATGTTAAAAAAGAAAGGGAATTCAAATTGTCAGGAGAGGATTGATTTAGTAAACCGTTTTATTGACTTGTTTGGCAGGGACTGTATTGATTGCTTAATGGCTGATAGAGAATTTGTAGGAGATTCTTGGATTAAATTTCTTAACCAGAATAAAATAAGGTACTACATTCGTATCAGAAATAATTTTAAGATTTTTCTACCCGATAAAAACAAACATATAAAAGTTACCTGGCTGTTTAATTCATTGAAAATAGACGAGTTTGTTCATTACAAGAAAATTGTAAAGATAGGAACTCAATTATGTTATATCTCAGGCTGTAAGGAAAATAGCCAAAAAAAGAGTGGTGCTTTTTTAATTATAGTATCATTTAATAGGCCAGAGCAAGCTCAATTAAATTACAAAGCAAGATGGCAAATAGAAACCTGTTTTAAAGCTATGAAATCAAGTGGTTTTGACATAAAAAAGACACACCTTTCTGATATTGAGCGCATTGAAAAACTAATTCTCCTTGTTATGATTGCTTTTGTTTGGTGTTACAAAATTGGTATTTTCATACACGAAAATATTAAACGTATTGAAATAAAAAAGCATGGACGAAAAGCAAAATCAATTTTCAAATATGGCCTTTCCTTTGTTGCTAATGCTTTGTTAAGCTCTGAAAATCAAAATAATATAAACTTAATCAGTTTTTTGTCATGTACTTAGATCTTTCAATTAAATTGTTTTTTGCATCAAATTTTTCAGTCAGTTCAACATATTTTTTACCGTCTTTTAAAGGGATGCATTCCTCAATTGTATTATTAGGTAAATAGTTATAAAAATAATAAATATGGTAACCATCATCGGCAATGCTATTGTCGCTGATTTGCACAACCGCCCTGGCTTTATTTTTTAATTTTCCTTTCTCATAAAAATAGATTTCACGTTTATAGAAATCATTCTTGTGATCATCATCAATCTTTTGGCTAAAAAGTTTTCGTCCTTCTTTGTCGTATATGTACCAATCCTTTATCCTGTTATATTCGGGCTTGTATTTGCCAAATTTTTCCTTAAAATCTTTTTGTACGGTTTTTTTATATAAACAAACCGGCCCTTTGAGGCCATCTTTTTTAATATTTAGTTGTCCTATTTGTGCTTTGATTGTTCCAGTTTTTATTATTGCAAAAAGCAGGATGGCAAGTAGTGAAATTTTATTTGTGTTCATTTTGCTATTTTTTTAACTTTAAATTTTTTTAGTAAAGTATGTACGATCGTTGCTTTTACTTATTTTGACGTGATTTTATTTTACAAATAAAAAGGTGTAAAAAGAGCAAATTCTGTTTTAGCATAGCTATATAAGGGGCTGTATCAAAACTAGATTTGGACACTGAGCTTGTCTAAGCATGGGGTGATTATCAGTAACTTACACATTTCGACAGGTGGCACACTGAGCTAGTCGAAGTGCTCAATGTCCATCAAATAAGCAACTTTTGATACAGCTACTTAATTTTTCATATTCGTTTGCGATTTTTTTGCATTGTTAATGCTTTCGATAAAGTGTTGGATTTTACGGATTTTTTACTAGAAAGTTTTCATACCGTAGGTTGGGGATTTTTCCTCCGCCACCTTTTTCTGTCCACATCTGTACATTTAGATCAACATAATGTTTTCCTGAAGTATAAGTTCCACCATTTTTTAGTCTAACTGTCCATTTAGCACTGTTATATGAAAACCATATTTGCCTTAATTTTTGATCTTTTCTTTGAAAATAGAAATCAGCATAAATTAATTTAGTGCCCTGATTTCCGTTTACAAACCTAACTTGATAATAAGGATATGTACTTCCCCGCGCAGGAGTATATGCATAAAAAATAGCCACTCCGTCAACTTTATTCCAAAATTTCCAGTTTTGTGCCTTAGTTTCATCTGAAATAACAAACAGGGAAACAATTAGTGATAAAAAAAATAATTTTCTAAGTCTCATAATACATGATTTTATAGATTTACATTGCAAAATTACTGGGTAACAGACTATTCAGCAAGGAAAACAGCGGTGCTTGCCTGAAATGCTAATTTTAGGAGGTGAAAATGGTATCTGGGGATGTGAGTGGGACTTGACAATTTAAATACAACATGATTTATGTTGTTCTTTTATTCCTTCCAATTTCCTATTTTTGTAGATATGTTTTTTTGAACATGTCGAGAATTTGAAATCACACAAACTATTATGGCTGGATCCAGAGGAGATAAATATTACGATGTATTTCTTGATTATAGTGTTTGGTTGAAAACAATTGATGAAAAAGGAATCATGGGAGAAGGCTGTATTGGTTTGTTGATTGATATAAAAGAGTCGGGCTCTTTAAAACTGGCTGCTGATAAACAAGAAATGAGTTACCGAAAAGCCTGGGGGGTTATCCAAAAATCAGAAGAAATGCTTGGCTTTAAATTAGTTGATAAACAAAGAGGTGGGAAAAATGGAGGGTATTCATGCTTGACTGCTGACGGTGAAGATTTAATATTGGCTTTTGATGAACTTAAAAAAGAGTTTAATCAGTCAATAAAAAAAATTACAAAAAAATTTTTCAATAAAATTAATAAGTGATTTTCTGCGAGTTAATGGAGGAGGTTGTGATTGAAAATAATTTGTTATTAATTGGGGGAGCAAGCAGAAATGTTGGAAAAACTACATTTGTTGTAAAACTGATTGAGAAGTTTGCTAAAGAATACCCAATAGTTGGCCTCAAAATCAAAACTATTTATGAGGGCGATGATTTTTTTCATGGAAAAGACACAAAACCTTTAAAATCGGAATACCGCTTGGTTGAAGAGTTCGATATTGATTCTGAAGAAGATACTTCAAAAATGTTAAGAGCTGGGGCAAGGAGGGCTTTTAAATTAAAGGTGAAATCTGAGGCAATTTTACAAGCGTTTGCAACCTTTAAGGACTTGTTAACTGAACCTTGTTTAATTGTCTGTGAATCAAATAGTCTTCGTAAGGTAGTGAAACCAGCAGTGTATTTATTAATTAAGTACAAAGATGACACTAATATGAAGCCAAGTGCTAAAGAATTAGAGAAACATGCAGACAAAATTGTATACACAGATGGGGAAAAGCATAACTTCGGCCTGAAAAAAGTAAAAATTAAGAAAAATACCTGGTGTCTGGAAAGCTAAGTGAAGATAGTGATGATTTAATAAGCAGAAGTTGGTATGTAGTTATTCAGTGTGATTAGGAATCGGCAACCAGCAAATAGTTTCCTGCAACCAGAAACAAAGAATCAGAATGATAAAATTTGAAGAAGCATACGATATAGTTAAAAAATCAGTTCGGGAGTTACCTCGGGAAAGGGTTCAATTAAAGGACTCATTAGGAAGAGTGTTAGCAGAGAATGTGCATTCCGATATGAACATGCCTCCTTTTGATAAATCTGCAATGGATGGATATGCATGCAGGTACGCAGACATTAAAAACGAGCTTGAAGTGATAGAGCTGATTCCTGCTGGAAAAAAACCTGAGAAAACAATTGGCAAAAATCAGTGTTCGAAAATAATGACAGGTGCAATGATTCCTGAGGGAGCAGATTGTGTAATTATGGTAGAAGACACTGAAGGAATTGGTGAGAATTTAATTAGGTATACACGAGAGGCTGAGGAACTAAATGTTTGTGAATTAGATTTTAAGGAAAAACGACAATTAAACATTTGTTATTTAGGCGAGGATATAAAAAAAGGAGATGTTGTTGTTGAAAAAGGTACTTTAATTCGTCCTCAGGACATTGCTACCATGGCTTCGGTGGGTTATGTTGATGTTTTAGTTACGCGAAAACCCAAAGTAGCTGTAATTCCTACCGGGAATGAAATAGTTGAACCAGAGAAAAAGCCATCAGTTTCGGAAATTAGAAATAGTAATGGTGCGCAATTGATTGCGCAGTTGAAAAACATTGGGGTTGATGCTTATTATAAAGGGATTGCACGAGATACAGAGGAAGCAACCATGCAATTAATTGAAAAAGCATATCAGGAAAATGATGTAATTATTTTAACAGGTGGTGTTTCAAAAGGCGATTTTGATTTAGTGCCGGATATTTTAAAACAGCTTCAATATAACTTACTTTTTCAGGAAATTGCTGTTCAACCAGGTAAACCAAGTGTTTTTGGTGAACGAGAAGGACAGTTCTGCTTTGCACTGCCCGGCAATCCTGTTTCCAGTTTTGTCCAATTTGAAGTGTTGATAAAACCATTTCTTTATTTTATGATGGGTCGAGACTATCAGCCTTTGAATATAAAACTACCATTAGCAAAAGACTATTCCAGAAAAAAAAGTGGAAGAAAGTCGTTTTTGCCAATAATAATTAACGAAAATGGCGAAGCTGAGTTAACGGAATACCATGGTTCTGCGCATATTAGTGGTTATAGTAAGGTTTGGGGATTGGTTACAATACCATTGGGTGTAAATGTGATAAAAAAGGGAGAGTTGGTGGATGTACGACAGATTTAACAGAAAAATCAATTACCTAAGGGTTTCGGTAACTGACAGGTGTAATTTGCGTTGCACTTATTGTATGCCCGTGGAAGGTGTACAGTTGATGGGACACAGTGACATTTTACGATTCGATGAAATTGTTGAAGTTGTTCAGGAAGCTGTAAATATGGGCATTGACAAGGTGAGGATTACCGGTGGTGAACCGCTGGTCCGTAAAGGAATTGTCGAACTGGTCAAACAGATTGGTGAAATTGAAGGGGTAAAAGATTTTGCAATGACAACCAATGGAATTTACTTGTCTGATTATGCTCATCAATTGGTTGAGGCTGGTTTGCAAAGGGTTAATATCAGCCTTGATACTTTAAATCCTGAGAAATATAAACAGATTACAAGAGTAGGGAAGCTTGAAAATGTTCTTAAAGGGATAGAAGTTGCAAAAGAAACCGGGTTAAATCCGATTAAAATAAATTGTGTTGTAAAGGAGTCTTCAGAAGAGCCTAATGCCAGGGAAGTTGCTGCTTATTGCGAGCAAAATGGGTTGGAAATTAGGTATATCCGTGAGATGGATTTGGAGAAAGGTCAGTTTTGGAAAGTGAAAGGGGGAGAAGGTGGCGCATGTAATATTTGTAATAGATTGCGGCTTACTAGTGACGGCAAAATAAAACCCTGCCTTTTTAGTGATATTGAATATGATATTCGGGAATTTGGCGCAAAAGGAGCACTTGAAAAAGCATTGGGAAGTAAACCAAAATCAGGTACAACCAGTTTGAAAAATAAATTTAGCAAAGTAGGGGGGTAAACCTGGAAATTTGTGGATTGGAAATTAGTCTATTTGAACAAAAAGATATGAAAAGGAATTTTTTATGAATTATAAAATCTTCAATCAATCTTATTCAATCTCACCAATCTAATCAGTCAGAATCATAAATATCAGAACCAATCAGTGTACTCAAATGGAAAAAAAATTAACCCACATAGATTCAGAAGGAAAAGCTCGAATGGTAGATGTTGGTCATAAACCTGACCAATTAAGAATTGCTATTGCCGAAGGTCATATTACCTTAAAAGCCGAAACCATTGCTTTAATTAAGCAAAATAATATGAAAAAAGGTGATGTTCTGACAGTTTCTGAAATTGCTGGAATTCAGGCTGCAAAAAGGACCAGTGATTTAATTCCACTTTGTCATCCTTTACGTTTGAATAAGGTGAAAATCAATGCTGAATTGGATGAAAAAGGAGTTAAAGTAACAGGTGAAGTGAGGTGTATTGGCCAAACTGGTGTTGAAATGGAAGCTTTAACAGGAGTTTCTGTAGCTTTACTAACAGTTTATGATATGTGTAAAGCTGTTGATAAAGAAATGGTAATTGACTATACAAAACTACTAGAGAAGACTAAAACTGATTTGTAATAAATGTGAAGTTTATTAAGAAAATAGTTTCTTGGGCTTTAAAATTTCTGGCCGTAGTTGTTTCCTGTATTATTTTATACCTTATTATCGCATTAATTCTGACATTTATCCCAGAGAATTCTAGTTTTAAAGAAAGTAAGAAAGGGACAGCAATTTATGTAAGTTCAAATGGTGTTCATATTGATCTGATTCTCCCTTCTAAATGTAAGTTCTGTGGCTGGACCCATCAGCTTGACGCAAATAATTCATACAATTACCTGGCATTTGGTTGGGGCGATAGAGATTTTTATATGAATACGCCTGCCTGGTCTGATCTGAAGATCGCTACAGCGTTAAAAGCAGCATTTATACCAACACCTACGGTGATACAGGTTTATGGACTCAAAAAAACGCCATCAATATCAAAAAGCACCAGGAAAATTAATCTTTCAGATAAACAACTTGAGGTATTAAGCAATTATATTTATCATACTTTTCAATTGAATGATGAAGAAAAAGTAGTGGAACTATTTCCTGAAATTGTTGAATCTGGTTTTTATAAATATTATAAAGCAAAAGGCAATTACAGTTTGCTTTTTACTTGCAATAACTGGGTAAACAGAGGTTTAAAAAAAGCAGGTGTGAAAAACGCAGTTTGGGCACCTTTTGATAAATCAGTTTTGTATCATTTAAATTAGATGTTAGATTTGAGTAGTAAGGGCCTGCTGAAAAAGTCAGAGGTGCATTAGCTGCAACTTAGCGAAGCGATATCTTCGACCAAAGGGAGAAAAATTAGCAAAGCGAAGATGTATAAGAATACTTCGAGCTGAAGCTAATGAAGTAGATGATGCACCTCTGGCTAGCATAGTAACCATTAGTTTTTGTTACTTGAAGATAAAGTTAATGTAAGGAAAAATTGCTGTTTTTTTTAAACTCTTTTCACTTTCTCACAACTTTTTTCATGTAATACCAAACCGCTATCAAGATAGTAAAAAAAGGTTTTGGTGTAACTTAGAGAACGAAGTGAACGTTCTCATGACCAAAGGGAATAATACCGAAGGATTAGCATGTTAGGGAATTTTAATTTCCGTTACATGATAACCATTCGGTATAAATATTTAATTTTAATAGGCTTAGGCGTTTTTCAGCAAGCCCTAATTATTTTAGAATTTGTTATTGTACTAGATTTGTAATACCTGGAATTTTGTATGAGCACTCCCTTTTATCATACCTTCGTCACTTGGGAATAATTGAGAATAATAGAATAATCTGTGTGATACAGAGCTGTATTGGTTATTATACTTAAGTCAAAATATAGAGGTTGTTAAAAAGGTTCTTTCACCCAAAGGATAAAAGGTTTTAGCAAAGATAAGCATTGTTTTATTGCGCTTTGCAAACATGGCGATTTTGAACTTTAGTGTTTTTTTTTACAAAACAGGTGACTTTTCAGACTCCCTCATAAGTATTGGGGGTATTTCCAAATTTATTATTCACGCTTATAAGATATATTTTATATTATGGAAAACAACAACAATCAAAAATCGTATTTAGCATTTAGACTTGGTAAAGAAAGTTTTGCTTCAAATGTAAGCAGAGTTTTAAGCATACTTGAAATGCCAGTAATTACAAAAATTCCACAAACCCCACTATACATGGAAGGAGTAATGAGCTTGAGCGAAAAAGTGCTACCAATAATTAACACTCACATTAAATTTGGAATGGAACCAACGGAAATTAGTCCAGGTGCCTGCATATTAGTATTAGAAATAAACAGTAATGGAGAGACATTTAATATTGGAGCAATTGTGGATAGTGTTGATGAAGTTTTAGAAATAGAACCTAAAGACATAAAGCCTGTGCCGACGCTAGGCATAAATTACAATTCCAAATTTATTTCAGGGATGTATAAAAATGGCCAAAGTTTTACTATGATTATTGATGTAGACAAAGTCTTTTCAACTGAAGAAATAACAGAATTAGCAACAACTACAGTAGAGCCAGCAATATAGCTGAGCAAAATTGTTCTAGAAATCAAAATTCTTTAAATATAGATTCTTATAGTGAAATACCCATTAAAACAAAATTAACAATGGCCTTCATGGCAATTGTGGGTGTAATTATTACAATTGGGGCTATCAGCTTTAATAATCCAAATATTAAGATCTAATTCTGGTCAGTTGGTCTAAAAGAACAGTTTCATAAAATAGAGATACCATTTCTTGTTTTTCTAATCTAATACCTGAAATATATCTGATGACATACAAACTTATACTTTCTACCATGATATGTTTGCAAGTAGTTAATAGCTTTTCACAAGCAAGTTTTTCTGATGATATTCAGATGAATGTTACTGCTAAACAATCAATATCTGCTCTTAAAGAAGGTTTTACAATTGGTGATAATAAAAAGCCTGAGAATTACTTAAGTTCTAATAAGACTGTTATCTGGGAGGCTGATCGCCTTTATCAAAATGATGTTGCCGGAATTGGCCGGGACAGTATTCTCAATTTCTATCAAAAAGTAGCCAATTCCGGCAATGAGGATGCTATTATCAGAATTAAGCTTGCAGCAGACAATAAAAGGCTAAAAGATCAGCGTTTTTTAATATGGGGTAACAATGATGCGCCACTAGAATTAAGTAAACAGGGGATTATGCCAGAGTGCATCAGGGAAAGGCTTATGAGGGAATGGAAAGTCCAAAATAATGGAATTGCGAAAGTAGATTTATCAATTGCATTGCCTGACTTGCACTACTCTGGCTGCATTTTGAGCGATTTTGAATTATTAATTACAGATGAACACGGTAATTTTACAAATAGTAGTTTGGTTAAGCGGGTTGCAGCTGACTCATTAAGTCATGGGGTTTTGTATTTTAAAAATTTACAGTTTAATAAAACACAGGTTTTTACACTGGCAACAGATATTCAACACAAGCCGCAAGTTTTATTCCCTAGAGAGCGTTCAGCCAAAATGGGACATTTTTATAGAAAAACTTTCAGGGTTGTGGACAGAGACAAAGATCGGGTTTTACTTACTATTCAACATTTACCTAACTGGCTTAGTATTGTAAACAACAAGAATGGAACATATACCATACTAGGAAAACCAACTGCTACAGATAAAGAATCATATATATTCTCCTTCTTATTGAATGATGGATTGGAAATAGCGGATTTTTCATTGGAAATTCCTGTAGTTAGCCAAAATAGGAATTAACTATTAACCTGAGTTCGACATAAAATATTCACACAGTTTGAGCAATAAAAATGTACTTTCTTTTTGGCAAAGGGTACATTTTAATAATGCAATCTTAAATTATTGTTAATAATTTCCACTGTACTAGTTTTGTACTACCCAAGGTTTTGTCTGCAAGACTTTCTATCCTAATTTTGTCCCTGAAAATAGAGAGAGTTTATAAGATATTAGTAAAACAGATTTAATTTTAGTGTTTTCTCTCATTATCATAGCTGTTAGCTGAGCAATTATATTATACATTCAATAAACTAATAGATAGAGATGTTTTTTATAAAAATCAGGATAGCGATATTCCTGTATGAAACATTCTATCATTCAGTCAAATAAAATAACTGAAACATTGAGGAACAAAATTCTGCCAATAGGAATTTTATTAGTTGAAGATACAATTTCTTAAAGAATAATTAGAATTTAAACAATTAATATATGTTTAAACATAGGGTTCGTTTATAACAAATAGCAATGTAAGGATCTTTGTTTATAAATTTTGCTTTTATGCTAAGCCCATTTGAAATATTATAAATTGAAATTTGAGAATGGCTTTGTATATGCCGATCGACTGGCAGTTTTGGTTTGAGAGCTTGCGAAGCAAACCAAATACTAACAGCGGTTCGGTATAAAATCACTAAACCTTTTGGTTCTGTGATAGACTTATAACTATTTTACAAAAACTCTAATGGAGTTAAATACTTATGTATATTATGGGAAAGATGAAAATAACCTTACGTTCGAAACTATATATTCTTTACGTGTCTTCGATTATACTTTGTTTAAGTGTCGGAATATTTGTTTCAGCAATCAGAATAAAAGAAAATGGAGAAAAAGCATTAGTAGAAAAGAGTGAGGCCATTTTAACAAGGGTAGAATCAGTGCGTATTTATGTTGCCGGACAGAATCGGTTAAAGGATGAAGTAAAGCGGCTTCTTCATGAATATCCTGAAGGAAATATACCTGATTTTGAAAAACAACATATTTTAAAAATCGTTCCTATAATTGCATCATGGACTATTGGAATGGATAATGCCGATATAGATCATTACTCCTTTAGAATAGCTTCAGTTAATGCCCGTAATTCAAAATATGAAGCAACAAAAAAGGATATTACTTTCTTGGAACAATTTAAGAAAGAAGGAGATAAAACCATTACTC
Source organism: Bacteroidales bacterium (assembly GCA_050291445.1). Lineage (GTDB taxonomy): Bacteria > Bacteroidota > Bacteroidia > Bacteroidales > NBLH01 > NBLH01. Next base: position 1,555 of record JBNKJW010000037.1, on the reverse strand, counting down.
ATATTGACAAAAAAATGAATACTCTGCAAGTGATGCGTCCTGTTTTTCTAAATGAAAAAGAAGGTTGTTTGAAATGTCATGGTAACCCGGCAAATAGTCCTTATAACAACGGGAAAGATATTTTAGGTTACAAGATGGAGAATATGCACGATGGAGATTTAAAAGGAATGTTTATTATTTCGTCTGATCGGGCTCCAGTTCAGGCACAAATAGCTTCATCTATTTGGAGGATTATTTTATGGGGGATTATAATTGCAGGGATAGTTGGAGTAATAGGATATCTAATAATACGGCGTTTGAACTGTCACCTGGGTGGTGAACCCGATGACATTGCTGAAATAACAAAACAAATTGCCAGTGGAAACCTTGAGGTTGATTTTAAGAAATATTTAAAAAAAACTGGGATTTTGGCAGCAGTTTATCATATGACCATCAAACTAAAATCAATTGTGTCTTCGGTTGTTATGGAAGCAAGTAATTTGGCGCAGACCGGAGAGCAGCTCAATACGACCTCTCAACAATTATCTGAAGGGGCTAATATTCAGGCCTCGTCTAATGAAGAGGTAACAGCTGCTATGGAAGAAATGAGTGCAGGTATACAGCAAAATGCGGAAAATGCAGGACAAACTGAACAAATATCAAACAAAACGATGAATAGTTTTCGTGAAAGTAAAGATGCATTTCAAACCTCAGTGGAATCGATGCATAACATAGCTGAAAAAATAACTGTTATTAACGATATCGCTTTTCAAATCAACCTATTAGCTTTAAACGCTGCTGTTGAAGCCGCCCGTGCCGGAGAACACGGAAAAGGATTTGCCGTGGTTGCAGCAGAAGTTCGTAAATTGGCAGAGAAAAGCAAGTTTGCAGCTGATGAAATCAACATGGTGTCCGAAAGGGCGCTTGTTGTTGCAGAAGCTGCTAACGCTAGTTTTGAATTGATTGAACCAGAGATGGAACAAACCATCAAGTTAGTTCAGGAAATTGCTTTTGCTAGTAACGAACTGAACTCCGGGATCTCACAAATTGAGCAATCTATGCAGCAGTTGAACAATACTTCTCAGGTAAATGCTGCTTCCTCTGAAGAAATGGCTGCAACCGCTGGAGAACTGGCTAGCTACAGTAATAAATTAAAAGAAACAGTATTGTATTTTAAAATTGGAGGAGCATTGACACTAAATCGAAAAGCTATAAAGGGGGAGAACATTCAATAAAGTATTTTTCCAGCATCAGGTTTGATTACAAACTCCTTAACCAAACAGTAATTTAGGGCTCACTGAAAAACGCCTAAGCCTATTAAAATTAAACATTTACATAAAAGAAGTTGTAAAAAAGTGCAAAGGTTTTTAAAAAAATAGTGATTTTTCCTTGCATTAACTTTATCTTCAAGTAGCTAAAAACTAATGATTATAATGCTAGCCAGAGGCACATCATCTACTTCATTAGCTTCAGCTCGAAGTATTCATATACATCTTCGCTTTGCTAAGTTTTCTCCCTTTGGTCGAAGATATCGCTTCGCTAAGTTGTAGCTAATGTACCTCTGACTTTTTCAGCA
>JBNKJW010000036.1:0-9890 GCA_050291445.1 Bacteroidales bacterium | reverse complement strand
TTTGATTCACTATAATTCTTTGTAAATGAATCCCACAACGCTACCTCAAGATAGCATCGTGTAGTATTGCCCCAACTGGTGTTTGCACAGCAATCCAGTAATTTTATATTTGTTATATAAACGATAATAAGGAGGTAGAATCAGAAGCATATCCCGGTATTGAATATGAAACTGATCCGGATATGTTATACGGTATAAAATAAAAACAAGTAATTATGAAAGAGATTAAGAAAGTACAGGAGTTTGTTAGTCAGGTAGTAAGTTATGAATACGATTTTAATATAAAACGTAATAAATTAGAAGGTACACGCAATGAGTTTATCGAAGCTGTATATAAATTCTTCGATGCTTACGTATTTAGTGATGCGGAAAGCTCATTTTCAACAATAACCGCATGGGCGTATGGTACATCTGAAGAAAGTAGAATGAGAACCATAGCCGGATTGTGTGAGCGCAAACTTTTTGCTATTGAAGAATATGCTGGGGCAAAATACGATTCGGTAATTGACAATGAAAATACGAGCGGAAACTTGTTTGTATGTTACATGGGATATTATATAAGAGGGGTTCTTCAAAACTGCTATAATGATCGTTGGATGGTGACAAAAATAGATGGTTCATATAAAATTGTAGCTGTTGAGTGTGCCGATTCTTCATCCCCTTCAGGATGGGAAGAGCTACGAGAGTGGAAAAGCATAGAAGACTTTGGAAGCAGGGTAAATACGCTAAAGCTAATTCCCCCAGATGATGAAAAGGATTTGATTCACTATAATTCTTTGTAAATGAATCCCACAACGCTACCTCAAGATAGCATCGTGTAGTATTGCTCCCCCCTTGCCGCAAGTTTTAAACTTGCAGCATTATGGAGACAGATACAATAAGCCCAAAGATGATGGCTTTTCAATGGAAGTTTATTTATAAACCTATTTGATTTTGCTCGGAACCTGTACAATTTTTTTGAATTTACTCCGTATTTGTTACAAAAAAAGCTTTATTTTACCCTGTATTTGTTACAATATATTTTTTTGAATGCATTTTGCGATAGGAAAATTAAAGTGGATTTTTTGTATTTAATATGGGTAAAACTAAAGTTCACAAACCAAAATACATCCACATTTTCGGAACTCATTACAAAGTAAACATCCGAAAATATTGGCTGAAACTAACCAAAGAGTTAAGGTTTTTTGTTATTACATTCTCTTTGCTGATAACTGTTTCTTTGAGCCTTCATATTGCTTTCCCATTGCCCGATGATATCGATTATTCACAAATAATTTTAAGTTCTGATAGTACTGTTGTCCATGCTTTTTTAAGTAATGATGATAAATGGCGAATGAAAACCGAACTACAGGAAATCACTCCGTTGCTTCGAAAGGCAATTATTTTTAAAGAAGACAGGTATTTTTATTACCATAATGGTGTGAACTATTTTGCCGTTTTCAGGGCTATGTTTAACAATATTGTTCATGGAAAACGCACTTCGGGAGCTTCTACTATCACTATGCAGGTGGCACGCCTGCTAGAACCCAAAGAAAGAACCTACTGGAATAAATTGGTCGAGATGTTTCGTGCCTCTCAACTTGAGTATGAATATAGTAAAGACGAAATTCTTCAATTATACCTTAATTTGGTGCCCTACGGAGGCAATATTGAAGGAGTGAAAGCAGCTTCAGTGTTGTACTTTGAAAAGGCTCCTAACCATTTGAGTCTGGCTGAGTTAACGGCTTTGTCTGTTATCCCAAACCGCCCAAATTCATTGGTTTTAGGGCAAAACAACGATGCTGTCATAAAACAGCGTAATAAATGGTTAAAAAGGTTTAAAAAAGCAGATTTATTTCCACAACAGGATATCGAGGATGCTTTAAACGAACCTTTAGAAGCCTATCGGCACGAATCGCCAAAGCTGGCTCCGCAATATGCCTACCGCATGAAAATGAGCTATCCCGAAAGACCAATTATTTCAACTCATCTGGATTATAAAAAACAGGTAAAGGTTCAAAACCTGGTAAAAAATTACATCAATCGCTTATACAACTATAATATAAAAAATGGGGCTGTATTAGTGATTAATAATCAAAATAATAGTGTGGTCTCCTACATTGGTTCAGCCGATTTTTTTAATAAAGAAGATGCAGGGCAGGTAGATGGTGTTTTAGCTATTCGGTCACCAGGAAGCACCCTTAAGCCTTTCCTTTACGGAATGGGTTTTGACAAGGGAATTATTACCCCAAAAATAAAGATTACCGATGTTCCGGTCAGCTATAGTGGTTACGAACCTTCTAATTATGACGAACAGTTTCATGGCTATGTTACAACAGAACATGCTTTAATTAATTCATTGAATGTTGTGGCAGTAAAAATACTCCATCAAATAAAAACCCATCAATTTATCAAGGCTTTAAAAAAGATGGGCTTCGACCAAATCAAAAAGGACGAAAAAAAACTCGGACTTTCGGTAGTTTTGGGTGGCTGCGGGGTAAACCTCGAACAACTAACAAAAATGTATCATGCTTTTGCAAACAATGGCAAATACACCGAACTAAACTGGCTTTCAACTGACACCGCCAAAGGTGGTTTTCAGGCACTTTCAGCTGAATCTGTATATATGCTTACAGAGATTTTAACACAGGTAAAAAGGCCTGATTTGCCAGCTGAGTGGCAAAATAGCGCTGATTTACCTAAAGTTGCCTGGAAAACCGGAACATCATATGGTAGAAAAGATGCCTGGAGCATTGGCTATAATAAAAATTATACAGTTGGTGTATGGGTAGGTAATTTTTCAGCAGAAGGAGTTCAGGAAATGAGTGGCGCAAGCACCGCAGCACCGTTACTTTTTGAAATATTTAATACGCTCGACTATCGCTCTGAAGCAGAGTGGTATGATGTTCCTGAAGGCATTGAGTTCAGGCTGGTTTGTTCTGAAACTGGTTTGCCCCCGGCGCAGTTTTGTAAGCAAATTGTTTCTGATGCTTATATTCCGTCCGTTTCACCAATTAAAATCTGTAATCATTTAAAAAAGAGTTACATAGCTGCTGATTCCAGCATTTCGTATTGTAAAACGTGTTTGCCCGAGGCCGGATATATTGAGGCCTGGTATCCTAACTATTTGCCTGAAATGATTACTTATTACGAAATAAACCAGGTAAAATATGCAAAAGTGCCAAAGCATAATCCCGAATGTGAAAGAGTTTTTGCCGATAGTAGACCTGAAATAACCTCACCTGTGCATAATGTTGAGTATTACGTCGATAGGGCTGATACAACAGAAATTATGCTGGCTTGCAATGCTGCTAATGATGTTGACAAGGTATTTTGGTACATCAATGATAAATTTTTAAAATCCTGCGAACCAACCCAAAAGGTGTTTTTTAAACCTGAAGAAGGACAACTTAAAATATCCTGCACCGATGATAAGGGCCGAAATGCAAATGCATACATAAAAGTGGAAATGATAAATTTTTAGCAACAAGTTTGAAATTGGTATATTTGAACTTTGTGTATAATTGCCAAAATAAATCACCTGGCAAATTTTTAACAATTAATCTGTTATGAGGTTTATATCAATTTTTACGCTTTTGATATTAGTAAGTTGTTGCAAATCGTATGATTTTCCCCCAGCAAAAAAGAGGGAAAAGCTACTTAATAATAATTTACATTTGGGATACAAGGAAAAAGAAAAAGAACCCGTTTTCAACAACCTGAACATGTTAGGCGAAGTGAAAAAAGGAGGGGTTTATGGTCAGCGAATGTACGGGATGATTCTGCGTAGCCTGCGATTTAAAAATATTACCGATGCAGTTGAGAAAAAATATAAACTTCCTGATAATCTGTTGCTTGCAATGATAATGCATGAGTCGGGAGGAGTGGATTTATTGCCAAATAGTAGCGATGACGGAGGAATTGGTTTAATTCACATGCAACCCAAACTGGCAAAACAATTTGGGCTCGAAACCTATAAAAACTGCCAAAAACTGGTCTGTAAAAAGCATGGAAAAGAGCTAAGAAAATTGATTGTTAAAAATAACTACGACCGAAAAAAACTGATTGATTATGATGACAGGTTTCATCCCATTTTAAATATTGATGCTGCGGCCAGAATGCTGGTCTATTACAGGTCAGGAAAACAGACCAAAAGCACTCCATTGAAAACAGCAATATATGGCTATGCCGGACGTTATAATTACAGTAAATATTATGATAATATTGTGTTGTACATGGAAAAACTCCAAGACAAAGGATTAATTAAGGATATTGAAGATAATTTTAATGACCTAAACAAATCACTAACCATAGATAACGAAAAAGCAGATTTTGATGATTATCTGGAAGTTCACCAAAATCAAAATTTAAATTATGGGCTTGAGGATTATTAACAGTAAAATTTAATCAAATACCGTTACTGTTTTACATTTCAGGATAATATTCATTCAGAAACCAAAAGCAAACTAGTAAAAACCTCATTTTCTTGATAATAAAATTGGTAATTTGGCACTTCAGTTGCAGATGTGTTGAATAGTGTCTAGATTTGCGCGTTCAAACCTAAGCCACTTGATGTAGTTATCATCATTAAAGGGCATTAACTGAGCCCCTTTGTTTATTGCCAGTCATGGCCTAATATATAAGTGGATGAAAACAGGGAGTATTATTATTTTATTTGGCTTTTTGTGTCTTTTTTCGGTCTCAACAATCGGGCAACGAAAAAGTGAAGAAAAAGCAAATATAAACCATGCAGTAACCGAAAGGCAAGCTGAGGCAAATTTGCAAGAAGGAAGATTTGAAAAGGCACTGCTTTTATATAGGAAGTTATACAATGAGAATGAAAATAGTCCGAGGTTAAACTTTTTATTGGGCTACACCTATTTAAATACAGGTTTTGGACTCGACAAAGCAATTACTTATCTAAAAAACTCAATTGAATTAACTCCAACAAAAGTCTCCGAAGAAGCTCCGCTTGAAGCTTATTATTACCTTGCCTTGGCTTATCATCAAAACCAGCAATATAAACTAGCTGTTGATTACCTTGATATTTTGCTTATAAAGATTCCGCAAGCAAATCAGTTTTTCAGAAAGCAAGTTACCAATTTAAAAGAGTATTGTTACAATGCACAAATGTTTGCTCAAACCTCTATTGAGGTAGATGTACAAAATATTTTTGAGCTAAATTCGAAATATTCTGATAAAAATCCTTTGCTTTTTAATAATGGTAAAGAAATCATTTTTACTTCTCGCAGAGAGACCTTATCAAGGGGGAATAGATCAAAGAAAAAGGTTTTAGACGATAATATTTATTATTCAAGTTACGAAAATGGCGAATGGACATCTCCTGTAAATCTGTCAAATTTAAATACTTTAGGTGATGAGTCGGCTTGCTGGATTGCTAAAGATGGTAGTTTTTTGATTATTCAGCGAATTGAAAAAGGACGGAGCGATATTTATTATTCTACCAGGATGAGTGAGAGGGAGTGGTCAGCTCCAAGAAAGTTTTCAGAGCCTGTTAATTCAAGGGGAAATGAAACTTATGGTAGTTTATCTCCTGATGGAACCCATCTGTTTTTTACAAGTGACAGGAAAGGCGGTTTAGGGGGCATAGATATCTATATTGCCGAAAAGAAAGGGGAAAATAGGTGGGGTGAACCTAAAAATCTGGGAAAGAATATTAATACGCCATTAAATGAAGAGTCGCCATTGTTGCATGAAAACGGAGTCCTGTTTTTTTGTTCTCAGGGGCACGTTTCAATGGGTGGGTTCGATATTTTTACCAGTTTTATGGATGAAAATAATGAGTGGGAAGCTCCTGCAAATTTAGGTACTCCCATAAATACCATTAATGATGACTTTTTTTACCAGCCAATGCCACATGGCCAATATGCTTTTACTTCGTCAATGAGGCAGGGTACAAAAGGGAAAAGCGATATTTTTAAGTATCAGGTAAATGACTCTACCGGAAAAGGGTTTGCGCTTGTAACCGGTAAGGTAAATTGTTCAAATAGTATTGATTTTGACAAAGACGTGAAGGTGGTCGTCAGGGATATGGAAAAATACAAAATCAAAACCTACCGAACGAATAAATTTGGCGATTTTGTCCTGGTTTTATCAGCAGCTAATAGTTACGAAATATCCTACTCATACAAAGATCAGGTTTTTTATCAGGCTGTGATGAAATTTCCAAAAAGTTATTCTTACCTGGCTAATGAGCAGTCCGTAAGGTTGAGAGATGTGGAACTTAGTTTGTATGATGATACCCAGGTGGTAAGGGCTGATAAAGTAAAAGGAAATGTTGATGTATATGTTTCAGTTGAAAAATCGACAAAAACAATAAAGGAAGGGCCTGTAATTGTGGCCAGAGAAGAGGCTGAAAAGAACAATACTATTGTAGCTACTACTTCAAATACAGAAAATGAAAATGATGGAAATAATGTTAAAAGTACCGAGGAAAAGTATTCAATAAAATTGGTTTCTTCAGAAAGTAAAATGCTTTTGTCATTTTTTAAAGATATTGATGGGGTAAAGGAGCAATTTGATAACGGACAATATGTCTATTACTTTGGGAGTTTCAAATATGAATGGGAAGCTGAAATTGAGTTACGACTTATACAGGAAAACTATCCCGAAGCAAGTGTTTTTATTAACGAATATACTCAGCGCATACCCAATTAGTATTTTAGTCGTTAAATTTCTATAAATCAACCTTATAAGCCATTACTCGGTTGTCGAAAAAAGTTGGAACAATTAGCAATTTTTTCGACTTAATATATTCAATATCAGCAGCATTTACATTGTTTTGCTCAGTGCTTAATAATTTAAGTTTAGGAGCATTTTTGTTTATTGCATGAATATTTCCTACCCAGTCAGAAATGATATAACTTTCCTCGCCGTTTTTTACCAAACCATCAATCGAACCGGTTTCTGTAATATAAGTTCGAACATGTTTAGTTTTCAAATCAACCGAAACCACATAATTCATGCAACCTACCAGTAGCCTTTCATTTTCAACAAGCAAACCATTTGGCTGGAAAAGGTTGCCAACTCTAAGCCAAATATCAAATACCCCATTTTTTAGGGCATAAATGATGTTGTTTTTCATGTCCGAAACATACACTGTTCCATCTTTTCCAACTGCAATATCATTTAAAAATCGTGCCTTTTTCCCTTTGTGTTTTTTTAAGATATTACCATTTTTAAGGTCAATTTCAACCAGGTGGTCAATATCTGTAACATACAATTTGTCTTTATAAATGCCCATTCCTTTTGGTGCACTAAGGCCCTGTGCCCATTTTAATTGTATTATTTTGCCATCGGTACTCATTTTTGTAATAAACCCATTGTTATCTTTTTCAGCAGGTTGACCGTTAACATTTGAAACAAATAATACATTATTTTTTTCGTAGAAAAGTACAGACTCCGGAGTTGCAAATTGTTTTTCAGTTGTCCAGGCCTGTTTTAATGATTGATGAACAAATAAACTGTTTTTTTTTACACTTGATTGAGAAATTAGACTTACCTGTAGGTAAAATGATAGAAGTAAGATAATTATCCTGTTCATTTTAGTTGGTTTAATTTGTTGGCTTTATAATATTGTAATGTACAATAGCGAATTGCTGCACAAACTCTATTTTAAAGGAATTCCCCCTTTCCTTCAAAATACCTATTGTTGCATTTATTATAAAAAAATTGAATTTACCATTAATCGAAAAGTAAAAATACGTCAAATTCTTGTAGCTTGTTTAAGTTTAAATCTTAAAAGATGTTAAGAATATTATAAAATTACCGTATAACTTACTGGAGAGGTGTTTTTATTTGTCTTATTATCAATAGTTTGTCGTTGTTTGTGCTTGCGGATTAGTTTAAAAACAGTTTTTGCTCCACTGCTCAAAATAACTTTGCAGAGTATAATAACAACTTGCTTTTTTTTTGTAAATTTACTATGTTTGCATAACACATTTGCTATGTGTGCATAATATTTAATAATCTAAAACTTAAAACTTATGAAAGTCTTATTATGTATTGGGCATGTTCCCGACACTACTTCTAAAATTAAGTTTACTAACGAAAATACCGAGTTTGATAAATCAAACATTCAGTATATTATTGGTCCTTATGAAGAGTTGGCACTTACAAGGCTGCTTGAAATTAAAGAAAAAATTGGCGACTTAACTATTACTGCTGTTAACGTTGGCCTTGCAGAAACTGAACCAACAATAAGAAAAGCACTTGCAGTTGGTGCCGATGAAGCAATCAGGGTGGATGCCGAACCAACAGATGCTATTTTTGTTGCCAGGCAAATAGCCGAAGTGTATAAACAAGGTGCCTACGATTTTATTGTAACAGGAAGAGAATCAATAGACTACAATGGAGCTCAAGTGGGTGAAATGATTGCCGAGCTGTTAGATATTCCATCTGTTTCAAGTACTTCGTTTATCAATATTGAAGGAGCAAAGGCAAAGCTTGAAAGAGAAATAGATGGAGGAAAAGAAGTATTAGAGCTTGATTTTCCATTTGTGTCAACTGCTGGTAAAGGATTTGCCATTGAACCCCGAATTCCAAGTATGCGAGGAATTATGATGGCCAGGAAAAAGCCTTTAAATGTGGTACAGGCAACTGATGCCAGTGCTAAAACAAAGGTGATAAAATTTCATCTACCAGAGGCAAAATCGGCTTGTAAATTAGTGGATGCAGAGCAGGTTGAAGAGCTGGTTCGCTTGCTGCACGAAGAGGCCAAAGTTATTTAGGAAACTTGAAGTGTTAACCAAAAAACAGAAAACTATGTCAATATTAGTATATACCGAAAATTGGGACGGAAAATTTAAAAAGTCTACCTATGAATTGCTTTCTTATGGCAGCGAAATAGCCAAAATGATGAATGCTGAACTAATTGCCTTAACAATTGGTGCAGTGGAAGATGCTGAACTAAAAAGCCTTGGAAAATACGGAACAACAAAAGTGCTTAAAATTGCGGATGGAAAATTAGAAGCGTTTACTGCTAAATCCTATACAAAGGTTATTGCTGCAGCTGTTGAAAAAACAGGGGCTAAAGTTGTCCTTTTTTCAAACAATGTTTCTGGAAAAGCGGTTTCCCCACGATTAGCCATTAAGTTAGATGCTTCATTGGCTGCTGGTGTAATGGATCTGCCCTCCTCAACGGCACCATTTATTGTGCGCAAAAGAGTTTACTCAGGAAAAGCATTTGCCGATTATGAACTGAATGCTGATGTTAAAATATTAACATTAAATACCAACTCATTTCAAATAATTGAAAACCAGCAAGAAACTTCTATTGAAGAATTGTCAGTTGAGATTTCAGGTACAGACTTAGCAGCAAAACCTCAAAGCGTAGAAAAAGCAAAGGGACGACTTTTAATTACTGAGGCCGAAATATTGGTTTCAGGAGGCAGAGGCCTGAAAGGTCCCGAAAATTGGGGAATGGTTGAAGAAATGGCTGAGATTTTAGGTGCTGGTACTTGTTGCTCAAGACCTGTTGCTGATTTAGAATGGAGGCCCCATCACGAGCATGTTGGCCAGACTGGTAAAGTAGTAGCCCCTAATTTGTATATTGCTATTGGAATTTCAGGTGCTATACAACATTTGGCTGGTGTAAATGGTTCTAAGGTAATGGTGGTTATTAATACCGATCCTGAAGCCCCGTTTTTTGAAGCGGCAGATTATGGCATTGTTGGGGATGCTTTTAAAGTAGTACCTAAACTAAACGAGGCATTAAAGAAATTTAAACAAGGATAGCAGCTTCGACTTAGTAACCTGAGTTCGACATAAAATATTCAACACAGCAATTCGGAATTATACCAGATATGTGCTAAAAATGCAGAAAGAATAGCGGGCTATTTTGAGGGATTTTTAGTGCAGAGATGGTGTGATTACCTCCGGTGAGTGCTTCG
>JBNKJW010000035.1:0-11199 GCA_050291445.1 Bacteroidales bacterium | reverse complement strand
TGGCTTTTCAATGGAAGTTTATTTATACTAAGCCATTATGGAATATTGTAAAACGGAATTCCATAATGGCTTAGTACATGCCGATCGACTGGCAGTTTTGGTTTGCTTCACAAGCTTGCAAACCAATTACTAACAGCGGTTCGGTATAAAAAACTAAAACACCTTCCAATAATTAAGAATGAATTTTAAATTTTGTTTAAATCGTAAAGCTTTTTTATAACTTTACAAATTATTTCTTTACTTCATAAAATCTGTTGTGAGTGTTATTTGTATAGGATATTTAAATAGGAAGAATGATAAGTACATTAAAGATTGATGCAAAAATAAGATATCGTGATGTTGGTGAAGGACCTGTTGTTGTTTTATTACATGGTTACCTTGAAACGCTAAAAGTCTGGAATGGAATTGTTGATGAGCTTAGGGACAATTTTAGAGTTATTGCCCCCGACCTGCCAGGACAAGGGCACAGTGCTATTTCAAAAGACATTCAAACCATGGATTCTATGGCCGAAGGTGTTATGCTTTTGCTAAACCATCTTGGAATTGAAAAATGCTTTATGGTGGGCCATTCAATGGGCGGCTATGTTACCCTTGCATTTTTAGAGAAATATCCAAAAATGTTAACAGGGATTTCACTTTTCCATTCAAGCCCATTTGCGGATACAGATGAAAAGAGAGAAAACCGCAATCGTGAAATTGAGCTATTACGAAATGGAAAGAAAAATCAACTGTATAACACGCACATGTCAAAAGTATTTGCATCTGAGAATGTGGAAAAACACCAAAAGAAGTTAGCAAAATTAAAAGAGAGGGCACAAAAAACACCTCAAGAATTCATTGTTTCAGTAATTGAGGGAATGAAAATAAGACCCGACAGAACCGAAATTCTTAAAAACACCATTTTGCCAGTGCAATACATTATTGGTGCAAAGGATAACTTTATTCCCATGAATATTTTAGACAAACTTAAATTGCCAAAAAATTCCGAGGTTTTTGTACTTGAAAACTCAGGCCATATGGGAATGTATGAAGAAAAAAAGGAGTCGGCAAAAGCATTACGTGAATTTATTGAAAAAGTTAAAACCTGACTTTTTTTTAAGATTTACATTATTTTCTTTATCTTCATATCGGAACAAAAAAATCAATATGCATTTTAAATTACTATTTATTAGCAAAGCTAATTTAGCCTTTCTTTTTACCTTTTTTATCACCTCGCATTTAGCCAAATCACAAACCCAGGAAAATGAAGAAAAACCAAAGTGGGTCGAATTTCATGGGTTTGTAAATTATGAAATGATGTATGATACTCGCCAATCCGTTACCCCACGCGAAGGTGAAATTTACCTTTTTCCAAAACCAGTAGAATATGATCGCTTTGGAAATGACATCAACGATCAGGGAAAACTTCAAATGTTTACCTTTCATACACGCTTAAAAGCTGCTTTAAAAGGGCCTGACATTAAAAATATAAAAACAAGTGGTGCTATAGAATTTGATTTTTTGGGCACAGGTGATGGTGCTGTTAACTTAATTCGTTTGCGCCATGCGTATTTTAAACTTAACACCGAAAAATTTGAATGGTTGGCCGGTCAGTATTGGCACCCAATGTTTGTTCCTGAATGCTTTCCGATGGTTATTTCCTGGGGAGCATCGGTTCCTGTAAGTGTATTAAGTCGAAACCCACAAATGCGCTTTACTTTTAAACCATCAAAAAAACTTTCGTTAGCAGCAGCATTGCTTGCGCAAAGAGATTTTGCAAGTTCAGGACCAAATGGAAACTCATCAGAGTACATGAAAAATTCGAAAATCCCGGAAGTACAGTTTCAGTTAATGGCTAAACCTTCAGACAAGTTTGTTGGTGGTTTTACTGCAGGATACAAAGTAATTGCTCCAAGAATAGTTACTGATAGTAATTATGTATACAAAGAAACAATTGGAAGTTACAATTTTAACATCTTCACCCGATACAAAGGCGATAAATTTGATTTTAAGCTACAGGGCATCTATGGACAAAACCTTAACAGCCTGTTAGTTACTGGTGGCTACGCCGTTAGCGAAGTAAACCGGCAATACGATCAAAGAAAGTATGTAAACCTGCATACATTTTCTGCCTGGACAGAACTGGCTTATAAATTTAATAATTTCACTGCCGCATTGTTTGCCGGTTACACAAAAAACCTTGGTGCAAAAGAAGATGTGGCTACAAGAACAGACGTTTACGGCCTTGGAACAAACATCAATTACATTTATCGCATCTCCCCCAGGTTGGTCTACACAATTAATAAATTAAAGTTTGCTGCTGAATTATTCACAACAGCAGCTTCATATGGTGATTATGATAGCGACCTTAGCATTATTAACGATGAGGAAGTAATTAATCACAGGATATTGTTTAGCGCATCATTGTTTTTCTAAACAGCTCATTATGAAAAAAATAACCACAAAAATCGCATTTTTAGCAATTGGTACAGCATTAATTGTTGGTATTGCTGCAGCAATTGCTTCAAATATCCTCAATAATCAAAAACAAAAGCAAGACTTACAACAAATTAAAGACCTCCTTTTTGCCGGTTACGATAAACTAATTAAGTCCGAAGTGGAAACAGTAATGACTTACTTGAAATTTCACCATAAATCCTGCGAAGAGAATAACATCTCACTTGACTCTGCTAAGTGGATGGCTGCTAACTACATAAGAGACTTGCGATACGATGAATCAGGCTATTTTTGGGTGGATGACTCGAAAGGAACCAATGTTGTTTTGCTTGGAAGAGATGTAGAAGGCAAAAACCGCATGGAGTTACAAGACATTAAAGGGAATTATCTAATTAAAGACATCGTTGCCAATGGCTTAAAAGGAGGAGGTTATACCAATTATTGGTTCCCTAAGAAAGAAGGAGGCGAGGCATTGCAAAAGCGTAGTTACAGCCTTTATTTCGAACCTTACGACTGGGTGGTTGGTACAGGAAATTACATCGAAGATATCGATAAATTTTTGGCTTCACATGTTGAAAACCAAGAGCAGCGTTTTAGGGAAATGGGTATGATTCAGCTTTTTGTGCTAATAATATTTATATTAATTGCCGTAGCAACTGCAACAATGCTTGGTAAAAAGCTTTCCAGACCAATTATTGATATAAGCAACGGAGCAAAGAAAATTGCCGATGGAGATTTGAATACCCTTTTCACCATTGATAGCACAGTTGAACTGGGCGTTTTAGCTGATTCCATGAATAAAATGGTCGGAAAACTGCGAGAACTGATTGGCTCCATTCAAAAAAGTTCGACACAAATTAAAAATGCCAGTAACCAGATTAGCAATGGCTCCCAATTAATTTCGCAAGGTGCTTCAGAGCAAGGCTCTTCGGTTGAACAGGTAATGGCATCAATGGAGCAGATGGTTGCTAATATTCAACAAAATGCCAACAATGCTAAAGGAACAGAGAACTTATCAAATGATACTTCGAAGGAAATTGGAAGGATTGGCCATACATCAAAACAAAGTGTTAAATCAATTAATGAAATAGCTGAGAAAATATCAATTATAAACGAAATAGCGTTTCAGACCAATTTATTAGCTTTAAATGCTGCTGTAGAAGCTGCACGGGCAGGAGAATTGGGGAAGGGCTTTGCTGTTGTTGCTAGTGAGGTTCGTAAACTGGCTGAAAGGAGCAAGATTGCCGCTGAAGAAATTGATGCACTTTCATTGTCGAGTGTAAGAGTGACAAAAGAAGCCAGTGAACTTCTAAATCGAATTTTACCTGAGATTGATAAAACAAAAAATTTAATTCATGAAATTGCAGGTGCAAGTGCAGACCAAGATGCTGGTGCACAACAAATTAACAACGCAATAAGTCAATTAAATAATATTACCCAGCAAAACGCCTCAAGCTCAGAGGAGTTAGCCAGCAGTGCAGAGGAGTTAAGCGTTCAAGCCGAAAGTCTGGACGATTTAATACAATACTTTAAAATATAAGGGGCATTGAGCACTTCGGCAGGTGGTATACTGAGCTTGTCGAAGTACAGTAACCGAAGCTCGGGCATTGAGCCGGTCGAAATGCAGCGACCAAAATTTAGTTTTGTTACCAGCCCCTTGAAAACTATAAATTAATAAACCTGTAAAACTAAGGAAGTAATACTTTATCAATAACATGAACCACGCCATTTGTAGCTTGCACATTTAATAAAGTAGCAATTAAATTTGCTTTATCAGAGCTACCATTATCTTGAATTGTTAAGTCGGATAAGTCGATAAAAATATCGCCATTTAGTGTTGCCACACTCCCTGTTGATAAATCGCTTGAATACACCCTTCCTGGAACAACATGGTATAGTAAAATATTTGTTAAGTCCTCTGTTGAAAGTGTTGAAAGATCAATACCTAAATCAGCAAAAGCCTCATTGGTGGGAGCAAAAACAGTGAAAGGGCCTTCACCTTTAAGAACGTCAACTAATCCTGCCTGAACAACAGCATCAACCAAAGTAGTGAACTCAGGAGCTAATGAAATGGCAAGGTCTACTATATCCATTGTAGGAGGAAGAAGAACTTTATCCACAATGTGCACAACTCCATTCAATGCCTCAATATTTCTCGCCGATAGGTTTGCGTTGTTAATCATTGCAGTTCTTCCGTTAATTTTCACCTCTACAGCTGCGCCATTTAGTGTTGATGCATAGCCTGGGGCCAAATCATAAGAGTAAACACGTCCACTTACCACATGATATAATAAAATATCAGCAAGACCTTGAACTGTTCCTATATTTTCAGGAGTTAACCCTAATTCTGCAAAAGCGGCATCAGTTGGAGCAAAAACAGTGAGTTCGGTGTTAATGACCACATCTAAAAGGTCGGTTTCTACTAAAGCAGCAACTAATGTGTTGAACGTTGCATTTCTTCGGCTTAAATCACCACTTTTAAAATTGCCATCTGACGTTTCGCCTGCTTCATACGTTTTAAGAACTTCAACAATGCTTTTAAACTCACCATCTTGTGGAGTTGCTAAATCGTTGTCTTCTTTTTGACAGCTTACAAATATGGTTGCTAAAATTGTTAAAACTGCCAAAATTTTAAATGTTTTTGTTTTCATGATTGCATAATTTAGTTTAATTAAATAACTACTAAACACATGAAAAACTGTTTTGTTCAATGATTGTTGAGTATATTAAAACAATTTAATTAAAATACTGCTTAAATTGAATTTGAAGAAGTCTTTTTTTACTTAATTTATGGCTGGCATTTATGATGAAAGCATGAAGTTAGCTTTCTTTATTTTGTTTAAACTTTTCAATCATTTTCTTATCGTAATCTGCAAGAGCCTGGTTAAATGCTTTTTTACCAAGTTCAATCACTTCAGCAGCTTTAAAAAAGTCAAAAGTACTTGAAGCATATTTAGAAATACGAACCAAAACATCTGGTGGGTATTTTTCAAGCATTAAATCGGTGATTTTTTGCTGCATCATATCATATGATCTGCTCAAAAGTGAAACATGGCCATACTTTTCTTTTTCCGTTTTGTCCTTAGGGAACAGTTTGTCCCATCGTTGTGTAAATTCAAGTTTTTTAAGAAGGAAGTTTTGCTCCTTTTTTTTCTCTTCCTTGTCTAATTTTTTCTTCGGCTCAAAAGGAATATTTGCATTCAAGTCAACAGCAACCAACAAATCATTATTTCTTCTTTCTACCAGGTCTAGCGGAATTGGGTTTAACACTCCTCCATCAATAAACTCGGTTTCATTAATTTTATAGGGTTCTAAAATGCTTGGAATAGCTACCGAAGCCCTTACTGCATCAAACAGGCTTCCTTTTTTAAAAACCACCTCTGTTCTTTTGTGAATATCAACAGCAACTGTGGCAAAAGGAATAGAAAGATCTTCAATGTTCATGTTATCGAAAAAAGACCTTATTTCAGAAAAAACTCTATTACCCTTGATAAAACCATGCGTGCTTAGGGTGAAATCCATTAGCCGGAATACATCAATTTTATCAAGATTTAACAACCATTCTTTAAATTCCTGAAGCTTTCCGGCTGCATATACTCCACCTACCACAGCGCCAAAAGAACATCCGGCAATAGAGGTAATTTCAAAATTCTGACGCTCCAACTCTTCAATCACTCCAATATGCGCCATGCCCCTTGCGCCGCCACTGGCAAGGACTAAGGAAACTGGTTTTTTCATCAGGTTTTCTCTTTTTATTCAAGTTGATCAATGCAAATCCTCATTATTTAATAAATGGCATTTGCTGTCCTCAATAAATCATTTATCATTGATCTTTTAATGACCAGTCAAGGTTGTTTAATTAATAAAAATACTGTTGTTTGTTTTGTGATAAGCCCTTCGCTCTGCTCAGGGGCCGCCTGGAGACTGTATTTCGACAAGTGCTCAATAACCAAGCGGAGTCGAAGTCGGAAATACATAACTAAACAACATTAAATGGCCAATACATATTAACAAAAACTATAATTTATGCCAATAAAAATGTTAATCAATTTTTTGTGTTTTATCTTCTGTTATATCATCCTTAAACCGCCTTATTTTTATATTTAAATAGGCAAAAATAACGGTCATAACCGGGCTAATTATATTAAAAAACGCATAGGGTAAATACTCAATTGTTGGAACACCTAAAACCCTTGCCTGTGTAGCCCCGCCAGTATTCCATGGAATCAGCACAGAAGTTACTGTTCCGGAATCTTCTAATGTCCTGCTAAGCACTTCTGGTTTTAAGCCTTGTTTTCGGAAAGCTTCACTATACATTTTCCCAGGTACCACTATAGCAATATATTGATCCGAAGCTGTGGTATTAAAGAAAATACATGAAAAGGCAGTAGAAGCAATTAATGAGCCATCAGATTTAACCTTGTTTATAACAGATTGTGTAATTTTACCAAGCATTCCTGTAGCTTGCATCACTCCACCAAAAATCATTGCCGATAAAATTAGCCAAATGGTATTCAACATTCCGGCCATTCCTGAAGTTGAAAACAAATCGTTCATTGCTTTATCAGGGGTTATGATTTCTACATTTCCATAAATAGCTTCCATTACAACAGTATACGAAGCTTTTGCGTAATTTTCATTATCTGAAGCTAAACCTTGAATGATATTAGGTTGGAAAATAATTGCAAAAATCCCACCTAATAAAACACCAGCAGCTAACGCTGGTAACGGAGGTACCTTTTTAATGATAATAAAAAACAAAATAGCAGGAACCAGAAATAGCCAAGGTGTAATTTCAAATGTATTTTTTATTGCATCTTGTACAGCAGCAACATCCGAGCCTGTATTGGCTAAATCCTGGTTAAATCCAATAACCAGAAAAATTATCAGGGTAATAGACATGGAAGGCACTGTAGTATAGAGCATGTACCTAATGTGTGTAAATAAATCTGTTCCGGCCATAGCAGGTGCCAAATTTGTAGTGTCTGACAAAGGAGACATTTTATCGCCAAAATAGGCACCTGAAACAATTGCACCAGCAACAATCGGGGTGCTAATACCCATTGCTTCACCTATCCCCAGTAAAGCAACTCCTATGGTGGCAATAGTTGACCAGGAACTTCCTGTAGTCAACGAAACCAACATACTTATAATCACAGCTGCAAATAAAAAAATCCGTGGGTGAAGAATGTCCAAACCATAATAAATAAGTGCCGGGACTACCCCGCTTATTAGCCATGTGCCAGCCAACGCACCTATTAAAAGCAAAATTAAAATCGCAGGCATGGCAGAATCGATGGTTTTTACAATCTGATTGCGCATATCAATCCACTTAAAACCCAGGCGGCTACCTAAACCAGCTGCCAACGCAGCGGCAGTCATTAACGCAATCTGGTTGGAGCCATCAAGTGTACTATCACCCCAAAATATCACATTTAATGATAATAAAAATATTAGGAATACTATTGGGATAATCGATTCGATTAAAGTTGGTTCACTTTTGGCTTTCTCCATGCTCTTTTCAATAAATAAGGCGCCAAGATAAACAAAAGCAGTGAGAATTTTAAGGATAAATTTGATTCAATGCAATTGGCCAGCCGTTTTAAATAGCAGGGAATATTTTTCTTAGTCTAAAATTAACCTTTTTAATTCAATTTTATGTACCTCGGTTTGCTTTGTTTTTTTCATGTGTAGTGTAATAGATTTTTTTAACTCAACAAAACGCTTAAAACGAAGTAAAACTTCACATGGATTAAGTTTTTTCAAATCAAGTCCCTCAATATCAATTATTTCATCACCTACTCCAATTCCTTTTTTAGATGCTTCTGAACCTTTCCAAACACTTCCAATTACGAGCTTTTTTTGGTCAACATTCACATCAAATCCAAAAGAAACATATTCATAGTTGAAGTTATTTTCATATAAATCGAAAAAAAACAAGCTATTTTTAAAATCAATGGTTGTTATGCCCTGTTTTAGCAAATGTACACCTATTCTGGATTGATCATCATTGGTAGTAGCCGCATAAAATTTATGAAGGTGAGCCATTGTACCCATAGTTAACGAATCAACTTTTATTAGTTTATTTGAACTGGTTGTATCTGCTCCAAATAAGCCAATGGAGTTACTGCCCTCGCTTACATATTTCACTGCATCAAGCATATACCCCTTGGATTGAACATACTCCAAGCCTTTTTTCGAAAAAGTGTAAAAATCATCACTACCTGTATCTATTAGCAACCTGTCGGTGATTCCTGCATCAACATTTATGGATAAATAGGGTGAACTTTGCACTTTGTTGATTAACAGCCTGGTTCCATTTTTTTTATTTAACCCTAATTTTTTGTACGAATTGGTAATAGTTACCATTTTTTTCTTCCAATCAATTTGCAAGGCTCCAAATCTCAACAAATTACTGCCAACCAATCCCTTTATTTGAAGGCACTCAAATGGGGTGCCTCTAAAATCAATTACCAATGCAGGCACATTTTGGTATAGCAAATTCCCAATTTTGATTTTATCAACACTCACTATTCTGGTCAGATGGCCTTTCCCATTTGCATCAATAATAGAATCGGTGGTTAAAATCAGGTAGTTTTTTTGCTGCTGAAATTGTTCTGAAATGCATAAAGGGGCACCTGTATCAAGAATGAATTTTAATTTTTCACCTTCTATTGTAACCGGCATTATTAATTTGCCGTTAACGAATTCTGCTTCAACTTGCTGGTGATATTTCTTTGGGGTAACAGTTCCCTTATTTAAATTTAATTGGGCAGTTATTGCAATTTGAAAAATGGAAAGGACAACTAATGAAAGTGCTTTTTTCACTTGTTTAAATTTTAGTTAAGTAGTAGAAATTCAACCACATTCCTTTTGTGGAGCAATTATTCGCAAGCTCATGAGAACGCTTCGTTTAGTTAAGTTTCTTATAAAATCCCTCTGCGCCTCCGCTAAAGCTTCAGCGGCACGCTGAATGAGGGTTTCATACCGGAATAAAAATCAAGGTTATTGATTAAAGATAAGATTTTTTTTGGAAAGATTGCTTAATTGAACTAATTAATTGTCAATCAAGGGCTTTACTTTGCGGATTTTGCAATAAATTGATTATTAATTTTATTGAAAACCCCCTTTGCTTCATAAGTTCCTGAAAATTCGTCGGGCAGGTTACGGCTGATGATGGTTTCAATCATTTCTAGCTTGCGTTTGTCCATTTGAAACTCTAGTTTTGATTTTGCCATTGGCAGACCAACTTCACCACTCATATGTTCCAAACTTGCTAGTTCTGGTTGCCATTTTTTAATATTATCCGGGTTGTCGAATAATTCAACTACCTTTTAAATAGGTAGGTTTAAATCTATGTTTGTTGTGTATATCATAAAATAAGTTGATTATAGTTTCAGCCTAGATACTCTTTTATACCAAGAGTTTTTCAGCCACTTATTGGGAAATTTATTAGAATTTTTGCATAAAAAAAACCGGGCGCAATGCCCGGGTTTGCCTTTTATGAAACTATGTTTAATGATTATGAAGTAGTTTACACCTTTGATTATTTTCTTCAAATAAGAGATTGCTTCATCCTCGTACCTCGTCTTCGCAATGACGTCATTACTCGCTTCGCTCCCCGATGCTCGGGGCAGGCAATGAGAGACGTTCCGAGGAGGTACAACGAAGGAACTCCAAAGGACTCAGCGTAGCTAATCTTTTTTGGTGTAAATTACCTAAAAAACACACTGTGTTTTTTAGTTTCCAAAGTTTGTTCCAATGGAAATGCTTAAAAAACGGTTTTTGGTTACAACATCATAGTCGCTTAACATGGAGATATTTCTTAGCCCCAGGCCATAATTTGCACCAATTACAAACCCTCCAAACTGAAAACCTCCTCCAAAAGCAAGGCCAATATCAAGGCGTTTATGGCTCAAATCTTCTTCTTTGCCCCATGTGTAGTCCCATTCACCAGTGATTTTTTCACCACTGCTTTCATCCACAGAGGCACCTTTTCCAAACACACCATATGAAAGATATGGGCCAGCAGTTAAATAAAATTTAGGACCACCTAAATCAAAAGTGTATTTTGCATTGATTGGAACATCAATGTAAACAAGATAATTAAACTCCTTATAGTCATCTCGTTTTACTTTGTAGCCTTTGGTATTTAGCAGCATTCCGGTTTCAATAGAAAAAGGCTCATTAACTGCTATGTCTAAAACAAAGCCCAGGTTACCACCTGGTAGCATTTTCATATCATCAACCATGTCTTCACCATCAAATTGAAGAAGTTGTTTTGAGAAGTTGGCGCCTATCCTTAGGCCAAAAGCAACCTGAGCATTGGACTGAATGGTAATTGCTAGTAACAATAATACTAGTAGTTTAGAAAGATTTTTCATAATAAAAATTAAAAGGTTGAAAAAAAGATTTATTTGTAGGCTATTTGCTAAGCCGTGCAAATATATATGTAATCATTCAGGTAACAAAAAAATTTGCAAGACCTATTAAATTGGGTTTTGTCTGTTTGATGAATGAATTAAAAAGCCCTTATTTAGCACAACACATTATTGTATTCCGCTCAGTTTTCATTTTTACAAATGTCCTGTTCAACTAATTAAATGTCCCATCCATTAGATTTTCCTTTCTGGCAGAGGGCTTTCAAACTAGTATCATGTCAAATCTAATTTGTCAGGTGACAACACCTGACAAGTGCACCAGCCAGGTGTTGTCACCTGGCTAATTACCAGAAATATCAAATTTGACTTAACATTAGTTTTG
>JBNKJW010000034.1:0-17635 GCA_050291445.1 Bacteroidales bacterium | reverse complement strand
AAAAGCAAACTTTAGATGGCCAAAAATAAATAGGTATGAGGACTGCTATATAATACAAGGAGGCCAGGCCTTCTTTTGATTACATACCCTTCAATAAGTATGGGTGTCTTGATTTTAGACTAAAATTGACGCGAATGCCCTCAATGGGCCTTTTATTAATCGATACGCCCCTGT
This sequence comes from Bacteroidales bacterium, assembly GCA_050291445.1. GTDB lineage: Bacteria > Bacteroidota > Bacteroidia > Bacteroidales > NBLH01 > NBLH01. The sequence goes on along the minus strand of JBNKJW010000034.1, from coordinate 17,461 downwards.
TTAAATGATAAAGATCAATACCTTTTTTAACAGCAAGTTCTGAGCATGCTGAACTAATAATTCCGGTGCCTCCAATAAATAATACTTTCATAAATACAAGGTTTGTGAAAAATCAACTTACTTTTTTAGAAACTACAACTAAGAAATTGTAAAATTAGAACAAATGAAGTAACTTTCTCTAATTATTCGTAAAAACGCTATTGATATGACCTACAAAGAAATATTTACACGATTGTGGCAGATCCACTCAAACCAAAATCCTTCTGCCAAAAAAGTTTATGAATTATTCATTAATGAAGGTGAAATTGTTGATAATGACCATGTTGCTTTTCGGACTTTTAGTGATTTAAGGGTGAATGTTGAGGTGATGGCACGTATTTTTGAAGTTGTTGGTTACCAGGCAAAGGAAGAATATCATTTTGAAACCAAAAAACTACGGGCAAAACATTACGAGAACCCAAAGATAAAAGGTGCCCCAAGAATATTTATCAGCGAGCTGAAGTTGAACGAATGCAGTGATTTTTTGCAGACCACTATTAAAAAACTGCTTGACAAACAAAAAGATGAAGTCTACACGTCGAAGGAGTTGGTTTTTTCTGCTGCTATTTGGGGCAAGGTGTCTTACGCAACCTATTTAAAAATAAGGCAAGAGTCGGAATATGCGGCCTGGCTTTATGTTTATGGTTTCAGACCAAATCATTTTACGGTGAGTATTAATTCGCTAAAAAAATACGATACCATCGAGAAAGTAAACCAATTTATAAAAGAAAATGGGTTTACTTTAAATGCATCAGGTGGCGAAATTAAAGGTTCACCAGAACTATTGCTTCAGCAATCCAGCATTATGGCTGATGTTATTGAAGTTGAGTTTGAAGAGGGTGTATATGAAATCCCTGCTTGTTATTATGAGTTTGCAAAACGTTTTAAAGACAAGAATGGAAAACTTTATAACGGCTTTCATGCCATGTCGGCGAATAAGATTTTTGAGAGCACTGATTTTTATGAGAAGTAACACCAAAATAAAGATGTGTACACTGATTTGTTATGATAGTTATGATTTTTTATGTTTTGACGATCTGTTAAACCGGGATTAGGAATGAAGTGAACTAATGGCAAGCTCCGGTAAATCCCGATTTAGAGCAACTTAGTGATTTAACCAAAGCGGTTTGTTAGGTTTTGTTGTAATTTCCTGTAGGTCAGTTAGTTGCTCTTCATTAAATTATGCAATTGCATAATGGGGGTTAAATCATGAAATATCATAAAGAATCGGTGTGACAACATTTATGGGCTATTAAGAAAAGTTAATTGAGCTTTTTATTTAGATGTCAGGGCTATGCCCCTATGCTGCCATCATAGCCATTTTTGTTACGAAGATTTTAGGGCTAGCGCCCTTTTTTTATCAGAATTATTTGATTTTTATCATCTCAATTTAAGGTTGCTGCCCTGAATTTTATTAATGAAAAGTTAATTGAAACTCTTCTTAGGAGATAATTATATGCAATTTGTCAACCCTTATTTTATGTGTTTTACGGGGGCCTAGCCCTGCTTTCTTCTTAGCAGCAATTTAGATATCAGGGCTATGCCCCTCTGTTGCCATCGTAGCCATTTTTGTTACGAAGATTTTAGGGCTAGGGCCCTTTTTTTATCAGAATTATTTGATTTTTATCATCTCAATTTAAGGTTGCTGCCCTGAATTTTATTAATGAAAAGTTAATTGAAACTCTTCTTAGGAAATAATTATATGCAATTTGTCAACCCTTATTTTTGTGTTTTACAGGGGCGTAGCCCTGTTTTCTTCGTAGTAGCAATATTTTGTCCATAACATTTAGGGGCAGAGCCCTGATATTTATATGTTATCATACCAATCAAAAAGATATTTTGGGTTATAATCCACATCAAATTTGTTCAAAAACGACAAATATTCCTCCTTAAATGTTTGTTTCTTGTGATGTTTTGGTTGGTTTAAAACATATTTAACAACTCTGTCTATGTGTGATTTTGAATAAGTAAATGCTCCATAGCCATCCTGCCATGAAAATTTACCAGGAATATATTTTTTGTTATTCAGCCAGTTAGATGAGCCGGATTTTACCTGTTCCATCAATTTGGCTGGTGCAATAGTAGGATGCATTCCCACAAAAACATGTGTATGGTCTGGGTTGCAGTAGATGGCATAGGTTTTACATTTGTGATTAGTAACAATGCCACACATAACTCTTTCCAGTTCGTTTCTGAATTGTTCTCGGATTAGGTTTTCTCGGCCTTTTACTGCGAACACATATTGGATATACAATTGGGTGTATGTATTTGCCATATTTGTTATTTAGATATCAGGGCTATGCCCCTCTGTTGCCATTGTAGCCATTTTTTGTTACGGAGATTTTAGGGCTAACGCCCCTTTGACACTGTGGTTACTATATCTCTTACGAAGATTTTGGGGCTAACGCCCCCTGCTTATTTTACAATAGGTGGTCAATCTTTATCTAAATCATCAAACAACTTGTTGATTTTATTATGATCCGCATCCAATTCTTCATCCTTGTTAGTGATTTCATTATCAATTAGTTGCTCTGCTTGCTTCATGATTTCATCAAACTCTTGTTCCTGAGTTTTGGGTTTGTCAATGTTCAGTTTTGATGAATCCACTTCGGAAAGGTCTTTTTCTACTTTGCTGGTTAAATCGCCAAATTTTTCAGCACCCACTTTCTCTGCTTTTTTTAGGAAAGTTTTAAAATCATCAAAGTGTTTTTGTAACTGGAATTTTTCATGAACTGTGGCTGCCCCTCGCTGCAAGGCATCTTTAAATCCTTCGTATTCCTTACCTAAAGCTTCTGCCAACTTTTTTGTTTTTTCTTTAATGTCGCCTTTTACAGCTTCCAGGTTTTGCAGAAACTCTTCGTGTTCTTTTTTTACTTCCTCTTCTCTTTTTTTCTTACGGTCTAGGATATCTTTGTTTTTTTTGCCGTAATCATCTTGCCAAGAGGATAAAAACCCTTCGGCATTTTCCATGAATGATTTTTCCTTTTTTTCTTTGTTTTTGTCTTTATCGTCAGCCATAATGTTTTCAGTTATTAATTTGTTGGTGTATTAGTGTATTTGTTTATTAGTACCAATATGCAAATATACCAATAGACAGGTACTATTGCTTTTCTCAAAAATACTAAAAAAATCAGTAACTATGATTAATATTCTGAGAGGTGGTTGGCTGGTTGATGTTAATTTACTGGAAAACACCTACTTGCAAGGATTTGGTTTCTGCCTCCTTAAATATAGGCTCCCATTTTTAGCATACTAATTTCTTTTTCAGTAAGATAGCGCCACCTTCCACGCGGTACATTTTTTTTTGTAAGCCCTGCAAAATAAACCCTGTCAAGTTTATCCACTCGATAGCCCAAATGCTCAAATATACGCCTTACCACTCTGTTTTTTCCTGAGTGAAGTTCAATACCTACCTGCCTTTTATCACCATCATCAACAAAGCTAATGGCATCAGCGTTTACCGGGCCATCGTCAAGAGTCACTCCTTCAAGTATTTCCTGCAATTCACCTTTGGTAATTACTTTATCAAGTGTTACATGGTAGATTTTTTTCTTTTTGTAACTAGGGTGGGTGAGCTTTTTTGTTATATCACCGTCATTAGTCAGTAAAAGTACTCCTGTTGTGTTTCTGTCTAACCTGCCAACCGGGTAAATTCTTTCATTTCCTTCGTGCTTAACAATATCCAATACAGTTCTATCAGCATGTCGGTCTTTTACGGTTGAAATGCAATCCTTGGGTTTGTTTAGCAAAATGTACACTTTTTTTTCGGGATTAATAGCTTTGTTATTAACAATAACCTTGTCACCCGGTGCAATTTTGGTTCCCATTTCGGTGACCACCTTGTCGTTTACTTTTACACGGCCTTTGGTGATTAATTCGTCAGCCTCGCGCCTGGAGCAAATACCTGCTGAAGCAATGTATTTATTCAATCGCACAAGATCAGATGTTTCCTCTTTTTTTTCGAATTTTTTGCCGTCAGGTCTTTTGCCTGCACCTTTTTTCGTTTTTCGTTTTTTGTACTCTGTATCTTTCTCTTTGTAGAATTTCTTCTTTTTAAACCCACCTTCCTCTTTCTTAAAGGATTTTTGTTTAGGTTCTTGTTTGTCTTTTTTGTTGGAGTTATTATTATCTTTTTTTTTCATGTTTTCTAATTTTGTATTGCTGGTTTCTTAATTTGTCTCCTGGATCAGTTCAATAAGCTCACTGTGTTACTAATTTTATGTAAAGAATGATATTTCGGGTAAATTAGCCAGATGATAACACATGGCTGGTGCACTTGTCTGGTGTTGTTGCCTGACAAACCAGCCTTGATATGACACTTGTCGAAGTGGCAGCCTCAACCTCAGCCTCAACCTTTATGTTCTCCTTCCTCTTTTTTTAATATCTCTTTCACTCTTTCAAGTTTCTCTTTCATAGCCATATACCCATCCAACCAATGAATTTTAATTCCATTTCGTTCCATTCGCCTAAACCAGGTCATTTGGCGTTTTGAAAACTGGTGAATCGCTGTTTGCAAGCCCTTAAACATTTCATCGTAAGTTAATTCACCTTTGATATATTGAGTTATGAATTTGTACTCTAAACCATAATAAATTAGTGTTTCTTTATCTACACCTTCATCAATTAGTCGCTGAACCTCCTCAATCATTCCATTTTCAATCCGCTGCTTTAGTCGTTCAGTTATTCTTCTCCTTCTTGAATCACGATCGAATTTTATGCCCAGAATTAAATGATTAATGTCTGGTGAATCCTGCTCTGTGTGAGGGTTTTGTGCGTAAAAATAAGCAATTTCTATGGCTCGTATCAATCTTTTTTTTTCAGTAATATCACTTTTGTTGTGTAAATCTCCATAAGATTTTAAAACAGGAATTAATTCTTCAAGTGGCTTGTTCTCAAGATTTTGTCTTAATTCTTTGTTGTGTGGGACTGAAATTAATTGGTAATCTTTAATTACAGCCTCAAGATACATCCCTGAGCCACCGCATAACAACGCCTTTTTCCCCCTTGATCGGATAGCTTTAAATACTTTTACAAAATCTTGCTGGTATTCAAAAACATTGTATTTATAGCCAGGCTCAACAATGTCTACCAAATGTGTAGGTACTTTTTCATTATCAACAATATAATCTTCCAGATCTTTTCCGGTGCCAATGTCCATCCTTTTGTATACCTGTCGGGAATCAGCACTGATTATTTCGCGACCTAAAACATGCGCCAATTTTGCTGCAAAAGCCGTTTTCCCTCCTGCTGTGGCACCTAATACTGTAATTAAATCATAGTTGTCAGCTAATTCTTTTAACTCCCTCATTTGTTGCAGCTACATAGTTAAATGCAAAGTGCAAAATTACAGTGTTTTTTTACCATTCAGAAACTTATTATTTGGTAAAGCTAAAATAATCAGACAATTTGCTTTCAAGTGTTCGATAACGGGCAAAAGTGTCCGGTTTTGGTACTGTGTTATAAAAGGTAGTGAATTTGTTTGTGGTGTCTATTTTATTGATAGATAGTTTGTTATAGTTGTTGGCACTTTGATTGATAGAACAGTGCGTAAAGAACAAACACAACTCAATAATTACGACACTTAAAAAACGATCAAATGAGAAGGACGATTACATTAATTTTATGTTTATTTTTTGGCTTATCAGTTTATGCCCAAAAAGGAAGCAGTGCCCCGCCATTATCAGCAATAAAAGGGCAAATTAAAGGACAGGTGAAAGAAAAATCAAGCAAAGTAGCAATGGAATACGCAAATGTTGCTGTATACTCATTGCCTGATTCTGCACTTGTTTCGGGAACAATCACCAGTGCAGAAGGGGTATTTGAAGTTAAGAACTTACCAGCAGGCAACTATTACCTGGTGGCTGATTTTATTGGTTACGACAAAAAAGTTATAGGTGGCCTGGAAATTTCAGAAGGAAAAAGAAAACTTGATTTAGGAACCATCCTCCTTGAGCAATCAGCAGTTGCTGTAGAGGCAGTTGAAGTGGTTGCCGAAAAAGATTTGGTTCAATACAAAATTGACAAAAAAGTAGTTAATGTAGACAAAAAACTAAGTGCTAAGGGAGGTACTGTGGTTGATGCACTTGAAAATACTCCATCGATACAGGTAGATGCTGAAGGTAATGTTGCATTACGAGGAAGTACAAGTTTTACAGTATTGATTGATGGTAAACCAACAGCCATGTCGAGCAATGACGCACTGAAGCAAATTCCGGCTTCGGCAGTTGAGAATGTAGAGATTATTACCAACCCATCAGTGAAATATGATCCAGATGGAACTTCCGGTATTATTAACATCATTATGAAAAAAGAATACAAAACCGGGATGAATGGGCAGGTAAACGCTGCAGTAGGAAGCTATTTTCAGCATAATGGTGATTTTAATATCAATTACAGAACCGATAAGGTTAATTATTTTATAGGAGCCAGCTATGCTGATAGAAGAAGGTATCCGAGAACTGAAATATACAATGAATCGGAAGTTGGAGTAGACACGACAAGGTACATCAATCAGAATGCAGACAGAACCCAGGCGCATCTAAACTACTCTGTAAAAGGAGGGTTGGATTTTTACCTGAGTCCAAAAACTACTTTAATTTTATCTAGTGAATATGGTTATTTTGGTTTTGAATTGGATATGCCATCAAAAACCTGGGAACGCTATAATCTACAAAGTATTCCTGATATTTTCAGGCTTGAAGAAACGGGCTTAAAAATTGGAGGCAACTATATAAATGCAAACATGACATTGGAACAAAAGTTTGACGAAAAGGGCCAACACAAGTTAGAAACCAGCTTAATCTATTCAAATTGGGATGGTGAAATCAAGAGTGATTTAGCTTCAATGTACACTGATAATACTTATGAGAATGGTGTTTCAAATAGAAAAAACAGGACGATTCAAAACGATTACTCAAACAATTACCGCATTAAGATAGATTATACGCTTCCTCTTAATGAGAAAACAAGCATAGAGACCGGTCTTCAATCACGTTTTTTGATAAAAGATTCAAAATTTCGCAGTGAGGACTACATAGATGCAACCCAAACATGGGAAAATGATGACTATTACGATACAGGGTTTGATTTTCACAGATACATACATTCTGGTTATTTCAGTATAGCTGGTGAGCTTTTAGGATTATCTGTAAAAGCAGGGCTTAGAGGTGAATACACTGATCGTGAGCTAAAGGTTACCGAAGAAGAAAAATACGTATTGGATCGCTTTGATATCATTCCAAGCCTACACCTTAGCAAGAAACTAAAAGGTGATCGCGAAATACAGGCCAGCTACAGCCGAAGAGTTAACAGACCTCAGGATTGGAACCTTAACCCAAACCCGATTATTACAACAGACTATATTTCGCAGGCAGGTAACCCTGATTTATTACCAGAGTTTATAGATTCATACGAATTAAATATAATGCAACGTATGAAAAAAGGTTTTGTAGCTTTAGAAGGTTATTATCGCCAAACCAATAACGCTTTTGATCGTACAATGAGGTTTGATAGTGAGGATGATATAACCTATGTTGGCATGGATAACCTTGGCAAAAACTTTGCTTACGGAGCTGAACTTTCAACTAATTTAAATCTGGCAAAATGGTTTTCGGTTTATGCTAGTGCCAATGTTTATAGTTTTAATATTAGCGGAGAAAGTATTACCGAAGGTAACAAAACTCAAAACTTAAATTCCGATTTTGTACTTAATTCTAATTTTACCTTTTTTAAATCGACACGTTTGCAGGTGACCGGGTTTTACAATGCCCCTAGATTGACTTCACAAGGTGAGCGTTCTGAAATGTATGGGGTTAATATGGCATTAAGGAGGTCATTTTTCAAAAGAAAGTTAGATGTTGTTTTCAGAGCAAGAGATGTTTTGAACACTATGAAGTTTAAGTTTGAATCCAGAACTGAGAATAGCAGTACTGATTTTAGTTTTGATATGGACTCGCCAACTTTTATGGTGTCTTTAAGCTACCGAATTAATAATTACAAAAAAAGAAAAGAAGCAGAGAGTATTGAAATTGGCGGTGGCGGAGTGATGTAACACACTATTCTTCTCAACATATATTTAATAGAAAAAGGACTGGCAATGTGTCGGTCCTTTTGTTTCTAAAAAGGGCAATCGGGTTTAAGTTAACTTAAAGTAATAATATAATTATTTCCATAAAAAAAATGGAATAAAAGTAACGATGCTGTTTTCTTCCGGCCTCATAAAAAACTTTCACAGCTCGCAGCAAAGCCTTAGAAAGACCGGGAAGCTTCGAACTTGTTTCGAAGATCACCCGGCCACACTTAGGCTTTGCAAGAGATGGGGGAGATTTTTATGGAGCCTTGACCTTTTGGTTCGTTTTGGGTTCAAGCCAAAATGAACAGCGAAAAATAATACTTATCCTTAAATTACGCGGAACAGGAAAAAAATGAGGTCTCTCGATTGGAGAGGGAAAAGTTAAACCCGATTGCTCTATGATTCTAGAACCATTGTCTTCAATTATTCGATAAATTTTGTACTTTTGCATGCTTCGAGAATAAAAGTGATATAAAAATGGCACAAGATGTACTCATACAAAACAAAAAAGCACGCTTTCAATATGAATTTATTGAAAAGTTTGTGGCTGGTATTGAATTGTATGGTACCGAGATAAAGTCAATCAGAGAGGGGAAAGCCAGCCTGATAGATGCTTATTGCCGGTTTATCACACATATTCAACGCCCAAACAAACCAGAGTTGTATATTTTAATGAATATTTCGGAGTATTCGCATGGAGGTTATGCCAATCACGAACCCCGAAGGGAACGTCGGTTGTTGTTACACCGGAGAGAACTTGCCAAATTGTCAAAAAAAATAAAAACAACGGGTTTTACTATTGTTCCTATCAAGATGTTTTTAAATAAAAACGGATTTGCCAAAGTTGAAATTGCCCTTGCCAGAGGGAAAAAGGTGGCAGATAAACGTGAAGACATTAAGCAGCGGGATTCAAAAAGAGAGATGGACAGAATGAAAAAGATGAATTATTAACAACAGTTAATTTCTTTCATCATGCTTCTTTAAGTTATGAGTATATCAGCAGAATGTATTGTACATTCGAAATGGAATACTGGTTTACTGACTACTAATACAGAATGGTTATCATGTAACGGAAATTAAAATTCCCTAACATGCTAATCCATCGGCATTATTCCCTTTGGTCATGAGAACGTTCACTTCGTTCTCTAAGTTATACTAAAGTCTTTTTAATTATCTTGATAGCAGTTTGGTATAAAAATATCAATTGTGTCTTTTTTTGAGTTTTTTTTACCTTGATGTTTATGCACTTGTAGTGAGATGTTTGTGTTTGTGTTGAACGAAAAAGCTGCTGGAAAACCAGCAGCTTCGCTCTCATTGTAAGGTGAGATTAAGGATTTATCGATCTTATATTAAAATGATAAAGATAAGGATTATTTTTGATTTGAATTAACTTTATTTAACGCTGAAATTGCATTTTTAGTAACAGTTCTTTGCTATTTTTGAGATCCAAATTAAAATAGAGCTAAAAATGAACAGTACCGTAAATTCGCTACAGATATGGCTTGAAGTTATTGTTTTGTACATTGTTTTCCCCCTTTTATTTCTTTGGGATGTTTTTAATTTCCCCATAATGTTGGTGCTGGTTCCAGTTGGGCTTGTTATTTATTTTTTACTTAAACGAGATCCAACCTTTGATAACAAACTATTTTTTAATTGGAATAATGGCAAACGTTATATAAAACCCATGCTTTGGGGGTTTGTGGCAGCTGCAATTGTTATGCTTGTAACTGGTTATTTGGTTGAACCTACAAACATGTTTTTGCTAATCAAAGAAAAACCCTGGTTGTTGTTAATTATCAGTGTTTTTTACCCATTGTTTTCTGTTGTACCACAGGCTTTGGCTTATCGTGCGCTATTTTTTCATCGCTACGCACATTTTTTCAAAAATAAGTGGTTGCAAATATTTATTAGTGCCGTATTATTTTCATTTGGACATATTTTGTACAAAAACTGGATAGTATTGCTCTTAACTTTTATTGCAGGAATTGTTTATGCTTACAGGTATTATCAGTCAAAATCGTTGGCGTTAAGTATTTTAGAACATGCGCTTTATGGGGTTTGGCTATTTACCTCTGGTTTAGGAATGTTCTTTATAAGCCACAGAGTTTAGAATTTCTTTATACATTTGTAGCAAAAACAAAGGGTATAACAATTGGATGTTGTGTTCTCAGTTCTACTAATAGACGAATAGGAATCTTTTACAGTATATTTTTCAAGGCATTATTGTATTATAAATTAAAACAGAAAAACGATGTTTGATATAATGGGTAAAATGCAGGAAGCCCAAAAACAAATGGAAGAGACAAAAAAAGGTCTATCAAACGTTTTTGTTGAAGCTGAAGCAGAAGGTGGACTTGTGAAAGTAACATCAGACTGTAACCAAAAAATCACCAATATTGAAATAGCCGACAAACTTTTAAAAACGGATGATAAGTCGGAGATTGAAGATCTAGTAATTGTGGCTGTAAACAAGGCACTTGAAAAAGCAAAAGCCAAAAACGAAGAAGAAATGGCTAAAGTTGCCCAGGGAATGATGCCTGGTTTAGGTGGGCTTGGTAATTTGTTTGGAAAATAGGGGGGAAGGCGATCAAGTTTTTTACAATCTTTTTCCTGACCAGTTTAATGCATAACTGCAATTAACAGAAAAACAAAGAAACCCACGAAAAAAACAGCAGTACTAAACGGAGTATCAACATTTTCATGTGCCTCTACCAATAGTTCTTCTGTGACAAGGTACATCAATGCTGATAAACCAAATGCCAAAACGCCGCTTAAAGTAGTTTGGTTGATGTAGTTAAGCATAACAGCTCCAATAAATGCTCCTAAAATTATACTCATCGATAATACTGAAATAATTTTAAGTATAAGTTTTTTAGTGAACTTTTCGGACTTAAGTTCCGTTGAAACAACCAGGCCAAGCACCAGTATTTCGAGGCTTAAAGCAATGCAAAGCAAAACGCCCTCTGTTTGGCCTGCCGCAAAACCTATTCCCACCAACATGCCATCAAGCAAAATGTCAACTGCAATACCTACTAATAGTCCCCATGGAAGTAGCTTAAAACTTCCAATTGAATCATCATGTCCAGATTTTAGCTGTTTTTCATGTCTTTTTTCGGCTTTTCTTGAGAAATGTTTAATTAAGAGCATTACAGCAAGGCCTGAAAAAAAGCCAATGGTAATAGTGAAAATGTTATGGGTTTCAATTACTTTAGGCAGGATTTCAATAGCAACAATGGCAAATATTACTCCTGCTGCCAAATGAAGAAGCGTGCTTCTGATTTTACTGTTTACTTTAAAAAGTGAGCCAAGGATGCCTCCTATCAACATAGTAAAAACAGGGATTATTGCAAATAGCAAGATTTTTTTGATTAATAGAAAGTCCATTGAAATAACTTATATAGGGTTAATAATCTTTTTTCGCTACTAAATATTTAATCAAAGATAAATCACTAAGATTTCACTTTTGGCTAAGTTTCTTGAAGTTCTGTTCTCTGTAGTCTCAAGAATATCAAGTAATTTAGCATTAGACAGTTGAAAGGATTTTTTATTCTTAACGTTTCGCATCATTTTTCATGCTGTTTTCGCCTGAAAATGTTTACTTGGCTAGTCTTTGAATTTTCTAGAAAAACTATTAATGGTCATCCTCCTGTTCCTGTTCCCCATGTTTTTTCTTTTCAACATAGGTTAAAAGTTCTTCATCATCAAAGATTTTTTTCTTGTGGTATTCTTTGGTGTCCATTTTCCCTTCTTTAAAGGCATGTGCCATTCCACGTTGTAGTTCAGCTTCAGCTTCAACCAATTTGGCTTTGGCCTCAAGCTCTTGTGCAATAGCTTTGGCTTTTCGCTTGTCTGAATCTGTTTTGGCCAGAGCTTTCTCTAAATCAGCCATCTCTTTCTTAATTTGGGCCAATGCGTCTTTGCCCATTTCAATATTGGGGATATTTATATCCAAGATTTCGAAAGCGCTTCCAGCGTTAAGTTTAGTTTCTTTTTCATTGCTAAGTGCTATTTCATCAGCATCCAGTTCAGGGAATTCTTCAGCAGTCATCCGCACAGTTAGTCTTTTAAATAGTTTTTCGGCTATTTCGCTAAGCGATTCTAATACATCTCGGTACGAACTTTTTAACTCAATTTCTTTAATTACTGCCTCGTTTACCCTATCTCGTAAAACTTCTTCGCGCGATCCTCTGAAATACTGTTCAACCCTGCCTCGAATCATTACATTTACCCATAATTTTATCTCGTACCCATCTTTTGTTACAACTGTAATTGGTTCAATTTTAATTATTTGCGGATGAACAGCCCATTTTACTACCTCGTAAATATCATGTCCGGCACGGTCGAGCCTGATTCCTTTATTATAGTCTAATTTTACGCCCTCTTGTTTGGCCTGCATAATGGCGTAGAGTACATTCATTACTTGACGACCTTCAACCAAATCGGCCTCTAATTCCTCGGGGTTAATTCCAAGCCCCAGCCTTTCCGATACATCCAAAGTTCTGATATAGGCAAGCATATCACCACCTGCATTTTGTAAATCCATGAACTTTTCCTTTGGGATGGACAGATTGGCCCTTTTTTCAACCTTTAGTGTTTCAAAAAGTGTGTTTATGTCCACATCAATTCTTGCCAGTTTTTCGCAATCGTCAAAAGTAATATCTAAATCAGCCCTGCCGGCTTTAATCATTACATTAATCAGCTTTTTTACATCACCTCCCTGCGCCAGGAATGATTTTAATTTTTTCATTGGAATAATTAGGCCCGACTGATAAGCTTTAATAATATCCAGCACAACTTGCTTTACATCACCACCTGCTGCTTTGTATTCGCTCAGTTCACTAAGTTTTATATCAATTTTTTCCTGGTGCAGCTTAATTAAAGCCCCAACAATTTCATCAACATCACCTCCTTGAGACAAGTACTCACTCAAATGGGTAATAGAAACTGTTAATCCTTCATGATGGGCGCGGATTAAAGCTTTCACAACCGTTTCAATATCCCCACCCAACAGGTGGTATTTCTCTAAATCGTTAAGCTCAATCTTAAGGCCTGCTTTTTTAGCATTGATTAAGTTTAAAAGCGTGTTTTCAATATCTCCACCGGTTACTGTGAATTTTTCAAGGTGCTTAAGTTCAATTTCAAACCCAAGGTGCCTTGCTTTTAATAATATTTCAATAGTTTGCTCAATATTACCGTTCATGCCAAAATAAACCTCCAGTTCGCGCATGCCAATATTTAAACCAGATTGTTGAGCTTTGATTAATGAAGCAGCTGTATTTTCAAAGATATGGCGCTTTAAAATCTTTAGGTTTTCTCCCTTTGAAAAATACACCCTCATTGTTTTTAATGAAGTTCTTAGCTCTATGGTGTAATGTTTTAATATTGAGTTGATTACCGCTGAGTTGTTAGCCGTAACAGTTGCAATATCTTCTTTCTTTCCATCATTTTCCTGCTGCTGAGGAATGTGCTTAGAAAGGGAGGTGAAAAGGCTGTCGCTATATTTTTTTAGCAAAGCATTTACTGTTGCCATTTTCAGCATTTCTGCGCTGCGCTTCATTGAACCTTTTACAGTCAGCTCTTTCTCGGCACTTAGCGAATCCTGTATTAGTTCAAGTAGTTCATCAATACTTCCGCTAATAACATAATAGCTGCTAATTCTTCTAAGCCTTAGCTCTCCTTCAAGCAAGTTCTTGTTAAAATCCTGAACTGTTATAAAAACTGTGCGGTCGACTAGCTTGTAAAAATCTTTTAAAATATGAAGTGAAATAAATGCCCCCCCCTTTTTTGCATTTGCCAAAAGTTTAAAAACCATGTCAGCAGGAATACTTCTCACAAGCATTTCAGCATATTGAAACAAAAATTCAATGTACGAAATACTTAATTCAGAGGCTTTAACTAATCTCCAGGCGCTTATTGATTTGCTTGTAACATACATTACACCCAGAAAGATTACTAACAGAATAAATATGATAATATACTGCATGGTATTTTTTTTAGAGGTTTGTCATTAGTTCATTCAGGTGAAAACAAGAAATTTGTCATATACCATTAGATTCATGCCTTAATGACTAATGACCAATAGTGTCTAATGACTGAAAACTAGCGACTAATCTATTTTTTCGATTGTGGCGGTTTCGAAATTGATTCTCTCATTTCGGTATCTGCCATAACATTTTTCATATTGTAATAATCCATAATCCCTAAATTACCATCTCTAAATGCCTGAGACATGGCCTTTGGGATTTCAGCTTCGGCTTCAATTACCTTAGCACGCATTTCCTGAGCAAGGGCTTTCATTTCTTGTTCTGCAGCAACTGCCATCGCGCGTCGCTCCTCGGCTTTAGCTTCTGCAACTTTTAAATCGGCTTCGGCTTGGTTTTCCTGTAATTCTGCTCCAATGTTTTTTCCAACATCTACATCAGCAATATCAATAGACAGAATTTCAAATGCAGTTCCTGCATCCAATCCCTTTGATAGTACAACTTTTGAAATGGAATCAGGGTTTTCTAATACAGCTTTGTGTGATAATGATGACCCTATAGATGAAACAATACCTTCACCAACACGTGCCAACACAGTTTCCTCACCAGCTCCACCAACTAGGTTTTCAATAGATGCCCTAACTGTTACCCTTGCTTTGGCAATCAACTGAATTCCGTCTTTTGCAACAGCTGCAACAGGAGGTGTGTTAATGATTTTTGGATTTACCGACATGTGTACTGCATCTAGTATATCACGGCCAGCAAGGTCAATGGCAGTGGCTACGTTAAATTCAAGGCCTAAATTTGCCTTAGATGCTGATACCAGAGCATTTACTACCGCCTGTACATGCCCACCTGCAAGATAGTGGGCCTCTAAATCATCTCTTCGAAGATCTAAACCGGCTTTTTTGGAAACTATCATTGCATTAACAATTACTGATGGCGGTACTTTTCTCCATCGCATAAAAATTAACTGCACTAATGAAATTCTAACACCTGTAACCTGTGCCTGAAACCACAATCCAACTGGTACGAAATAAAGCAGGATCATCAAAGCAATGATACTTACCACAATCCATATTATTACTACTCCCATTTCACCCATTTTTTTTATTTTTTTGGTTTAACAACTATTTTATTATTTATGATTCTAATTATTTCAATTTCAGTATTTTCATCAATAAATATTCCTTTTGAACTTGCCTCATACAACTTGTTATTGACCATAATGTTACCCATTGGAGTCAATCTTGAAATTGTTTTACCAGTATCGCCTACTTTTATGTTTAATGCAATATCTTTTTTTAGTGTGCTTTTTACCTCTGTATTTAACATTATTTTTTTCCACGCACCAGTTTTGTATGCAACGTAAAAAGTCACTCCTACTAATCCAAAAGTTGAAAGTAAGATGGTGTTTCCGGTTGCAACCCCATAATTTGAATAAGAAAAGTAGATTCCAAGAACCAGTAATATTAATCCACCAATTCCGGCAACTGTTACACCAGGTACAACAAAAAATTCAAGGAAAATAAGCAATATGCCTAATACTATGAGTGTTATAATGCCTGCTAGTCCCATTTCTTTTAGTATGTTAGTGTATTCGAAATCAGAACTTAGTTATTACTATTTTCAATTTCGTTTAAAAAATATAGTTTCTAATTTCAAATTCCTATTCAATAGTTGCACTCAACCCTCTTTGCGTTAAAGCTTCACGCATTGGGTTTAATACTTCGTATTCTCCCTGCTTTACATCACATTTTCCTTTAAAGTGAACAATCATAGCGCACTGCTCAGCCTGTTCTTCTGTATGATCGCAAACTTTTACTAACGATTCAATTACAAACTCAAAATAGTTATGATCATCGTTGTAAAGGATTAATGCTTTTTGCTCTTCACTGCTTAAGCCAAATAAATTGTCTAATTCGTGTTGTTCTTTACTTCCCATTTCTTTATTTACTCTTTTTAATCGCCTCGCCCACAGGAATTTTGTTTGTGCCCTCAAAAGCAACAACAAAAACTCCCTGGTGTCCTTCATCCAAAAGTTTTCTTTTTAAATAATCAGCCTCTTTATAGGTTTTATAATTTCCAATAATATAAACATTCATACCTTTAGCAAATTTACGATTAACATTTCGTGGTGCAAATTTACTTTTTAGTTTATTTTCATCAGCGTTGCTTAAAGCCTGGCTGTATGCCCCTACCTGAACCATGAATGAAATAGAACCTTTTGCAACATTATTTGTTGTTGTTACGTTGTTTGTGTTATTTGTAACTGACCCATATTGTTGTTTTTCAAGCTTTTTGGCCTTGTCGAGCTTAATGTGCTGTCCATTGTAATATGCGGTAACATAGGCATCTTTATAACCCATGTTTTTCACTCTTTGGCTTTGGGCTCTGGCCACTGCAATCTTTCCATAAGTACCCAATAAATAACGGGTTCCAATTCCTTTTACTTTATCAGTGAAAATTGGTTGAAGGTTTTTAAACTGGTTTCCTGCATCAGGGTTTGAGAACATGCCGAGCTGAACAAAGTACAACAATCCTTTTGTGTTGGTTACACTTCCTCCGGTGGTGTAAGCTTGATTGCTGTTACTTGTTTTGTTTTCGCTAAATGTTTCGCCTTTTATTCTGGCAGCTTCCATCCTGCTTAAATAGGCATAATGATCGTCTTTTTTTACTTTGGATTGCCCATATTCAGCTGTGTTTCTGTTGCCATCGACTAACGAAACAATATAGGCATCGGTATACCCAAGTGCTTTTACTTTTGAAAGCGCAAGTTGTGCAGCTTCATAAGTTTTATATTCTCCAGCCATGTACCTGCGGTATGGGTTCTTAACAAATTTGTCGAATACTAGAGGTTGAACTGTCCCGAATTTTGCCGGAGGTAGCAATCCCTTAAATATTCCTACTTGTACAAGAAAAACAACCCCTTTTTTATTTTTATAACGAGCTGGTTTTGGCTTTTCTTTCGAATAAGTATAGCGCGAAAGAAAGGACCAGCTCAAACCTGATGTGTTTTCACTTGCGCTAACATTACTGTTATTAATATTGTTATCATCAATAAATGATGTATCAACAACAGAAGACATTGCTTCTGGCATATTAAAATAAATGCTGTAAGCACTTTCCTGCAATTGCAATGCATAAAGCATCAAGTCGTTAGCGCCCATAAGTTTAAGGTATTGTTCCGATTTAAACATTATGTTTTTTGCCCTTGCGATTTCACTTTTCGCTTTAGCATAATAATCTTTAGCTTCTTCCTGGAATTTTTTTGCGCGTTGGGTATCACTATTTTGTTTGTTTGGGTCAATTTTAGGGTAGTGTTTCTCGTAAACTTTGTAGCGGGTTTCGTTTACACTTAAATATTTAT
>JBNKJW010000033.1:0-63826 GCA_050291445.1 Bacteroidales bacterium | reverse complement strand
AATAGGAAATGCAACCTTCTCTCCACCTTTATCTTTTTTTATATATTCTAAATCAAAGTTTGCTTCCCAATATAAAGAGTCATTATTATATGCAGGAAGTACAAAAGTATTAACTCTTGAAGTATCAATTAAATGCATGTACTCTTCACTTTGCGAAAAAGGTGCGATCTTGCCATTTTTATCACGAACAAACTGAGCAGTAACACTTACAGCTATTGTAAGGATCAGAATTAAACTAAATAAAACTTTTTTCATAACCTTTAGTTTTTCTTTAATTCTTCAATCTCCTTCTCCATCTTCTTTATCTTATTATCCTGCTCTATTAAATAAAGTGTAAGTTCCTCCACTTTTTGCAATAAAACAGCGTTCATTTCGGCCACATTTATACCCTTTTCCTTTACTTCTTTTTCAGTAGGTACATCTGGCAGATGCTTATTTTTATTAATATATTTGGCTAAATCTTCAATAGTAATTAAATTATAATTATCATCAAATACAAAATCACTCCAAACATTTGTTTTTACATGCATTTCTTTTGTAAATAGCTTACCGTTGATTCGTACAGCTGCATTGTTGTAAATTCCCATAATCACTCTATTCTGATCCATAAACCTTATAGAACTTTTCCCATCATTATTGTCATCATTAATAAAAAAAACCATACCATGCTTTGGTAAAGTAGTACCAGTTCTAAAAACAACATCTCCTTTGTCAGAATAGGTCGCAAAATTGCCGTTATTATTAGCTACACCAATTTCCAAATATGAAAATGAGTTTTGTAATTTGAAATTAGGAATATTACTTTTATAAATGTGCAATGCCGCTGATGGATTTGCTATTCCAATCCCAACATTACCATTACCTTTAAGTATAGTCATCCTTGTAGTTCCACTGGTTTTTAAATATAGATTAGCATTACTATACGAACTAAAAACACCGTTGTAGGAGAAAATGGGCTTATTGAAAATAAATCGAGGTCTATCAGTATAAATATGTGCCCAACTAGTGTTTTGCGGACCAATATTAATATAACCATGATTAGACTGAATTTTTGTAGCTCCTCCACTAACACTACCTTTAATATATCCGGTAAGTATAAGATTTTTTCCTCTTAAATCTAAATCAGCTGGTATTAGATCCTTAATTGCAAGACTACCCGCAATAGGCTCTATACCAGGAAGTTCTATCATCCTGGTAGTATCTTTTTTAATCTCTTGTCCGATAAAAGAAATTGAAAAAAAAAGAATGAAAAAAACAAAAAATACAATTCTGTGTTTCATAACAAATTTAATTTTAAAATTAGTAATTAAATTATATAATACTGAATATCAGTAAAGTAAATATTTCAAACATTGTAATTGATTACGGCAAATATATAAATTCAAAATAATTATTTAAATAATTACTTTGCTATTTGATTCAGACTCTTCTAGAAAAACAAAAATTTGGTAAAAACTACTAGTCTTTGGAATAGTTTTTCAGCTGCATTTAAACGAAATCAGAGAAGGTTAGCAGCACAACAAAACACATTTTCACTTAGGTATATTATTGAAAATGCAACTTAATAAAACAACCAGCAAAACAAATCGAAGGTAAGTGGCATTATGTATTTATGCGAACAAGAAAAACTTTGGATGATACTTTATTTGCTATTTCTCCACCACATCCTTAACACACCTAAAACCCACACAGATATCTACCCAACTTGCTGATAATGCACTGCGAGTATAAACAGGTTTGCACATTTTTCCGGATTTCCAACCTCCGCCACGAACCACAATAAATTTACCCTTATCGGGTCCCAGTGGGTTATCAGATGAACTGTTTTTGTAATAATCGAAATCATAAAAATCCATGACCCATTCTCTTGCACTTCCAGCCATGTCGTAAAGTCCGTATGCATTTGGTTTTCTTTTCATTACAGGAAACAGTCTTCGGGTTTTATCATCACCCCACAACTCTTCAGGATAGTTTTCAATTTCATCGCCCGTAGGAAAGGTTTTTCCAACTAAACCACCTCGGGCAGCATACTCCCATTCAGCTTCAGTTGGCAGGCGCTTACCAAGCCATTCGGCATAAGCCATAGCATCAAAATAACTTACGCCAATTACCGGATAATTCGGGTATTTTTCGCCACTTTTGTATTTATCAATCCCCCAGAACTCTGGTAACTTCCTGTTAGTTGCATTGCAAAATTTTAAATACTCAGCATTGGTTACCTCATGAATATCCATGTAAAATGCTTTTATTTTTACTTTATGTGCAGGACTGTAATCTACCTCTTTTTTCGAATCTTTTCCCATCATAAACTCACCTGAAGGAATATACACCATTAATTTATATTCATCCTGAGCTTTTAGTAAGTTAAAAGTGGTAATCAAAAATAAAAACAGAAGAAATTTAGTTTGGTTTAGCATAATTCTACTAATTGGTTACTTATTTTTCAATTTTATTAAAAATCGGCTTTAGCTTGCGTAATCTCCATTTTTTTCATCCGAAGAGCCAGCCTTGCGTTTATCTAACTTATAATCGTCAAAGTTAACCTCTTCTTTTTTCAAAAAAAACACTTTTTCAAAAATTTTATTTACTTCAAAGATAACTTTTTAGTGGTTGCAGCCATTAAAAATACAGCAAGCCCTAAGTAGTTCGCCAAGTCCATAGATTGGCCTCAATTTGCAGGTATATTTCTTTTCAGGAGACACCCCTTTAATCTAGCTGATTATCAGCAGATTGTAATGAGAAATAAAACTTACTTCCCTTATCTACTTCACTTTCGGCCCAAATTTTTCCACTATTCACTTCAATAAAGTCACTGCATAATTTAAGGCCTAATCCACTCCCCCGTTCAGCACCTGTTCCTAATTTTGTGAAAGTGGATTTTATGTTAAATAAGTCTTTCAGGTATTTGGCTGGAATACCTATTCCGCTATCCATGATTGAAACCTGTGTTGTATCCCCTGTTTTAGTTGCACTAATTTGAATTGTGCCACCTTTTGAAGTAAACTTAATGGCATTGGTAAGAATGTTCCTTATCACAGTAGAAATCATAAATGAATCGGCAAAAACCATTGTTTTAGGTGTAATTTTATTAAGAATTTTAATGTTTTTATCCAGTGCCATCTCCTTTAACAAATCAGACGATTCTTCAACAAGGGGATGTAAATCAATTACTCGCTTGTTTATGTTGTGCAAACCAGATTTAATCTTCGACCACTCCAATAAATTATTTAATAGCCCGTTTAAACTAGTTGATGAGTCAAAAATTGCGTCAATCATCTCTTGCTTTTTACCCTCATCATAATCGTTGGCATAATGTTTTAGCAAAGTTGTCAGCCCAACCAGACCGTTAAACGGATTACGTAAATCGTGTGCAATAACAGAATAAACTAAATTCTGATGTTGCTGTGACTCTTCCAGTTCCGTGGTCTTTTTTAATAAGCTTTCTTCATTTTTTGAAGCCAAAATGGTGTAGAAAATAATGGCCACGGCAGCTGTTACAAAACAAACAATTACATTGGTACTATAAAAAGCATCAATAAGATTTTGGGGCAGATGAATTAAACAAAACGAAAATGGATTTATAAATTCTATAAAAAAATACAATCCATAATTAAAGATTGCAAAAGAAATAAGATAAGTTTTTTGTGAAATTGGCCATAAAAATAAGGGAATAATGGCAGCTACCAACAAATAAACCTGGAAACCTGGTTCATTACCAAAAATCCAGAAGGCAATTGTTGCCATTGAAAGGGAGTTAAAGAGAGCAATTAAGAATTTGCTTTTTTTATAATGCCCCAGCCTGTTTAAAACCATCACTAATATAAAAGCAAAACCTGAGGCAGTTAAAAATAATATAGCAGGTAAAAACAAATGGTAATCAAGTATGCTATATAAAACAATGTATGATAGTACTGTAGCCGTACTAATCAGTCCAATGTAATTTACCATTCTAATCCGCCTTGTTTCACCTGTGGAAAGTGCTTCAGCCTCACCGCTTTTAAAAGGAATATGAATAATTCCTAAAATATTCTTCCAAATTCTGTCTTTCAAATTTATCCTTCTAATTTTTAGGTCAAACCAATTTTTATCGAAAGTATAAATTATTTTCGAGACTGTCTAGCGTTTTCAATTAGCAGAAAAAAATTACAATGGTTTATAGATTCTCCTTATACTTGTATCTCATTTTACGAAAATTGTTTAACCCAAATCAATAATTAATGAATGAAAAATTAAATGAAGTTTTAGATGCATCGGCAGGAATTGGTTTTTCTGCTATTGGGAACCTGCTACTTGGATTAGTATTATTTCTGATACTGGGAATAGTTACTGTAATTATTTGTGGAAGAAAAAAGGTATTTAAACGCCAAAATAAGGTCTGGAATATCTTTCCAAAGCTGTATTTTGCCTACATTCCCATTGTTTTTGCAGTTTTTGGTGCCATTTTAGGAAGCATTTATGGATTTAATAAATCAATCAACAAAAATATTGAAAACCAATCGGTTGAATTAATGGAGGCTATAATCCCAGAATTACCTGAATTTCAAATATTTGTGGATAAAAACCTGGATAGCATAAAAATAGCAGGGTATTCAACTGGCGATTTGGTTGAAATGTATTTTAATAAAGATGAAAAGGAAGAAGACGAACAAGGTTTTTTTGGTAGCATGGCTAGCAAAGCAGGCAAATGGGTAATGGAAGGAGCTATAGATGGGGTGATTGACTACACTGCTAAGGAACTTGATATTGAAACTTCAACAGCCGAGGGCACAATTAACACTATTAAAGCAATTGATTTTAACAACCTGGATGAAAGCGTTGCTAAAATTGTATCAAAAAATATTAATAAACGGGTCAATAGTTTTTTTGGTTCACTTTATCTAAGTCAGCTACTTAACTTACTTGTTTTTCTTGGGATTCCAATTATTGAAATTGTGGTTTATTTTGCCTTTTTTCATAAAAAAGAAGAAAAAAATTCAGTTATTGAGCAGGTTTCTTAAATTCTGGCATTTTATTAGCTTTGCAATACTAAAATTATAATTTGTATCAGTTTAAGTAAGGTATTTTGGGATATCAGTAGGGCGACAACTCCTAACTGGTGCACTTGAGGCTGTATCGAAACTAACTTTTGGCCGCTGTACTTCGGCAAACTTGGTTACTGTACTTCGGCAGGCTCAGTAACCAAGCCTGTCGAAGCGAATACTGATAATCAACAACATAGGCATTTCGACAAGTGGTACACTGAGCACTTCGGCAAGCTCAGTATACCACATGCCGAAGTGCTCAATGGGTATCACTTTTAAGACTTTTACCTACGGTGAGGGCTTCGCCGTTGATACATTCTTAAACTAGCTTAGATGCATGACTAACACTTTTTTCTATAATTATTTTAGTTTTTAATGAGACATATAGCAACAACTACTTTTTTATTGATTTTTGCAATATCTTCTTTTGCACAAAACGATAGCATAAAAAACCAGATACTCAACTACCAAAACAACGAGTCGGAGATTATTTCAAAGGCCCGAAGGATGTTAATTGACAGGCTAGAAGCCAATGATTATGAAAAGGTAAATGAAATTAAAGATTACCTAAGGCAAGAAGTTGAAAACCAGAATTATTTGGCCTTGTATACCCCCGAATACTGGTTTATCCTTTATTGGACACAAGAATTTGATGAATTACTTAAAAGCATTGAAAACACTGGTTATCAAATAGATGCAAAAGAAACAAGCAGCATCAATAAACAAATCAGGCCACTTGGTGACGATTTGTATGAAAAACTTAAAGACAAATCAGGGAAAGAAAAACACCTCCTTGACATAATCATTGAAAATGCCCCGCTTACACTTGAAGAAAGAGATTTTCTGCAGCTTCATCTGAACTACTGTTTATTTGGTTCAAAATACCACAAGATCAATCAGGATACCTTGAATAATCTATCAGATAAATTTTTGTTAAAATATCCATCGAGCTCATATGCTCCTTTTATAAAAAAAGTAATCCGCTACAAAGAAAAAGTATCAGAATTTGGATGGGGTTACGATATTTCGTTGGGATACGGTGGTTTTGAAGGAGGTATTGCCAAAAGTTTTTCAGAATATTTTGTATTAGGAATGTCCCTTGATTTTACCTATAAAAACGTTGTTTTAAACCTGGCTTTTTCTATTGGCAGTTCAAAACTAAAAAAAGATATTGAATACGAATCAGTCATTTGGGAGAAAGAAAAAAAAGGGGATGTAATTTTACCACAGGCTTCTTTAGGTTATACTATTCTTGGAAATAAAAGGATAAATTTCACACCTTTTGTTGGTGTGTCAAGTTTTTACATATCACCTCAATGGGAAGATATGCAAAATTACACATTGCTTGAAGATGTTGAATTAAATTCGGGCGCTTCGTGGAATGCAGGTATCAGCTTGAATTTTTACAGTAAAATGTTCAAAACGCCCAGCTATTTAAGAAGAATGAGACAAGTACAAGGTGTATTGAAACTGAAATATACCTATTTTCACTCGGGCTTTAAAAAAGAATATTATGGGCTTGATGGAGCCATGCACCAGGTTGCAATTGCTTTTGGAGGGTTTTCGCGAAAGGTTAGAAGGAGTTTTTAATGGTATATTTGTATATTTGTGCACTTGTGTATTACAGGAAACGTAGTTATCTCTAAAATAATATACTAATACACCAGGCTCAAATACACATTAATGATACTCATTGTAAATCACATAAAATGTTTAAAATCACTACTGCATTGTTAATCTTTTTTTTGCTATTTTTCTTCTCTTGCTCAAATAAAGAGCTTCCGCCAGCAAAAAAAATAAAGAAAGTAGATTTAACTGCTGAAAATACCAAACAGGGTTTTGACCCATTAAAACACGGGTTTACTTGTGACTCTGTTAACATTCAGGTAATAAAAAATGGAAACCTGATTAAAAGCCTGGTTCCATCTCTTGGTAAAAAACCAATAGATACGATTAAAGTTAGTTTGTTAAAATTACAACCAGGAGTTGAAAAAGATGTGATTATTACAGATTTTAATTTTGATGGTTATTGCGATTTTGTTTTGCCAGACGACTTAAGTGCCTCGCACGGTGGAATGGATTATTTCTATTTTCTTTACAATCCTTTAAATCAGAATTATCAGCCGGTAAATTCATTGCCCAAATTCAATGGGGGCTTTAAGCTAGATATTAAAAACCAACGTGTGAAAATCTATTGCCCTTATGAAGATTGTTTTGCCTATTACAAATTTCAGGAAGATGGTACTTTTAAACTTGTAAAGGGGAAGTTTGAGGTGAATCCATAATTGATGTCTCCCCCTACAATCACTTCAACGGGTTATTTTAGGCTAACAAATACACACCATTCCTAACGTTATACCGAACTGCCATTAGTATAATTAAAGACTAATGATTTTACCATGCAGGGGTAGATACCGACCTATAAATGCACTTGTTAGCAGAAGTTCCTCTCCAACCTGTATTACCAGTACTGCCAGTATATCCATCATTCCCATCATCTCCCAAAGGATCTCCATATCCACCAGAACCACCTTCCCCCTTAGTTCCACCATATCCGCCGAAACCACTTCCTCCAGCAATACTCTGAATATCAATTACATTGAGGTACTTTTTTGTGGGCGTTGTATAATACAGCTCAATTGTTCCTCCTCTACCACCGGCGCCTCCATCTCCTCCTCTTCCACCATTACCACCATCACCGCCGTTTCCTCCATTTTTGTATTTATATTCGGTAACCACCACTAGTTTTTTCACCTCTTCACCAGATGTATCTTTCTCAGTTACATATTTTTCAATTTCTATGGTATACCTCTCACCTTCGCCACCACTTCCACCATTACCGCCGTTTCCTCCATTACCACCCATTCCACCCCGTCCACCTTCTGAAGTAACATTAACTTTTCCACCATTGGGGTTCACCAAAAGAAATTCACTGAATGAATTAGTTAAATTGTCAATTCGGACTTTAAGCAAATCATATCCTAAAATATTATCATAGTATGCCTCTGCAACTACATGGATATCAGGCCCTTTAAATCCAGGCTCACCATCACCTCCAGACTCCCCATGCCCAGTATCACCACCACAACAGCCTACGCAAGTTGCATCCCAGCCATCCTCACCATTATATCCGTTAAAGCCTCCATATCCTGCATCTCCAACATAGTATTTAGTAAATACATCCCTGTAATCAAGTTGTACTTCAAAAGTGTCTCTTATTGATTGGTCATGCTTAAAAATTGCCACCAGACCAACCTGATGTTCAATTATATCAAAAATGTCTTCAGTTATTCTAAATCTATTTCCATAAAAAGTACCACCATCTAATAATATATCGAAGTTTTCAAACATTTTCAGGCATTTACGCTTTTTGGTATGAAGCACATTTATACCACAATCATATAAAAAGTTTAACCCAAAATCAATATACCTCCCTGGAGCTTTAACAATGCTATTTAAAGGGACTAAATCCATTTTTACAATCTGGTTAAGATTAACATAAAAAGTAGTATCTAATCCAAGCCTTTTAGAGCCTTTTACCCTAATTGAAAGATTTTTTACAGAATATGGTAGATCTTTATCAATAATGATTTTATCAAAACGCCTATTCCCCCCGTCTATTCGTATTTTAAAGTTTGCCCAGCGTAACGTACCTCCCAACCATCCCTTTGTGGAGTATTCATAACCTTTTGCTGTTTTTACTTTTATTCCAAATCGAAACTTTTCCCCGGGTATTCTTAATGCAGTGGTATCATAGACCAGTTGAATATCAGTAATAGATAAGTCTGTTGTCTTTTTTACTTTATCACGAATATGCTTATTGCAGGAAAAAATTATTACTACAAAAAGCAAAATCAATTTTAGCTTTTTAGGGATTTTAAAACATGGAACTGTGTTAAACATCTAGAATTAATTAGTTAAAAACTTTTCAATCGCAATTTAATAATCCAGTTCTTTAATAGAAAATACAACTCCAAAAAAATGAAATAAAGCAATAGAAATGATAAGTTTTTGGAAATTATAGTAATAGAAATGGTAAGTTTTAAGAGATTATAGTAATAGAAATGATAAGTCTATTTAACGAATTAACTTCACTGCAACCTTATTTAGCAAACCAACCACTTAACTTCCATTTGCCATCTTCTTTAACCATCTTTCTTTTTGAATTAAAATACAAAGTTGCTGTGTCACCTATTACTTCAATGTCAGAAGGATCTAAAGACCTATACTTCCCTTCATAATTTTCTTCTGATTCTCTCCATTCATCAAAATCATCAGGCCAATCATGCCCATTAAATACAGGATCTGCTTCAAAGCACCAAGGATCTGGCCCATCCTCCCATATAATTTGCTTTTCTTGGGTTTCATTATATGCTGATTGCCAAAAATTTTGCTCTTTTTTGACAAATTCATCAGAAATACAACTTTTACCTTCTTTTTTTATGAACGTCAGATAATCTTCTAAATATTCCAGATTAATCAATGCAACATTATCAGCCGTTGCACCAACAATTCGTTCCCTCTTAAAAAATAAAGTATCCCGATTATTAATATACCACTCAATAAAACCCAGCATATCAGTAAAGACATTTTGCTGTTCTTCAGAAAGTTTACTTAAAATGTTTTCCAACGACTCTATCGGCTCTTCAGCTTCAACATCATCGCTCACCACATCAACTACCTCTGGCACATTTTCAATAACTTGGTCCTCTTCATTTTCATTATCAGGACTTGTATTACTACAAGCAGTTGCCATTGCAACCAATAAAAAGACTATCAAAAACCCTTTCATTTGCTAAAAAATATCTTTGATTAGTTCTTTGCCCTTTTCCTTTAATTCATCCGTATCAAAACCCTTTTCCAGTTTTTTATACTCTTCATCAACAACCTCCGAAATTTTCAAAAACTGTCTGCCTGTTTCCGATTTTTCTAACTCTTTGTACCAATCAACTTCCTTAACATATTCAGCAATGTGTTTCATTACCAGTTTGCCAATAAAAAGCTTATCATAAACCGTGTTTAGTGCTTTGTCTGGTTCGCGGTTATTTAAATAGGCTATTATTTCATCAATTGCTTCTTTTTCATCCTCGCTGATTAATTCACTTTGTTTGAATTTTTCAAGATAAACAATTGCTTTTTCGGTATTTTCCTTTTTTATGTTTACATACGCACCGGCAAACCAAACCAGTTCATTATCCACTCCAATTTTTTCAGCATCTTTTAAAAATAACTCAAAATCATCAAGTCCTAGTTCATTTTTATCTTTATCATCCATTTTGGTTCTAACATAACCACGCAACAAGCACGAAATTGCATGCAACTGAATAATCTGGGCCTCCTTACTATCCACTTTTGCTCCTTTAAATAAGGCAGGGTAATTATCAAAAACAAGATTAAGATCATCCTTGTCAAGCGAGCTAATCCCTTGGCTTAAAGATTCTTCTGAAAGGTACAACCAGTCGTTCATCATCAATGATCCTCCTTTTGTTATTGCTGCCAGTGGTTTTACCTCTGTCTTTTCCATTTTTTCTACATCAATTTTTGATGCTTCGTAAAGCTGAAAACCTGGAGGCAATGGTTTGGCTCCCATCATTAAGCCGCACAAAATAAAATGTTCTGTGGAGTTGTTCCAATTTATTACCTTCAAAAAATCATTGTACTTTTCGGCACCTTCATTAACGTGTAACAATACCTCCAGAATGGTAGGGTATTTATCTTCATCGGAGTCTTTTAATTCACTTTTTAGCTCGCTAAAAGCTTTCATAATTTTTATGCCTTCCACAATTGAAATTTCACCATCTTCTTTACCAGCATCTAATATTTTTTGTATTAAGTACAAAGTATGCTTTGGTACGGTGTTCTGCTTATCATTTTCAATTATACTGTCAATGTTAGTATAATCTTGTTCCAATGGCAAAGATCGGACTGATACTTTTATTCCTTTATAAAAGGTTAATGGGGTATTTTCTTCCAACCAATTATTGAATTCTTTTCGTTCTTTTTCAAGCGGGTTATCTTTAGTAAAACAAGCTGATAATAAGGAAATTAAAGCAAGTACGGATAATTTCTTGAGATTCATAATTCTAGTTTTGGTTGAAAAAAGCAAAAGTACTAAAATTTGATTCATCACAGCAAAAAAAGGCGGTCGTAACAGGTGCTTGTTGGTTAAACATTGAACACCTTTTGTGACTGCCTTCTAAAATAATTGTGTTTTTTGTACTTACTTATTCAATTCAAAAATCATTTTTTTCAAATGATACTTTTTTCCTTGAATAATCTGAATATAGAATGTACCGTTCTGTGCTTTTATTTCATTTTTATAGGTGCCATTAAATTTTTTCTTAAGATCCTCCAAAACCACATTGCCCTTATCATCAACAATCTTAACTGACACTGCACCTTTTTCGGGTGTGGAAAATTCAAAATTTATTTTTTCTTCGCCTTTTTCAACAATCACATCAAAATCTTTTTCTTTGAATTCTTTGTATCCCTTTTTCAGTTTTAAAACCTTCAATCCGGCATCATCAATATCCAGAATTTCAAGTTTTATTTTCTTTAGGTTTTTATGTTCTTTTCTAATCACGATATCTTCGTCAGTACTCCAGGTATAATCTCCATCAGTTGTAATCATCACCTTTTTACCGTTCTTCCCCTTCTTTATTTTTTTTATTATAACCTCTACCGAATCGTCACCCTCTTTCAATTCTTTAATTATAACATGCTTATCGTCGTCATCATCATCAGAAACTATAAATACTCCACCTTTACTTTTTATTTTATGCTTGCCATCTTTATCAGTTTTTATAATTATTTTCTTTTTAATTTTTATGGAATCCCCTTCCATTTTTTCGATAAAAACTTCTTCCTCAGCTTCAGTCCAGTCAACTTTTTCACCTTTTTTTAACTTAACAACTTTCACACCAACATCTTCTTCATCATCACTAATAAAAATAACTTTTTCATGGCCTCCTTTTTTAATAATGTGTTCATGAACCTCTTTGCCATCATCATCCACGCTTACCCAAACCATGGCATGGCCTTCTTTGTGCAATGAATCATCCATTTCGATATCAAATTTAAACTTATTGGCATGTTTGTGGTGAATATCAGCTTTTACACCATATTTTTCGAGTACTTTATGCAAATCCTCACCATCTTTTAAAATAAAAGTAGTATCAATGGTTGCTTTTTTACCATCCTCATCTTTTTCTATTTTTATGGTTACTGTTTTTTCTTTTTTATCTTTTTTTTGAGCGTTTAATTGACAACTGATTCCTGCACTCAAAAAAACCAATACAAATGGTAGTAAAAATTGCTTCATTTTTTTATAAATTTAATTAAACATTTATTAGTCAGAAGTTGGAAGTAAGAACTAATTTTCAAAATTTCAGGTTCCAAGTTCAAATTTCCACACTACAAAGCTAAAAGCAAAGTGCCTACACATCGGTTAAAGGCCGGTTAAAAAGAGTTAAGGAAACGTTAAAGTTTATCGTAGTAAGGCTATAAATTGCTAATTTTGAGCACATGAGCAGAAAGTTATTGATTGTTGTGATTGTTTTGGTAAGCTTTGCCTTGGGTGGAATTATTTATGTGCAATTGTATTACATAAAGAATGCCTATGCCCAAAACGAACTGCATTTTGATGAAAAAGTGAATGCCGCATTAAACGATTTAACCGATAAATTAGAACAAAAAGAAACAGTTGATATCATTCACAAGGAACTTGGACATAGGATAAGACAGTCAAAACCAATAAAAAAAACAGGAATAAAGGTGGAAGTTGCTGCCAACCCTTTAAAAAAAAACTACAAATCTTCCAATTTTATACTAAAACCTCCAAAAAGTGACAGCATTGTTTTTCTTGCAGTCAACGATTCGTTAGTACATACTTTGATTGTTACAGATAGCATTAATAAAAGTGGAATAAGCTGGACAACTACAAAAGAAGATATTGTTATTGTGGGCAAAAACAAAACAAAAAAAATTGAAAAAAGCCATACAATATCAAAGGGAAAAAAGAAAGACAAAGACAAAAGAAAAACAGTTAGCTCATACGCGTGGTCAAGCTCTGATGATAATGTAGTTGTAGTAAGTAACGACACCAACCAACTTCTGCAAAACAATATTTTTATTGATGATGAAGGGTTTAAACGAGAAAATTTTGTTTATAAATCGGGGAATAATGAAACAATTAGAATTGAACGGAAATTTATTGATGAGAAGGCGAATAAAATTAAAACAGTGATTGAAAAAATGGTTACAGAAGCCGATGCTGATTTCAACATTTATCGGAAGCGGTTAAAATATGAGTTAATCGACTCATTATTAAACAGTTCCCTAAAACAAAATGGGGTTAAAATCCCGTACGAGTACAGTGTTTTTTCGGAAAAAAATGCGGTTGAAGAATTGCCCAAAACAGCTGCCTTTAATGCTTCAACAACCAATAAAAAATACGAAACCCGTCTGTTTCCCAACGACATTATCCCCAAAAAAGATAAGCTGGTTGTTTATTTTCCCGAAAGGCAAAGCCATTTGTTGCAGTCCCTTTCTTTTTTATTGCCATCATCGCTGGTCTTTAGCCTGATAATTATTATTGCTTTTGCCATTAGCATTATGATGGTATTAAAGCAAAAAAAGATTTCGGATATCAAATCCGATTTTATCAACAACATGACGCATGAGTTTAAAACGCCCATAGCCACCATTTCCTTGGCAGCAGATACCATTGTAAACCCAAAAGTAATTGGTGATCAATCCAGGATTAACCATTTTATTGGTATTATTAAAGATGAAAATAAGAGAATGAACTTGCAGGTTGAGCGTATTTTACAAATGTCGTTGCTGGATAAAAGCGAGCTGGATTTAAACAAAGTGCCAATCAATCTTCATCAATTGTTGCAAAAAGCAGTGGCTAATATTCAAATGCAGTTTAACGAATTAAAAGGAGGAATTGAACTTCATTTGAATGCACAGCAATATGACTTTGAATTGGATGAAATTCATTTTACTAACGTAATTAATAACCTGTTAGACAATGCATTAAAATATACAAACGGAAACCCAAAAATTATTATCACCACCCAACAGACAGATAAAGGTGTGCTTATTTCAGTTGAGGACAATGGTATTGGCATGAGTAAAGAAGCGCAATCGAAAATATTTGACCGGTTTTTTAGGGTAACCAAAGGAAACATTCATAATATTAAAGGTTTTGGACTGGGATTAAGCTATGTAAAAGCAATAGTTGAGGCACACGGTGGGCAAATTTCGGTAAAAAGTGAGTTAGGAAAAGGGAGTCGGTTTGATATAAGGTTGATGGGATTGAAATGAAGATTGATAAGATTGAATTAAGGGTGAGGGCTTCGACAGGCTCAGCCACCAGCAACAAGATACCAGTGACAGGGCTAATGACTTAATGACTAATGACAAATGACCAAAGTAATGGATAAAATATTTTTAGTTGAAGATGATGCAAATTTTGGGGGAGTTTTAAAAGCTTACCTCGAAATGGATAATTATGAGGTTACCTGGGTTAATGATGGCCAAAAAGCAATAGAAACCTTTGAAAAAGGGAAATATACCATTTGCATTTTAGATGTGATGTTGCCCAACATTGACGGGTTTAGCATTGCAAAAAAAATAAAAGAAATAGAAGAAACCGTCCCGCTCATTTTTTTAACGGCCAAAACGCTGCGCGAAGATGTACTGCAAGGTTACCAACTGGGCGCCGATGACTACATTACTAAACCATTTGATTCTGAGGTACTTTTATATAAAATAAAAGCCATTTTAAAACGCGAAAAAACGGAAAAACTACACCCCATAAATGAAGAACTGTTTATTATTGGCGACTACCAGTTTAATTATCCCCTGCGACAAATAAAATACCAGGCCGATACCATTAAATTATCACCCAAAGAGGCCGATCTATTAAAAATGTTGTGCCTTTCGGGCAACAAAGTACTTTCGCGAATTGAAGCCCTGCAAACCATTTGGGGCGATGATAATTATTTTACTACCCGCAGCATGGATGTTTATGTTTCTAAACTAAGGAAATACCTGAAAAAAGATCCGAAAGTGGAGATTGAGAACATACATAGCAGTGGGTATCGATTGTTGATTAAATGATAATCCGCTAATTACACGAATTAACACTAATATCCTTTCATAAAGATTCCCACTATATTTTTTGATTTTGATATTTATCAGTAAATTTATTCAATAATAACACTTAATTAGCTTTGCATGAAACTGTTAACCAAGCAAAACCTTGAAGTTTTAATTATTGATGGCCTTACAGTAATTGGTTTGTTTTTAGTAGGAGAAATCAACCTTCCGGTTACAATTTATACACCCATTACCCTTTTGGCAATTTGCTATGCAATGGCAAATAAAACGGTTCCCAGAAATATTCTTCAACTATTTTATGCATTTTCATTAATTGGGGTGGTGTTTTCCATCTCTGGCTTACTGTTTTTATTATACGATAACAGTTTTGTAGCAGCTATTGCAGGCATCATTATCGGTTTTGTGTTTGCCATGTCGAAAGAAAATAGCAGAGGAACCATTAGCATTGCTTTAAACAAGCTTTATAACCATAAAAGCAGAATAATCATCCTGCCAGTTGTCTTTAACTTGTTTGTACTTGGCACCGAATCGTTATTCACGTATAAAATGTCGCCCGGTTATGCAATGATTTTTATGATGGGTACTTATATTCCTGTCAGGCTTTTGTTTTTATTTAAACCCGGGGCAAAATGGTACCACCTTTTTTTTATGGCAATAGCAGGGTATTTATTTGTAAGCACAATGATGGACAAAATTTATAATTCGCCTACTGCTACAGTCTGGAAAGGAATAAAAAACGAGCTAGGTGACCAATTGGTAGTTCTTGAAAATGATACGATTAATGGAGTGGTGATTGAAGCAACCATTGCCCAAAACCGAAGTGCTTTGTATGATGTGAGCACCGGAACTTATGTTTTTGTAGTTGACCAGGATAGTATAAATCAATGGAAGATAGAATGGAAACAAACGGATGCGATGAATTTTGATACACCCAACTATAGAAAACTAAAAAATGCGGTTATGCGTAACCTTGAATAAGTATATTAGCTATAATAAAAAATTAAGACTAACAAAGCTGTCACCCAAAAGACAGAAGACTGAGTACTACCTACTGCTACTTATTCTCAAACATCCACATCGACCCCATTTGCAATCAATTGCTCAACTTGCTCATTTGGCACCTTATTCCCCTCTAAATTAGCATATTCCAAGCAGGCTAAGTCAAAAAGTGGCGAAACATCATCAATAAAGTTATTGGAAAGGTTGACTGCTTTTAAATTTGGCAGGCAAGCCAACACATCAATGTAGCCAATTTGGTTGTACGAAAGATTTAATTCTTCCAATTGCTTTAGCTTAATGAGTAGGGTTAAATCCGAAATCTGGTTGTTCGAAACATCAATAGTTGTTGCATAAGTGCAGAACTGAATTCCATCTAAATCATCGATATAACTGTCAGACAATTCAAATTCATCAAAATCGGCCAGGTAAAAATTAGGGAATTCGATGTTGGTGCGGCCGTATTCACGAATTTTTATTGCATCGTAAAAAGTGTATCCAACATTCTCTTGTTTAACATTAGTTACCGGGGCACTGTCGTGCGAATACATAAAGCCTTCTATGTTAAAATCCCATTCATAAACCGGTGAATAGTCAATGTCATCATAATATTCGACAATCTCAACAACTTCCTGTATATCAGCCAATTTAAGTATGTGCGAATACCCCTTTAAGCCATCAAAATCGGCGTTGGCAGCAAGCTGATTTATTTTATTTAAATGAAACAGCGCCCTGTCGGGGTGATAAAGCATCATTAGTTTTGAAAAACCCTTTCCCTGATTAGTAACTGTAATAGTTACCGAATCGCTAATGAGCTCAGCAATGTTCTGAAGCTTTGCAAACTCCTTACCCTTATATAAATTTAACAACGAAAGGCAAATACGGTTTAAATTATCAACCGAATAGGCATCGGTTAGCTGTTTATGGAGCTCTTTAATTGTCATTAACAGGATTATAAAATTAGAAATGTAAAAGTAAGAATAGAATTTAGAAATTAGCACTTGTTAGTTAGAAATTGGTAATAAAAGAATGAGGTTGGTGTTGAGTAATCAGGGCTTTACTACAAGCAGTAAGACACTAAAATACAGCAACTTAAAATAGGCTAAATATACATACTCTTAGCAAAGGATAGGTTAATAAAGATAAAAAGCCTAATGGATAATTTGACTATAAAAATTGAAAATCAAAATCAAAATCAAAAAATAACCCTTCCCTAAAATCAAAAATTGACCAAAACTACCAAAAGATTCTTTTTTGATAATTTTGGCCAATCCGCTATAAAAACCTGTGTGTGAACAGGATACTATTAACTGGCATCCTCCCTATTTACAGCAATTCTTAAAAAAAGCTTTTACCTTTTCTCGTAAGCTTTTGGTTTTGGATTTGAAACTGGGTTTTTCTTTAATTCATCCAAAATCCATTCAATGGCTTTTTCTAATTGCGGATCAACTCCGTTAGCCAGTTTTGTAGGATCTTCGGGTACTTCAATATCCGGATCCACGCCATGTCCTTCCTTAAACCAGGTGCCATCCGGATCGTACATCCTAAAAGTTGGAACTGTTACTGCTCCGCCATCAATTAAAGAGGGTGCTCCTGAAATTCCAATCAGTCCGCCCCATGTTCTTGTCCCGATTAATGGTCCTAATCCGGCATTTTTAAAGTAGTAAGGAAAAGCATCACCACCAGAACCACTCCAGCCATTTATTAGCATTACTTTTGGTCCAAAATTAGCAATTGGCGGCCATTGCCAGTTTTTTCCATCCCGCACTGCCCAATGAACAATTTCTTTTCTGTTCAGCAATTCAATAAAGCGGTCAGGTATTTGCCCGCCACTGTTAAAACGTTCATCAATTATTAATGCATCCAGGTTCCATTGCCCCATAAATTGCCTGATTAACTCGTTCTGTCCATCAATACCCGTACTTCGAACATAAATATACCCTACTTTTCCATTGGTGGCTTGTTCAACCCTTTTTCTGTTTTTCTCAATCCATTCAAGATGCCTTAGCCTTGTTTCACTTGCTAAAGTTTTTACAATTTCTTTTCGCGCCCCATTAAAATCAGGTTTACTATTTACTGTTAATTCAACCACTTTTCCGGCTAGTCCCTGAAATGCGTTAAATGGCTCATTTTGAGCACTTAACCGTACGCCATTTACAGCAAGAATGTAATCACCAGGCTTCACGTTCACACCTGATAAGGCCAGTGGCGATCGGGCTTCGGCATCCCACGGAGCCCCATTTACAATTCTTTTTATTTTGTAAAAACCATTGCTTAATTCCCAATCTACACCTAAATAACCAACATTTGTTGATGGCTCATCAGGATTATCACCACCTCCCCTGTAGGAATGAGAAGCATTTAATTCAGCAATCATCTCTCCAATAACAAAATTCACATCCCATCGGGTAACAGCATCTTTAAGCAGACCTCCATAATATGCTTTCATGGCCGGCCAGTCAACTCCATGCATGTTTTTATCGTAAAAGAAATCACGCTGCAATCTCCACGCTTCGGTAAAAATTTGTTTCCACTCTTCTTTTGGCTCTACTGTTGCCTCCATTTCATCTAAACGAAGCGTCTTCTCCATTTTTTGATTTTCCTGAACATCGATAATCGCCAACTCTTCGCTATTGTAAACCAGTATTTTCTTTTTATCATGCGACAATAAATAGTCCGAAACATCTTCAATAATGGTTTTCTCCTCTTCCTTCTCAAAATCGTAATATTTTACCGAAGGTTTACTTCCATTTGCGTTGGTAAAATCATGATAAATTACCTTTTTATTCACAGCCGAAAGATTACCGTAAGTGCCTGCTTTAACAGGAAGTAATGCAATTCGTTGTTCAATATTGTCGAAATCTATTTCCACAGGAGTAATTTTATCAGCTTCGTCTTTCTCTTTTTTATCTTTCTTACTCTTCTCCGATTTTTCATCCTTTTTAAGCTCTACTTCATCGTTTTTGGGTGTTAGCACCGATGGAATATCCTTTTTCAAGGATATCGCAGCAATCTGGCAGGAATTGCGATACACAAACGAATTGTCAAAATCGCTGTACTGTGGCTGCATAAAACGATTGGTCAAAAAGTAAAGCTGTTTTCCTTCGGGATCAAAAACCGGGGCAAAATCGTTGTAAAACTGACTTGTTATTTTTGTTTTTTTCAAATTTTTTGTGTCGAAAAGAAATATTGAATGATTTCTATTGTTTTCCCCTCTCGAATAAGTCAGCCACTTACTATCTGGCGACCAGTTTACAGAAAAAGAGGCTAAACCGCCCTGAAACATCCAAAGCCCTTTATCAACATCAATTGTTTGATTGGTTTTAGTAGTAAAAATTTTAATTGACATGGTCTGATCGATAAAAGCCAGCATTTCACTATTTGGCGACCAGTAAAGCTGATACCGAAAGCCATCTGCATAGTTTGTCAACTTCTTCTGTGTGCCGTCTTTCATATTCATCACGTACAACTGATATTCTCCTGATTTATCGCTCCAAAAGGCAATTTTTGTTCCGTCAGGAGACCAGGCAGGATATCTTTCAGCAGCACCACTTGTGTTGGTTAGGTTTTTAACATAACCATGCTCAGCAGGCACCGAAAATAAATCGCCCCGCGCTTCTACAACTACCCTTTTCCCATCGTAAGAAATATGAGCATTTTCCATTAGTTTTTTCACCTTTGTTAGTTTCTGTTTGCTCAAAAACTGGTCGGTAATCACCTGAACCTCAATAGTCCTAACCGATTCATTTTCAAGACTTAACAAGTAAATTTTTCCATCAGCTTCAAAAACAATGTCTTTAGGCCCAATAGAAGGAAAATGCACATCAAACTTATCGAATTTAGTAAGTTGTTTTGTTTCTTTAGTTTCAAGGTTATAAACCCAGATATTATATCGTTTAGCTGCTCCCCTGTCTGATAAAAAATAAATTTTATTGCCACTAAACATTGGAAGCTCATCGTTAGCAATGTTAGGACTTATGTTTTCATGAGATTTGTCCTGAAGGTTAAAAAGAACCATATCAGGCGCCATTCCCCCACGGTACCTTTTCCATGTTCTAAAAACCCTTGATTTATCGGTATAAACAAACTTTTCACCGTTTGCCGAAAAAGAGCCAAATTCGCCATAGGGTACTGGCAATTTTGTAGCAATCCCACCCTTCTCAGAAATGGTATAAAACTGACTGAATCGCTGACGGCCACTTTCTCTCGAAGAAGAAAACAGAACACGTGTTCCATCCGGGTGCCAGCCTAAAACACGATCGTAGGCATTGTGATAAGTTAAACGGGCAGGGATTCCGCCACTCACCGGAATCAAATAAACATCTTCGTTACCGTCGTAATTTGCTGTAAAAGCAATTTTTGAACCATCGGGCGAAAATTTAGGCCAGGTTTCTTCTCCTGAAGGAGAACTTATTTTGTTAGCTAATCCTCCATTTTTATTTACAATCCATATATCTCCGGCATAAGTAAAAGTTATCTTATTTTCAGAGACATCCGGATACCGGAATAACCTTGCATTTATTTGTGCATAGCTACTAATGCAAGTAAATAGTAGCGCAATTAAAACGAATTGAAATTTAAGGTTTTTCATAAAATATAGTGTTTAATATGGTTTTATTAATCAGTAATTTAAGCAACTATTGGTATCAAAAAACATGATTAACCCAATAAAAGGGCAAGTTAAACATTTTTTTTCTTGATTATAAAACGATAAATCAGTTTTATTCTTAGTTTCGAATTTCATCCATAACAAACCAAAAACTAAAATGACAATTAAAATCTCAAAAGACTGGCTTATT
This sequence comes from Bacteroidales bacterium, assembly GCA_050291445.1. Taxonomy (GTDB): domain Bacteria; phylum Bacteroidota; class Bacteroidia; order Bacteroidales; family NBLH01; genus NBLH01. Next base: position 42,882 of record JBNKJW010000033.1, on the reverse strand, counting down.
GTAATTGGTTTTGCATTGCTAAAACTATTCATACATAACCAACACTAACTACGAGTTGCACCGCGATGCCTTTTTTATACTATTCGCATGGTGAACATTTAGACTGCGGCTATTTATCAGTTCCGCCATTTATTGCAGTACTGTTAAAAATAGCAATCTTTTAGTTTGGCAACACTGTATTTGCACGGCAATTATTGGCACCCTGTCGGTATTTATACTGAGCCAATATGGAATATTGTAAAACGGAATTCCATAATGGCTTTGTATATGCCGGTCGACTAGCAGTTTTGGTTTGAGAGCTTGCAAAGCAAACCAAATACTAACAGCGGTTCGGTGTAAATCACCAAAATAAAAACCATGAACACTCAAAATCAAGAACGGCAACTCCCTCATGAAGCCGAAGGCGGGTATTGCTGACCCAAATTTGATCAGGCAAAATGGGACACTAAAACATTTAACTGGGACAAGAAACCGTTTATTAAAGAAACCATCCCAACCTTTTTTCACATTCCTTTTCCACCAATGATTGGCAAAAAAAAGCGAAAAATGTTTGGACTTGCTACCAAAGCTGGTGCAATTATCCCTGACACAACAAATGCATTGGTTTTATTTCGTGATCCTTCTGCTTTTAGGTCGGAAATTTATTTCTCAGTAACCAGTAGAAGGAGCAAACAACACTGCCATTTTAGGAAATTTTGTAGAAAGAGTGTTCGACGGGCCCTACAATGCCATCCCGAGATTCATTATTGAGATGAACAATTACCTTTCGGAACAAGGCAAAAAAGCCAAAGATTATTATGTACACTATGCCTACTGCCCAAAATGTGTTAAAAATATGGGCACAACTATATGATCCTCTTTGGTAAAGTCTAGTTAGCAAAACCTTACAAAAAACAGTAGCTTCTGGATCTCAAATTGTACACACATTTTGGCGATCTGGAAATAAATTTGCATTTTTCTGCTTTATTCACAACCAAAGTTCAGCGACAATGCAACAAAAATATAAGTCGCTAAATTTCAAACACTTACAAAGAAGATAGAAAATGAGTTCAGATAAAATAATTGTAGGAAGTGAAGAATGGTGCGGGCTTCCGCAAATAAACATACCTTTACTGCAAGCCAGAGTTGATTCCGGAGCAAAAACATCTGCATTACACGCTGTAAATATCATACCTTTTAAAAAAGAAGGGGCATCATGGGTTAGTTTTGATGTTCATCCACTACAAAACGATGGAAAAACCACAATTCATTGCGAAGCAGAAGTGCATGATAAACGAAAAGTAAAAAGTTCAAGTGGAAACAGCGAGGTGCGCTTTGTTATAAAAACCATCATTTCAATTGCCGAAGCTACCTGGGAGATTGAAATAACGCTCACCAACAGAGACAATATGGGCTATCGGATGCTGCTAGGCAGGCAAGCGATGTCAGGTAAAATGCTGGTCGACCCTGAAGCTTCGTGCTTGTTAGGAGAACCATCAGAGGAAATCCTTACCCAATACTATCGTACACATGTTGTAAAACGTACAGGATTGAAAATTGGACTGTTGGCCAGTAATCCTGATTTGTATAGTAACAGAAGAATTATAGAAGCAGGTCAGGAAAAAGGTCATGAAGTTGAATTTTTAAGCATCAAAGACTGTTACATAAAATTAGATGGGAAAAACCCCGAAATGCACTACAGAGGTGGACGAATTTTAAACGATTTTGATGCAATAATACCCAGAATAAGGCCTAGCGCAACTTTTTACGGCTGTGCTTTAACGCGTCATTTCGAAGCCATGGGAGTGTATACCTTAAACTCTGCTTCTGCAATCACTCAATCAAGAGACAAGTTGTATGCATTGCAATTATTAATCAATAATGGTTTACCAATACCAACAACGGGTTTTGCAAACTCTCCTTTAGATACCGATGAACTTATAAAAATGGTAGGCGGTGCGCCACTAATAGTAAAACTTTTGGAGGGTACACAAGGAAAAGGTGTTGTTTTGGCTGAAACAAAAAAGGCAGCCGAAAGCCTTATCAATGCTTTTAAAAGTTTAAGAGCAAATATACTGGTACAGGAATTTATTAAAGAAGCAAATGGCAAAGACATCAGGTGCTTTGTTGTAAATGGGAAAGTGGTAGCAAGTATTATGCGAACGGCAGCTCCGGGTGAATTTCGTGCCAATATTCATATGGGTGGAACAGCATCAATTACAAAAATTACTGCTGAGGAAAGAAAAGTGGCAATATTAGCCACCAAAACCATGAACCTGAAAGTAGCAGGTGTTGATATAATTCGTGGTCAACATGGCCCGTTGTTGCTCGAAGTCAATTCCTCACCTGGTTTAGAAGGGGTTGAAGGAGCCTCAAACAAAGATATTGCTGGTAAAATGATTAGTGCAATAGAGAATGACTTAAAATTTGAAAAAAAGAAGTAGGAGTTCGCAATTAATAATTGAATTGGAAATGGTAACAAACGATTGAGTTCATCAATAAAAAAAGATTTGAAAATATATACTAAGCCAGCATGGAATACTGTAAAACGGAATTCAATAATGGCTTTGTATATGCCAATCGACTGGCAGTTTTGGTTTGAGAGCTTGCGAAGCAAACCAAATACTAACAGCGGTTCGGTATAAATTAACACAAAATGGAAGAAGAAAACAAAGAATGGCTTGAATTTCTAGCAGATTTAGATGAAATGACTATTGATGAATTAAATTATCAACTAGTTATGTATGCTAATAATAATTATTCTGGAAAATATTTAAATGAAATATTACTTCGAGGAGCGGATATTAATACAGTTAATGGTCGGCATGAAACTGCATTACTTTGTGCATCTTCTTGCGAAAACATTGATGCGGTAAAATTGTTGCTTGAAAAGGGTGCAGATCCAAATATATTTAGCAAAGGGAACGATTCAGCATTGGGCTATGCTGCATTATTTGGCAATCCAGAAATAGCCATGCTATTAATAAAATCCGGAGCATCTTTAGAAGTAATAAACGATGAAGATCGTTCAATACTGCATCTTGCTCTACAACGAGCTGACACTGAAGAAAAAAGTACTGAAGTAATTAAACTATTGGTAGATGCCGGTATTGATACCGAAAAAGAATTTAGAGGAGAAAGTCCTTTTAAAATGGCTATTGCAACCGGAAAACAAGAAATTGTTAACCTACTTAAAAGCTAAAAAGATAGTCACAAAATCATAAATACACTAAAACAGTAACACTAATCAATACTAGTAACTATCTAACCAGTAATACATTACAACAAAATCATTAATAAACTTGTTTTTAGAAAAATGTATAACTTAGAATAAGTATTGTAATCCCATTAAATGTGTAAACAGAAAAAGTGGATTAATTCAATTACATGCCCCCCCTATCTGCAACACATGTAAATCTAAATTAAGGCTGTTTAAAAATGCAAAAAAATCAGCAACCACACAAATAAAACTGTTAGGATGACTATCAAAACTAAAAAGCAATCTCAAATTGATCTACTTTTTCATCAAGTTTTATGATTTTATTCGCTTTGCCATAAATAACAGATAAAGTATTGTTATCAAGGATATATAAATTATCATTTGCTTTATTCCAGTATGTTATCCCAAATCCATCAGAACAAATATTTGTATTATATGTGCCATCAATGTTAATAATATATCCTTCTCCATGTTCAAAGTCACCAACCGCTTCAACAACAAAATAAATTACCTTTGATCCGTTATGAGATACACGAAATTCAATTCCACCTCCCCCATTTTCAATATCCCTTGCCATATTTCTGGTATCAGTCAACCTTATTTTTTTGTTTGGATAGTTAATAAATAAATTTTCAATATCACCAACTGCTTCAACAACTATCATTTTTTTTAGTTCTTCTGCTTTTTGCGAAATAGCGGGGTATTTGTTCCACATTTCTTCAGGAATTGAGCCAGAATAAAAGCTTAGCTCTTTTGAAGAAAGAGAATACACAAACAAATTTTCAAAACTAAATGGCCAATGAGGATCACATTCTAAAGCTAGTGCAGTATCTGATAAAAAATATAGGGAAGCATTAGATCCGTACATTTCATCTTCAAAAAGATGTTCATTATCCTCCTCGTTGCTTATTGTAACATTCCACTCAATTTCTTTTGTATTAGAAAGTTTAACAGAATAAATCTGGGGTTCTCCATCAATTAAATAATAAAACCAAATTTTATCCATTAAACGAACAAACCCCAATATATCACTTTCAATAAATTTGAATCTTTTTTTGCCAAATTCGCTTAATAACCAAATATCGCCATCTTTTAACAAAGTAACAGGATATTTTTTAAAATCTTCATTAGTAATAGAGTCTGGAACTGTAATAATTGCCTTTGCTTGTTCCCCCTTTTCTATAACATTTTCAATTACTATCTTGGAGAAATTGTTTTTTGAGTCTCTAGCTCTGGTTTTACCTTCCTCTGATATAAAATATTCTATCCATGAATACTCCCTTTCATTGTCAGTTTCGCCTATTTTAATATTAAACTTGAATTCATTGTTTTTTAATTCGGAAAAATAGATACCTCTTAAAAAATAATAGCTAAGATTTCGATCAACTACTTTTTCAAATTCGTACTTATTTATTAATCTATCAAAAATAACATCCCCGCGTTGATTTTTTATAAAGATTTTTAATTCATACTCCCTATATTTAGTAGCAATATGATTGGAATAAAGAGTTTGATATTTGGCTGTAATTGGATAAATCTCTGTATGAATTTTATATCCTGACACTATTGTATCGTTTAAAACTTTAGTTGCTTCTTTGGGGTAAAAATTTTCATTAACAACTCCCTGACTAGTGTTTGTTAATGAATCAGTTGAAGCTTTACTTATTTTTTTTTGACTTTGTGTTTCACCACAGCTAAATAGTGCAACTAAAAAAATAATAAGCAAAAAATTTTTCATTGTATGAAATCAATTTAAACAAATAGCACCTAAAGCCTTAGTCAAAAATAAAAAAAGTTTGGCTAAAGCCAATTAAATCTTAATAATCTCTATCTTTTTTAACTACTGTACAATTGCACAACTTAGTAAAGGAGCCTTTTGTTAACAAATCAGGCACCTATTGTTAACACACGATTCCTTTAAAAGTGATAGTTTTGTTCTTTCAAACATCAAGCTTAAATTGTTATGCAAAAAATTCACTTTATCCTTTTCAGTTTCTTAATTTCAAATTTCGCTTTCAGCCAAAACACGTTATGGTATCAACAACCAGCAAAAGACTGGAACGAAGCTCTTCCAATTGGTAACGGAAGGCTCGGCGCCATGGTTTTTGGAGGAGTTGAAACCGAACGATTGCAATTAAACGAAGAATCCATTTGGACTGGACAGCCTGGCCAGGTGCCTGATAAACCTGATGCCTATAAATACCTACCAAAAGTTCGTCAACTGTTATTTGAAGGAAAATATGCCAAAGCCCAGGAAATAACCGAAAAAGTGATAATGGCTAAAGCTGCCTGGAACATGTACCAAATGCTGGGCAACCTTTATCTTCGTTTTAATCAGAAAGGACAAGCTAAAAACTACAAGCGAGAAATAAGTCTTGATGAGGCTATTGCCAAAGTAAGTTACAAAGCTAATGGCACAAAATATACCAGGGAATACTTTTCGAGCCCGGTTGATCAGGTGTTGGTAATGAAATTGAAAAGTAACAAGGCTGGTTCACTCAATTTTTCAGCACGGATTACCAGGCCCAAAGATGCGGCTTTTAGTCTTAACCACAACACCATTACTATGAAAGGGCAAGTAACCGCGGGAGGTATTGATCTGAAAAATCTAAACCCTGGGGTGCATTACGAAGCCCAGATAAAAGCAACTACAAAAAATGGCACCATAAAAATGCAAGGTGATAGTCTGATTATTGAGAATGCCGATGAAGCAGTACTCTACCTGGTAGCTGCTACCAATTATTGGGGAAAAGAACCACATAAAGAATGTACTGATGTTTTAACAAATGCATTAAAAAAGGATTATAATCAGCTCAAAAAGGATCATATCGCAGAGCACCAGCGCCTGTTTAACAGGGTTGAACTGGATTTAGGTCATAGCAGAAAAGAAAAACTACCAACCGATAAAAGACTGGATGCATTAAAAAAAGGAAAAGATGATCCATCACTTTTAAGCCTCTATTTTCAGTACGGACGCTATTTATTAATTGGAAGTTCGCGGCCTGGCAACCTTCCGGCAAACTTACAAGGAATTTGGGCAGATGGCCTCATACCTCCGTGGAGTGCTGATTATCATATCAATATCAACATTCAGATGAATTACTGGCCAGCAGAAGTTACCAACCTGAGCGAATGTCATTTGCCATTTATTGCCTTTGTTGACAGTCTTAGGCCAAATGGGCGAAAAACGGCAAAAAACATGTACAATAGTCGTGGTTTTGCATCCCACTTTACTACTGATGTTTGGTATTGGACCACCTCAGTTGGCAAAGCCGAATGGGGTATGTGGCCAATGGGGGCAGCATGGTGTTGCCAACATCTATGGGAGCATTACGCTTTTACCCAAGATAAAAAATACCTCGAATATGCTTATCCAATCCTAAAAGAAGCTTCACTTTTCTTTTTCGATTATTTGATAAAGAACCCCAAAACAGGTTATTTAGTAACAGGTCCATCCAGTTCGCCCGAAAATAAATTTAAAACACCAGATGGTAAAATCTCAAATATTACCATGGGCCCAACCATGGACATGGAAATTTGCTGGGATTTATTTACGAATACTGCTGAAGCAGCAAAAATATTAGGAAAAGACAAAGAATTTCAAAAAGAGGTACTTGATTTACGCTCACAATTAAGCCCTTTAAAAATAGGCAGTGATGGACGTTTAATGGAATGGACCGAAGAGTTTGAAGAGCCCAAACCAGGACACAGGCATATTTCGCACCTTTATGCTTTGCACCCTGGTAAACAAATTACCATGCACTCCCCTGAATTAATGAACGCTGCAAAAAAAACCATCGATTACCGGCTTTCGCATGGTGGTGGACACACAGGCTGGAGCCGTGCCTGGATTGTGAACTTTTTTGCACGCATGCACAATGGTGAAAAAGCTTATGAAAACCTACAGGCTCTGCTAAAAAAATCAACACTCAACAACCTGTTTGATGTACACCCACCCTTTCAGATTGATGGTAACTTTGGAGGTACAGCCGGTATTGCCGAAATGCTGTTGCAAAGCCACGCAGGGGAAATTCATTTATTGCCTGCCTTACCTGCTGCATGGAAAACAGGGAAAGTAAAAGGACTAAAAGCACGGGGTGGTTTTACTGTAGATTTGGAGTGGAAAAACGGTAAGTTAACAGTTGCAACAATTAAACCAGATTTTGAAAAAAAGGTAAAAATCCGCCTAAATCAAAAGGTTATAGAATTTAAAACAACTGCTGGCTCAGTACTAAAATTAAACAACCAGCTTGAAATTACCAAGTAAATTGTTCAATTATGGGGTTTGTTTTGTAGTTTTGGAGAATAAAAATTGGTGCAGGATGGGCATTCGTTTATAGAAATGTTGCAGGCAAGTGAAAGAATTTATTTTTTGGTTGCTTTAAATTAAAGGTTCTATTAAGTGACCTCCTTATAATTCACTTACATTCAGATATTTTCTGACTTTTATGCGTAAACAAAAATTGACACATGACCTTTGGGGCGATCTTCGATTGCTGACCGCGCCACGTGCTCGACATCTGAGTAAATGAGGCAAGCAGCGATTCAGCAATCTTGATTTTTTCGTTCTTTTTACTCCCAATGGTCGTGAGGCTCCGCTTCGCTTCGGTTCATCAAGGAAAAAGGACAAGCAACAAAAAAAGATGCAAAGAGTTGCCCCTTTTGAAAAGACTTCGGCTTTTGCAAGTACTTGTCTGACTTGACGATACGATATTTTTAATGCTTTGGGACTGGAGAAAGACGAAAAGAAACAAATTACAGGATTTGTTCGCTGATGAAAGGGAACCAGCCTGCAACAAGATCTATAATCCAACAAGGCTATCATGGTTTTTATCAGGTGCATGGGGAGCAGTTTGGAGATAAATAAAATACCAGAATTGAAATAAGAAAGCATAACAAAACCCACACAACACTCTAATAATCAACAAGATTTAGACTAATAGACATGGAAAATTTTAAAAATTTATTTAAAATACAAGCAAACAGAATTCCAGTTTCGGAAAGTATCATAGAAGTATACAAAGAAAAAGTTTCTAACCATTTAATTGATTTATGGAAATCGCATGGATTTGGCAATTACAATGATGGATTAATAGAATTGATAAATCCAAAAGATTTTGAACCTACTCTACAAACCTGGCTGGGTAGAAAAGTAGAAAATTATGTTCCCTTTGCAATAAGTGGTTTTGGTGAGTTATTCTATTATCGAAAACTTACAGAAAGTGATGAAGATATTTGTATGATTGATATCCAATATCGAAAAATAGAAACACTTGTATGGAGTCTTGAATCATTTTTTGAAAATTTTCTGACTAACGAAGAAAATCGAAAAAAGTGGTTACGAGAAGATTTGTTTAACCAGGCAGTTGCTGAACAAGGAGGCCTGGCCATAAATGAAATATTTACATTTACCCCGGTTTTAGCAATGGGTGGAGCATTGGAGACCAAATACCTGAAGAAAGGAAATGCCCAGGTTTATCAGGATATTGTTTTTCAAATGACAATGTAAATTAAAGGAGGTGAATCCCATATATTTCACTGATAATCAACAAGATTGCAAGCAGGTGATATTCTAAAATACTTCCAATTAATCTCAAAACCAAAATGAGGAAATTGCTGGTTCCTCTGCTTGCTTCTATATTAAATAAGAAGAACCTAAAAACTTATAAACAAACAATTTTAGATTAGTGGTAAACGACCGCACAATTGTTATTAATTAAGCCTTAATAAAAACATTTCTATTTCCCATCTAATAAAATCACTCCTTAGTGTAAAAATAGTATCACTTGTTCTATAATTTTACTAACTTTTCTGTTTTTAAAAGCTTTAGTTAGCAAATCAATTCGGAACAATACTTTGGAAAATACTAACGAACATAAAGTTGACGAATTTGTCGATTTGTACGATTTAATTCAAAAAGATGAGCTGGAGTACATTTTCAGAGGAAATTTCACCCCTGAAATAGTAAGAACAATTTTAGATTTTGCCAACGCAACTTTGGCAAACCTGTCAAATGTGCTGAAAATTAGAAAAAAAGTATACTATATTGTTGGTGAAAGCATACAAAATATTACCAGGCACAGTAGCGAAATATTTACCAACTCACCTGACAATTTCAGCCTGTTTGCAATACAAAAAAAAGGCACAAAATTTTATGTTACAACAGGTAACGTAGTTAAAGAAAAAGAAATAGAATCTTTAAAACAAAAAATAGAAAAAGTTAATAGCCTGGGAAAAACTGACTTACGCACCTACTCCAGAACAACCCGATCAACAACTGAATTTTCGCAAAAAGGAGGCGCCGGACTAGGACTTATTGAAATGGCAAAGCGCTCTGGAAACAAGTTGGAGTATGACTTTAGTCCAATTGACGATAAGCACTCCTACTTCTATTTAAACTTGGAAATCCCGCTATTAAAAGAGGAAAAAGTTGAAATTAATGAAAAGTTCTCTGTTGTAAATGCCGAAGAATTGCATGATGCACTAATAAAAGAAAACATTGTTTTATTTTTCAAGGGAGTTTTTAATCAAGCTACACTTTTAAATTTGCTCACAGTAGTTGAAAACCAGTTTAAAGAGTCTACTACCAGTATTAAAATCTTCAACCTGATGATAGAAATGATACAAAACGTTTCGAAACATGCCGACAGTTATTTATCGGAAGGAGGCTGGAAAACTGGCATTTTTTTAATTACAGAATCGGAAAAAGAGTATGTATTAATTTCAGGAAATTACATTTTGAACACCAAAGTGAATATGATTGGAAAAACAATAGCCCATATTAATAAAATGACCTTTGGTGAACTAATGACAGAATATAACCGAATATTAAATGATTACTCCGAAAACAAAAAAAACCAGGGTTTAGGATTACTCGACATAAAACGTAAGAGCAAATCAAACCTTTCATGCAATTTTTATCCTGTAGATGAGGAAATTACATTTTTGACCGTGCAGGTGGTGGTGAAAAAGTAGGAAACTCCTAAATTCATGCCCAACAATGCAATTACTTCCCTACTTATCTAATATTAAGAGGTTATTAGTTTTTTTCTAAATCTTTGTATATTAGCCCCCCTTAAAATTGTTTGTTGTATGTTAAAAGAAAACTTTATCAGTTACCTGGAAAAGGGTATTGCTGAAAACTGGGAATTAAAAGCCCTGTCGGATTATAATGGTGAAACTTTTACCTATGCCGAGGTTGCAGCTCATGTAACCTATTTTCACCAACTTTTTGAAAAAACAGGAATAAAAAAAGGTGATAAAATTGCCGTAATTGGCAAAAACTCAGCTCGCTGGTGTATTTTATACATTTCAATTGTCAGTTATGGAGCTGTTGTAGTCCCAATTCTGCCGGATTTTAAGGCGGAGGACTTGCATGAAATTGTAAACCATTCCGATTCGATTTTGCTATTTGCTGGTGGTTTAATAAGTGGCAGGCTTGAAATGGATAAAATGCCTAATTTAATTGGCACCATTGCCATTGATGATTTTTCTATTCTGCATACACATTCCAACAAACTGAAAGACTTGCATAAAATTGAAGAACTAAAAGCCATCAAAAAAAGGGTAATAGAAAACAAAAAGGAATTTTCGTTACCCAAAATAACCAACGAAAACCTGGCTTTGATTAGCTACACATCGGGCACAACTGGCTTTACAAAAGGTGTAATGTTGCATCACAACAGCCTGGCGGCAAATGTAAGGTATGCTCAAAACAACATGAACCTGGATTCAAGTGATGAAATTGTATCCTTTTTACCACTGGCGCATGCTTTTGGAGCTGCCTTTGAATTTTTATTTCCGTTTTCGCGAGGTTGCCATGTAACCATTTTAACAAAAACACCTTCGCCACAAATTATTATAAAGGCATTTCAGGAAATTAAGCCTTCTCTAATTCTTTCAGTTCCACTAGTAATTGAAAAAATATACAAAAACAGGCTATTGCCCATGCTAAGAAAATGGCATGTAAAAACACTACTTTCTATTCCGGGAATTAGAAATATCTTGCTTAAGAAATTCAAGTCAAAATTAAGTGATGTTTTTGGCGGCAATTTTAATGAAATTATTATTGGTGGGGCACCCTTAAACAAAGAGGCCGAAGCGTTTTTCAGAAAAATGAAATTTAAATTTACAGTTGGTTATGGAATGACAGAGTGTGGCCCGCTAATTAGCTACGAAACCTGGAAAAACTTTGTACCAGGCTCTTCTGGCAAACCGGTTGACACATTGGAAGTTAAGATTGATTCTGAAGATCCTCTAAACATCAACGGAGAAATAATGGTTCGTGGTGATAATGTGATGCTTGGCTATTACAAAAACGAAAAAGCAACCAAAGAAATCATAGATAAAGATGGATGGTTGCATACCGGAGACATTGGGTTGATGGATAAATACGGCAATATACATATCAAGGGCCGCAGTAAAAGCATGATTTTGGGTGCCAATGGAAAAAACATTTACCCTGAAGAGATTGAAGCAATTTTTGACAATCGTTTTGGGGTTGGCGAATCATTAATTGTGCACAGAGATGACAAATTGGTTGCGCTTATATATCCTGATTTTGAGCTAGTTGAAAAAGAAAACATCACCAAGGATGAATTGATAAAACTCTACGAAAACCACAAAAAAGCAATTAACCAAAAACTACCAGGCTATATGAATGTGGCTACGGTTGAATTGCAAAATGAGGAATTTGTAAAAACACCAAAGAAAAACATAAAGAGATACTTATATAATTAGGGCTCACTGAAAAACGCCTAAGCCAATTAAAATTAAACATTTATACCGAATGGTTATCATGTAACGGAAATTAAAATTCCCTAACATGCTAATCCTTCGGTATTATTCCCTTTGGTCATGAGAACGTTCACTTCGTTCTCTAAGTTACACCAAAACCTTTTTTTACTATCTTGGTAGCGGTTTGGTATTACATAAAAAAAGTTGTGAAAAAGTGCAAAGGGTTTAAAAAATACAGTAATTTTTCTTTGCATTAACTTTATCTTCAAGTAACAAAAAACGAATGATTATTATGCTAGCCAGAGGCACATCATCTACTTCATTAGCTTCAGCTCTAAGTATCCTTATACATCTTCGCTTTGCTAAGTTGTAGCTAATGCACCTCTGACTTTTCAGCAAGCCCTAGGTAAACTCTAAAAATCACTTCGCTAAGTTCTCTACGTTATACCAATTGCATTTATATTTTAGTCCAAAGGCAAAATATAAATTGCAATGGTAAATGCCGATGCTACTTGAGAATAGTCGAATGAGGCTTTGCCGAAATTGGACTATTTTGAAAGTAAAATCGGTATTACTCAAAATTTTAAAAAACATCTTTAGTTTAGTTCATCATAGCCAGTTCTTTCAACCACTGCTCTCCGTCTTTTCGTGATTTAAACAAGTTAATTCGAACAAAGTTACAGGAACTATTTTTTACAATTAACTGGATACCTAATTCCCCCATTAAATATTGACTGTTTACTATTCCAAACAAGATAAAAGAATAGTCATTTAAAAATTTATCAAATAACCTTTTAGTGTTTTCAAAAATTGGATAATTAAATTCGTATGCATCAACATAAATTGCTATTGGTTTATGCTTTTTAACCGCAAATGATAAGGCTTTAATCTGATGGTAAAAATCAGTTTCTGACATCCATCTGTTATCAGGTAACCATTTCATAAGAACAACCTGCTGTTCTGTAATATGCTGTAACTCACAAAATTCGTTAGTTAATATAGTTTCCATTGTTTTTAGTGTTTTTGGTTTATTAGAAAAAAGCTTTTAACCTTAGCATCCCTCCGTATCCATATCCACCAAACTCAGAATCATTCTCTCCTATTGGAATAAAACCAGTTGCAGTAATGGTTATGTTATCTCCTACCAGAACATCAAACCAGGGCATTATTAACCCACTTTTATCATCAAAATTTATAATTATAAAATTTGAACAGGTAAGATAATCACCAACTGGTAACGACTGACCAGCATACAAATAATTTTGTCCCATATTTTCACCATTTTCGCCAAGCATTTGCATCCAGCCGTTGATGCTATAATCTGAAATTGAATTACTGCCTTTTCCGTTATAATAATATTCTGCCTGTAGAAATAATCCATTCTCGAATGTATAATCGGCTCCAAAAAGGTATTGACCATAACTTTCCTCAGATTCTATAAAATTATAAGCCAACTCTCCGTGCAAACCGATACCAGCCAAACTACCTGAAAAATCAAAACCAAGCATTTGCTGATTTGCATTCATTTCCTGAAAGGAGTAATAGTCTGTAAATGAATAGTTTCGCACGACATAACTTGCTGATAGATCAAACCCTGATACATGTTCTTTTACTTTAAATGCATAGGTTGATTGCTCAAAATCGTCTGAAGGGCTGAATACAGCTGTCATCATTCCTTCATCATGAAACGGGATTTCTGTTTTTATTGCATTTACTCCTGGTTTTTCGTAAGTAGGATCCAGTAAATTTTTTGAATTAAATAAATCTGTTGGATTCCAGCCATATCCACTACCCCAAGGTAATTGCTGCTTACCAACCCTTAAATTAAAATGTTTAGAATAAAAAGACACATAGGCATTATTAAGGCTAAATTCATTCTCGTAGTTGAACCCAAACAATGGTTTTAGTGAATCAACCTCGCTGCCCATTTGAGCAGCATATGTCTCTGTAACATTGGAAGGGATAAAATCAAATAGATTGTACTCAGTTTTTCCATGATAGGATTTTAGAATGAAATCAGCATTAAATGATAAATTATCACTCCATTTGGTGTTTAAATCAATCAGTAGTTTATTGTAATCGCTAATTGTAGTGGTGTTATCATATTCTTGTATCAGTAGCTGGTTTTCAAAATATCCTCCCAGTTTGGTTTTGTCTAATTGAGCATTTACAGTGTAAACGCTTAGTAATAATATGATTGAAAGAAGTGCCCTGGTTTTCATGGCTAAAATATTTAGAACTGTTGTAAATTTTTTGTTTTTAAAGAACAAGGAACTGCCCAGGTTTGATTGCAGAACAGTTCCCTATTCCAAATCATGTGTCTTTATCTCTTTTTTAAATTATTAGTGGTAAACACACCTGCTTTTAAATCAATATCCGCCTGAATATCAACTGTTTCCATTATTGTTTTTCCACCATCTTGTTTGTTGGTCATAATCATTTTTGTAGCCATCCAGTGATTGCCTATTTTCTTTATTTCTTTACACTCTAAAGTTTTTAATAAAGAACCTTCTTCGTAATAATCTGATTTAACAACAGCGTAGGTTTCAACATCTGCCCAAATTATCATTTTTGAGTAGTGAGGCCCTGTTTGTGTAGGAGTTAATTCTAATTTAAAGCAGTTTTTTATGCCTACTTTTTCTTTGCCTAAAAGTTTTGTTTTAAAATCTTTTTTATAGTCCCAGTTTTCATAATCTTCGTATGAAAAATCGCTACCCTGCACTTTTTGCTTTTTAGCATGACTTGCAAGATGCCTTACCCTATCAGTTTTTGGAGTATAAAACCAAATGTCGTCACCATCATTTATCATCAAAATTTTATCGCCTTTGATACGGGCAGGGCTGTTATAAACACATAATTGCGATTTGTTAAAGTCTTTGGTAAAAGATACCATTTCTAAGGTACGATTAGCACCTCTACTTGTTGTAATTGTCTGTTTTACAACACTTTTAGTTGAGCTAACGCGTTCGTTTTGCTGTATTTTTGCTAAAATCTGGTCAACTGTTTGAGCATTGCTTACATTAGTTATAATAACTGTTACGATTAGGTATATTAACTTTTTCATTTCTTTAGTTTTTAAATTGTTTGTATTCATCTGTATATTAAAGCTTTACATTATCAGGCTGTAGCCACAGCATATTTTTTTGAATCCCTAAGACTTAAAATTGCAGGAAGAATTACAACAGTTGCTAACCAGCAGGTAGTTATGCCAATGGCCAATACGATTCCTAAACTTGCCAAGCCACGTGCAGTAGCAAAGCCTAATGAACCAAAAGCAAGAAATGTGGTGATACTGGTCAATAATACGGCTTTACCTGTAGTAGAAAAGATGGCAGATATTTTGTTTTTACCCTCAATTTTATATCGGTGCATAATGTGTACACCATCGTCAATTCCCATTCCTATAATCAATGGAATTGCCATCACGTTAAGGATATTAAATTGCATTCCAAGCAGTTGCATAGTACCAACCATCCAAATGGTTCCAAATACTAATGGAACTAGTGTTAGCAATGTCAATTTGAGGTTACGAAAATCGGCTAGCAGAAGTAAAAAGATTACTGCAAGAGTTAAACAGGCAGCTAATGCCCCATCCTGGCCAATTAATGTAATTAAAATGTAAAATACTAATGGCATTCCTGTTACGCGTTCATCAATTTTATGCATTTGTTCAGAAAACAAGCGTAAAAAGTTAAAATCCCAGGCTTGTTCTTTAGGGTAAATACTTACCATAAACTGTTTGCCATCGTTTGAAATAAACTGATCAACAATATCTTGTGGAAGATTATCCATAGTAAGTTCTTTAGTTGAGCACATTGATATTACTCCGTTCTTTAGAGGGTTTTCGTAATCGGCCTGAAACCTTTTTAAAGCTTCAATACTTGCTTGCGGATTGTTTGAAATTAGTTTTACTAGTTTGCTGATCATGCTATTTCTTTCAGCAGCAGTTACATTTAAATCGCCGGTTATTTCTTTTGCTTTCTGATCTATTTTGTCCTGTCCTCCTGCAAATGCCAACTGTGCAAGCTCAATAATGTTGTCTTCAACACGGTATAACTCATCAATCAGCTGTTGTTTATCCTCAATGTTTAATACCGAGGCTTCATTTGACAAAACATCCTTGTGAATTTTATTAATGTATGGAATTCTCTTTTTTTGTTCTTCTTTGCTAGGTAAATAGTCTGAAATGGTACTTACCATTCCGGTTTTTCTTAAATTCTTAGCTTCTTCAGAAATTTCACGTGATTGTTCAACAGATTCTGTTGTTACCATTACCATATCAGAAGTAATGTCAAATTTCGCAATCATGCTATCCTGAATAGAAACAGAACTTAGTCCAACAGGTTCAAGATTTAAATAATTGTAATCAAAATTAATTCTGGTAGCCATGTACCCAACTATAACTGTAATTGCTATAACTCCAGCAAGAATTGCTACAGGACGGGTAGCAACCAGTTGGGCAACTTTTCCCATAAACCTGTATTCAGTGGTTTTTACAGTTTTTTTATTTTCAATTTTCTTTAATAACCTATCGTATTTCGAACTTTTAGTATCAACTTTGTCAAGTTTTTTCTGTAGACGAACTGTTTTTGCATTTTTAATTTTTTCGTGTACAATTAGCATAGAGGGCAATACAACAAATGCCGAGACCATACAAAGAAGTACTCCAACCCCGGCTACAAGACCAAATTCTTTCATTCCGTTGTTTTGGGCAACAAGCATGGTAAAAAAGGCCATTGAAGTTGTAATGGCTCCTATTAAAATTCCGTTTCCGGATTTTAAAAATGCCTGGTAAATAGATTCGTTAACTTCCTCTCCCTGGGCACGTAGCTGATTATAGGCTGAAATAATGTGGATGTTGAAATCAATTCCCAAACCTATTAAAATGACGGCAAACATTGAGGTCATCATATTCAGACTGCCTATTGCAACGGCTACAAACCCGGTTGTCCAGAAAACGCCCATAATTAAACTTACACCAGCCAATAAAGGAGCCGTCCACATGCGAAATGATACAATAAACAAAATGATAATAAGAAGAAAAGCTAAAAGTGATGTAGACATCATGTCTTGCGAAGCGGCATCTGTTTCCTGTACTGCAAGAGCCATGGTTCCTGCTGCTCCGGCCATTTCAACACCGTCATTTTGAGCTACATACTCGTTTAAAAGACTATCAAGTGAATGAATAAGTATGGTTGATTTATCCATCTCATCAACAGGGAAAGTCGGCTGGGCAAAAAACAAAACCATGTCTTTGTTTTGAGAAAGAAAATATTCTTCACCAATTAGTAACTTATCGACTGTTTGCTTTGCTAAAACTTCATTATTGCTATCAGGATGTTCAATGTAATACTGCATGGTTTCGAGCCATGTTTTTACACCATCCATTGAAGCAATTGCTTTGTTCTCTTTTTCTTTGTTTGAGATACTCTCCTCACCATCAGCTACATAAGTTTTTTCAAACGAGTCATTTATTCCTGATAAAAATGGAACTATACCTAAATCAGTATACATGTTCTGTGCATTCTCAAGGTCTTTTGCTTTGGTCAAAATGAAGCCATGGTTTTCAAAAAACGTCTTATTCATTTTATAATCTACTCTCTTAATGTATTGATCCATTTCTTTTATTTTAGGAACGACATCTTCAACAAACTTTTTAAGAGAATCTTCTTCGCCCATAGCAGCAATTACAACATTTGAAGCTGCCTGGTAATGGTCAAGTATTTTATTGTACTCAACTACAGTCGGGTGCGATTCAGGCATTAAATCCTTAAAACTCATTTTTAGTTCAAGGTTTTCTGATAAGCCTCCGGCAATCATAGTTAATACAAAAGCCAGTATCAATAATAACCCTGATCTTTTTGTGCTTAGTTTTGCTAATACTTTAAATACTTTTGTTTTCATCTTGTAAAATTTTTTTTGTTTTGGTGTTAGTAGTAATTTGTTTGAACCAAAAGTAGATGCTAAACAAGAGCGGATCGTCTTAGTAAGAACTATGCGTTTAGTGAGACGTCTCAATAAGATATTACTATCAGTATATCAGCTAGTTAATCAACAATTTAGTGAGGCTATGAAGTGAAAGTATTACTCGATTAATCCAGGGTATCAATAAGATGTATTATCCTGTATATAAATGAGTTACGAGTTGTTTTTGTGAATAAAGTCACTTGGAGTGACTCCGGTTTTTTGTTTAAAAATACGATTAAATGATGCTTTGGAGTTAAAACCTGCGTCAAAAGCGATAGCTAAAACTGTAAATTTTTGGTTATTTTCTTTAAGTCTTTTCTTTACTTCTTCAATACGATAATTGTTCACATACTCATAAAAATTGGTTTTCATCACCTTGTTTAATAGCGATGAAAGCTCATGTGTAGACCAATTCATCGATGAAGCTAAATCATACAAAGTAAGTTTTGAATCAAGATAAGGCTTTTCCTGGCTCATGTATCTATGTAGCTCTTTTGCTAATTGCTCTTCAGCGGATATATGTTTTTCTTTTTTTTCATTTTTGATAGGCGTGGGGGTTGATTTTAGCTCCCTGTAAGGAAATATAGTTCCTTGTTTAAAGCCCCAGTAACCAAGACCAAATATAAAAAGCACCAGAATTAGGTAAAAATAGTAATCAGCTTCGTAAACATGCATTTGGTGCAGGGCCAGGAATGATACTATTCCAATAAAAATCAACCCCATGACTGCTAAAGAATAGATTAAGTTTCTTAGCCATTTCAAATCAATATTTTGCTCGTAGCTAAACTCAAAACGTATCTTCTTTTTATGCTTTTTAATAACAAACAGTGTTGCAATAACATAGGAAACAAATGTTATCATATTAAGGAAGGCCCCAATCATAATATCCAAGCCCAGAACTTCTTCTTTTCTTACAAACTTTAGTTTTTCTTCAGCACTTAGCGTATAAAAAGGAATAAAAGCAATATTAATTACTACAATAGCCAATAAATGAATGAGCCACTTGGGTTTAAATTTACCATCGGTGGTAGTAATTGTTTTTGTATATAAAAACATGAAAATTGCTGATAAAGAAAATAAGCTTGCATCCAAACCACCCAGGTAGTAATACTTTTCAGGATTTCTATAAATAATAAAAGGATTTATTAACTGAATTCCTAAAATAAGCAACCAGCATCCTAAAATTTTATCGGCGTGGCTTTTGGTTTGTTTGCTAAAAACTAATATGGCAAAAAATAAGGCTTGTGCTGAGCCAACTAGAAAGAAAACCTCCATTTTAAGTAATTTGATTTTAGGAACTTTAAAAGTACTACTTAATTTTTAAAATTTCAAAGAGGTCCATTGTTTAGATGTCCTAACTTTTGTAAGAACAACAAAGTAATTAGTCAAAGTACAACCTCCTCTTCATCAAATAATCTGTCTGCTCCGAGTTGCCAAGCCTGAAAATGTGTGAGTCAAATTTTTCAAAGCCATTTTTTTCGTAAAAACGTATAGCCCTGTAGTTTTTCTCCCAAACCCCGAGCCAGATATCATGAATACCTTTGCGCCTGGCCCTATCCAGTGCTTTATTAAAAAGTCCCTGGCCAACGCCTTTTCCATAATAACTTTTGAAAATATAAATTCGCTCTATTTCAAGCCCCAGTTTTAATACATCTTCTGTTTGTGCATCTCCTGTATTTATTTTAAGGTAGCCAATTACCTTTCCGGCATCTTTAGCCAGGTAAAATTCGGAATTGGGGTTCTTAAATTCTTCTTGCAACTGCTGTTGGTTAAAATTTGTATCAAGATAATGTTGTAAATTCCCAGGAGTGTTGGTTGGCTCAAAGGTTTCAAAAAAGGTGTCCCGACCAATTTTTTCCAGCTCGGGCAATTCGCTTTTATTTAAAAGTGTGATTAAAATACTTTCTGCTGATTCCACAATAAACAAAGGTAATTAGTAAATTTGAAAGAATAAATACCTATGAAAACGCACAATTGCAAAACCCTGAAAATAAGGCTAATTGGACTTAAATTGTATTAAGTCAAAGCTTTATTTTTAAAATACTGAAGTGAAACGTGCTCACTTGAGCTAATGAATTTACCTGGCGACATGCTTACCAGCTTTTTGAAACTTTTATTAAAATGAGCCTGATCGTAAAAGCCCAATAAGTATGCAATATCAAGCATCTTAGCTTTGCTGTTGCCAGACATTTTTGATATAATCTGATGTAACTGGAGTAATTTGAGAAATAATTTAGGGGAGCAACCAACAATTTTCCCAAATAGCCTGTTAAAATGTCTTTCTCCAATATTCGCAATTTGATAAGCTTCCTGAACAGACATTACCCCCTCAAGTTTTTCCATCACCAGAATTGTTTCAGATATCCTTTCATCAACCTCTGCAGCCTTATTTGCCAACTTGATCAGATAGTTTTGAATATCATTAACAATACTAGCAATGTCATGATTGCCAATTAGCATTTTTCCTAATTTATGAGATTTGCCCTGTTCTAAAAAATCAGCATAACTCACTGATAGATTGCAATATTGGGCTGGCGATTTCATAAACAACCTATAAAACCCGGTTGCTGTAAATTCGAGCAACACCTGTTCAATTCTGCCGCAATGGTGCACATAAATATTGTTTTTGGTTTTTGGCCCAATCATTTGAAGGCGGCTGTCATTTTTCATAAGCTCTTTGCCTACAAATAGCGTAGGGATATCTTTAAGATTATAAGACATATAACTATATCCGCTTTGCATTATTTTTTGAGTGTAATCAATTGCAGCCATGCTATCAAAAAGGGTAATTTTTCTGATATACGGAACCAGTTGAGGTTTAATTTTAGCAAAGCTTAGTTTTAGCATTTTTCAATAAGGTTTTTATTAAAAAGTCTGATTTTTACAATATTTCCAGTTAGTGAGCAGCTATTTTTGTTCAAAGCTTTCATTTATCTATACTAAGCCAGTTTTAAATATAAATGCAATTAGTACAAAATGGCTTTGTATATGCCGATCGACTGGCAGTTTTGGTTTGCAAGCTTGTGAAGCAAGTCAATTACTAACAGCAGTTCGGTATAATAAAACAAATCAACAAAATATTTATCATTTAATAAACTCTAAAATTTTTAATTAATTATAAATCTAAATCAAAGAAATGAAGAGAACAGGATTATTTATTATGGGCCTGGCATTTATTATTGCTTGTGGCGGGGAAGATTATAGCGAAACTGACGAAATTTTCCAGGGGACTAAAGAGGAATGGCTTACGGATGCTTTTAACACCATTAAAGCAGATAATGATATCAAAGCCATCTCGTACTGGAACGAAAACTGGGAAGATGTAAAACCAGTAAACATGGTGATTAATTCATCGGCCTCGGTTTTAAGTTTATACCAGCAAAATGTAGCAGATGAGCTATTTAAAACAACTTTAAACATAAGTAGCGGCAAAGTTCTGAAACCTCAAAGCGGAATATATCATTGTGCCTATCCGGGTTTTTCGGAAAACAATGGAGCTATAGAAGTAGTTACTGCTGATAAAATAAACAATTTTACCAGCAATGCGCAAAAAGACATTGCATGGGTCTATTTCTCAAATAGTTGGGACAATGGGATTAAATTCCCTACAAATGAAGTAAATATAATTGACGGAGAAGGAAAAACACCCTTTATCAGGATGATGCCCTGGTCGGTTATTGCCCCTCATTTGCTGCAAGCCGACCCGGTATTTACCATGCAAAAATTCATTGATGGCGATTTTGATACTGATTTGAAAACATGGGCCCAGGCACTTATCGGATTTGGGAAACCTGTTTTAATCGAATTTGGAACCGAGGTCGATGGAAATTGGATGCCCTGGAATGGACAATGGAATGGCGCGGACGAAATGTCGTATGGTGATCCGTCATTACCTGATGGAGCTGAGCGTTTTAGAGATGCCTACAGACATATCATCACCTTGTTCAGAAATGAAGGAGTTAATAATGCAACCTGGGTATTTCATGTAAATTATTCACCCTCACCTGAAGAAGAATGGAACAACATGCTTTATTATTACCCGGGTGATGCATATATTGACTGGCTTGGAGTTAGCATTTACGGTCCTTTGTATAATAATCAGGAATGGTCCTATTCGTTTAGTGATGTTTGGAACTATGTAAAACCCAAACTGCAAAGCCTATCAACAACCAAGCCTATTGCAATATTGGAATTTGGGGCGGGGAATGATTAGTGCCAAATCTGAAGTGAGCAAATAACAACCTCTACCCTTCATAAGTGCCTCTCATACACCATGCTACGATTATTGTAGCATGGTAATTAAATACCTTTTCTGATTTTATTTTGTGCCAACTTCACTTCTGGGAATAATTTCGTCTTCTTTAATTGCTGCCTGCAGCCATTTCTTTATCGATTCCAGCTCCATCATGCTTTTTATATATTGTATTGAAGTTTCAGATACCTCAACCCCATAAGTCAAAAACCTAAAAACAACAGGTGCAAAAAAGCAATCTGCAATGCCAAAGTTTCCAAATAAAAACAGCTGGCCATCTTTATCTTTTTTAGCATATTTTGTCCAAATTTCATCAATTCGTATTACCTCATTTTTTGCTGCCTGGCTTAATTCTACTTTGCGCTTTGCCCTGCAGTTCATTGGTAATTCATTTCTTATATTGGAAAAGCCCGCATGCATTTCAGCAACAATTGCTCTTGCAATAGCTCTGTTTTCATTATTTTCAGGCCAGGCTTTGCCTTTAAGGTAGGTTTCTGAAACATACTCGCAAATAGCCAGCGAATCCCAAATAACCAACTCATTATCAAGGAGTACAGGAACTTTTTTGGTTGCAGAATATTTTGCTAAGCGCTCACTAAGGCCTTCCAATTTTAACGAAACGTTTATTTCTTCAAAATCAAGCAAATAATAATCCAACAGTAGCCATGGTCGCAATGACCAGGAAGAATAATTTTTGTTTCCAATAACCAATTTCATATGTCTAAAGCTTTATAGTTTATTTCTATGATTAAATCCAGCCCTGCGACCTTCCGGTCCAATTACATAAATTATACAGCACCCTGGCACCTACATTCCCGTCCCAGTCATATTTACCTGCTACTTCGCACAAATCGAAACCGATAATTTTTCGTCCACTTTTTACCAGTTCTTTCACTAAGTAAATAGCCTCTGCATATTCCAGTCCACCAGGTACGGGTGTGCCTGTATTGGGACAAAGGTGAGGGTTCAGCCCATCAATATCAAAACTGATGTACACCTTTTCAGGCAATGTTTTTATTATCTGATCACATTGTTTTCTCCAGAAGACACCTTCAAAGGCCGCTGATTTTAGCTTATCATCATAAAATACGTTTACCTGATGTTCTTTTGCAAACAGATCCTCCTCCTCGCAATAATCACGAATTCCAACCTGCGAAAGAATTTCAACAAACCCTTGATTTACAGCATTATAAAAGACAGAGGCATGTGAATAAGTAAACCCTTCATAAGCATTTCGTAAATCCATATGCGCATCGATGTGCAAAGCACCAAATGCGCCATGTTTTTCGTGCAAAGCTCTCATCAGGCCCAGTGGTGCACTGTGTTCTCCCCCTACAACAACTGGTAATTTCCCTTTTTCCAAAATCCCTTTTGACTCATGATACACGTAATCAACTAATTGGCTACAACCGCTATTTATTTCTTCAAGCAATTGCTGCATTTTTATTGATTGCTCAACAAGTCCGCCTTCCTCTAAAAAAGCAATGTATTGTTTTGCCTTTGACCGAAGCTTATGGTTTAACTTTTTCCAACTGGCTTCAGGTGGTCGCATGTAAATCCCGAGTCTCCAGGCATCGGGAATTTCTGCCTGAAACAAATCAAGTTGTAAGGAAGCCTGTAAAATATTTTCCGGGCCATTGGCTGTTCCTTCAGCACTAGAAACGGTAACATCCCATGGAACCCCAATAGCAACAATTTTAGCCTCTTTTTCATTGAATGGAAGTCCAATAAAATGACCGTTATTCAGCCCGATATTGTTTGGATTAAATTGTTTTGTATCCATAAGGCAAAGATAATTAACCGATAATTTATTTTGATTAAATTATCACAAATCGACAACTTTTTGTTTGAAAACGGATTTTTTTTGTAGAAAAAAGCTATCTTAATTATGATTTACTGCTACATCTCATTAATTAAAACAACCCGTAATACTCAATAAGTAAAGTGGTGGTATTATGTGTAAAATGACCCAGCATCCCATAATACAGAACTTGGCATAAACAATTTATTCAATACACTGTATGCTTCCAAGATATTGGTCAATGCCCCATCATTTGCAAGAAACCTCCCACGGTATTATTATCTAGGGCAATCAAGGTATTATTTTGGAGGGATTGGGGTTAGTTTTTGATTGCAAGCAAAACTTCAGGCCCCCTCTAAGTGTCCTATTTTCAGCAATTAATGTTGAATTTTTATTTCGTTGGTGCTAATGTTATGTAATATTACAACAATTTTGACGCGTTGAGGTCTTCCATGGTCATTCGCTCAAAGGTCTTTAATGAACTCAAAGCTTCCAATAAAGGAAGGAACTTTTCCCTTCCTAACTTCCTAAAAACCTACAAATAAGTTCTACATTTTCTTAATCTTAAACTCCACCCTACGGTTTTTTATTTCAATTTCGTTACTGCCTGTACCCAAAGGTTTTGTGCCACCAAAGCCTTTTCCCGAAATTCTGCTAGCACTTATGCCTTTTTCAATAAGGTAATTTTTTACTGCAGCAACGCGTTGTTGCGAAAGTGCTAACAAAAGCTGAGGGTTTCCCCTTGTATCAGTATGCCCTTGTAACTCAATCTGCATTTTAGGATATTCTTTCATTAGCTTTACCAGGCGGTTCAACTCAGGGTAAGAAGATGCTGTAAATTCAGCTTTGCTTCTTTTAAACTGCACATTTTTAAGGTTAACCATTGAACCTGCCTCTATTGGCACCAGGTACAAGTCACGCTTCACCTCTTGATACTCCGCAATCTTCGTCAAGTCAACATTCTCATTTACAGCCATATATCCTTTAGCTTCAGCTCTAAAGCTATAAGCTTTTCCATAGGGCAGGATAATTTTATAGGTTCCGTTTCCAGGATTTGAACGTGCATCGCCTACACTACCCCCACTATTCAGCTCATCGTAAACAATATCAACCCCGATTGGTTGCTTGGTTTTGCTATTAAATACCCTTCCATAGACCAGTACCACAGGATCGGGTCTTGACTCCTCGCTCATTTTTATTTCAAAAACATCTTCATTACCCAACGAATTTCTTGAAGAGACCAAATAAGCATAGTCACCCTTAGCTGAAATTGAATAATAAGTATCCCAGTCGCTTGAGTTGATTGTTGGTCCCAGATTTTTTGGCTTACTCCATTTGCGCCAACTATTATCCAGGCGTTTGGTTACAAAAATATCAGCACTACCATAACCAGGATGACCGTATGAATAAAAATAAAGTGTTTTGTTATCTGAGGCAATAAACGGAGTGCCTTCATTTAAATAGGTATTTATGTCCTCCCCCATATTAAAAGGCTTGCTGTATTCGCCATTTGGTAATCGGAAACTTACATACAAATCCTTTTCCCCATAGCTGTCCTTTCTCTCTATTGACATAATCAATATTTTCCCATCCACAGTATGGCAATAACTTTCGTACCTATTCAAATTATAAAAATCCTGGATGACTACTTTTTTCGGAATAGACCAACCTTTTGATGTTTTATGCGACATAGAAATTCCCTGATCGCTAATGTATCCTCCCATGCTTGAATAAAGCCCTTCAAGCAACAAGGTGTTGCCATCAGGCGAAACTGAAATTACCAGGTTATCTCCCTCATTATTAATAGGTTTACCCATTCTCTGAAGAGGAGACCAGCTACCATCAGCTTTTCTGTTGGCAAACCAGATATCATAAAGCTTTTTAGCTCCAAAATTAGCAGGGTGGTTTTGACGTGCTACATAAAGGGTTTTTCCATCAGGCGAAATAATTGGGGCTATTTCTGAATAAGTTGAATTTATTGTTTTCCCTAGGTTCTTTTTTTGGTGGGCTGAGTTAATATCCGAAACAAGGTTGATACTTTGTCTTGGATAGGTAATTTTAATGTGATCAATTTCTACTTTTACTTTTCCACCAATGAAAAAGCCTATACGAGAGCCAAAAATACGGCCAGATTGACATTGAAAGGCAGAAACACCATTCAAATAGAAAGTCATCACCTTTCCTTTCTTTTTTATTAATAAAATATTGTAGTCCCTAATATTTTTAAGGCTGCTGTTTTTTGTCCAGCTTTTTAACGCAAACAACTTACCTCTTTCATTACCATAAACTTTAAAATACCCATTTGAAGAAATTGTAAAATTCCTATAATCCTCAATACCAGCTGCCCCCCAAACAATTCCAAATTCTTTGTTTTCTGGTCCTGAAATTTGTCTTAACTTAACTTCAATTGAATAATCATCTCTGGTTCCTATTTTGTAATTCTGCCAGAAAAAATAACCCAGATCGGTCTTATTTTCAATTAAATACTTACCTCCGGCAATTTTTCTGCTTACATCAGCATTTTCTTCTTCGCCCCAACTACTATTATTAGAGCTAAAATTATCGTAATAAACCTGTTCTTTCTGTGCTTTTATTGATAACGAAATAAAAAATATGATTGAAATAGAAATAGTTTTTAAAAGCATAAGTTCAATTTTAGTTTCTGTAAAATTAACAAATACTACAAATTTCTATTTTTTTGTGGATAGTTACAAGCTCTTTTGATGAAGTGTAGTTTTTAAAAACCAAACTGTATAAATAACCTAATGCCGATTTTGTATATATTTCTGGCAACAGTATTATAAATGTTATTATTCAAGGCATTAAATTCGAGCGAAACACGGTACCTGCGAGAGCATTTTACAGGAAAATAACCTTAGGCCAAGACCATTCGAAAAAAAGTCTTTACTGGATGAACCTTCATTACCTTTTGGTAAATAATTTACTTTGGCGTAGGTAAAAACCGTTCTTCCCAGCCAATACCTCAACGTTGTATTAAAAGCATATGCACTAAAAGTAGTATTATAATTGCTATTTATCCACTGCATCAATGAAAACTGCGAGAAAAAATGAAACCGATCACCATTCATACTCAAATCTACATCTTCACAATCTTTCCATCCTCCTGTATTTTATACTTAAAGGTTTCCTCCTCTGTTTTTACTTCAATCTCCTGGTTTTCGTTAATTAAACCTTTGGTGTAATATTCCTGTCCTGCCTGAGGTCCTGCCGACATCATTTCGTAGGCAGCAAAATCAACATGCGAAATTAATTTACCATCGTTATCATAGGTACATAAAAAGTAATAAGTAGAGCCCATTTCAAATCGTCCGTAAACTATTGCATGAAATTTACTGGTGTTTAAAGGATTGCTAATGTAATAGAAATCAGTGTATTCCTCCATCTCTTTGAGTTCCGAAGCAGAAAGATCCTCTGCTTTCGAAAGGTAGTCTACCTGCTCGTCCATCGGAATTTTCGAGTACTTCTCAGTGCCATCAGGGTTTTCGTTATACGGAAGCGAGGTTTTAGCAAATTTGCCCAAAAATGCTTTGAACTTTTCATTAATTTTTGGTGCTTGCTCCACTTCTTGAACAGTTTCTGCATCTTCAATTTGATTATTTTCATTGTTGGCAACAATTTCATTATTCTCCTGGTCAGTATTTGTTTCTTCATCAGAACCACATGACCATGCTAAAAACAAAGCTAAAATGAGGATTAAATAATACTTGTTCATTTTTTGTGGGATTTAATTCTTACTAATTCAGTTATTTTCAATACTTACAAACGTAATAATAATAGCACAATTTTAAAAGTATACTTTACAAATATACTAATCTTCTTGTGAAATCCAATTACCTGACCGCTCAATTGCCTTTAACCACCCTTTATATTTCATTTCTCTCTCACTACTAGCCATTTTTGGATTAAATGTCTTTTCCATTCTTCTAATCTTATCCAAATCATCCAAAGACCAAAGCCCAACCGCTAAACCAGCCAAAGCAGCAACACCCATTGCAGTCGTCTCAATCACAGCAGGTCGCATAACAGGTGTATTTAAAATATCTGCCTGAAATTGCATCAAATAATCATTGGCTGAAGCACCCCCGTCCACATTCAACTCAGTAAGCTCAATACCTGAGTCTTTACTCATTGCATCCAGCACATCTCTGGTCCTAAAAGCTATTGACTCAAGCGTTGCTTTTACAATGTGTTTATCAGTTACACCTTGCGTTATTCCGAGTATTGCGCCTCGTGCGTACATATCCCAAAAGGGTGCCCCAAGACCCGAAAATGCCGGAACCACATAAATTCCTTCAGTAGTTTCAAGGTTTTGAGCAATATCAAGGGTGTCTGTGGCACCTTTTATTAATTTAAGGCCATCGCGTAACCATTTAATGGCTGCACCGGCAATAAAAACACCTCCTTCAAGTGCGTAGGTCATTTTCCCATTTATTCCCCAGGCAATTGTAGTCAACAGGCCTGATTCTGATAGCACGGGTTGCTCCCCTGTATTCATTAACATAAAACAGCCTGTACCATAGGTATTTTTTGCCGCACCTTTTTCAAAACAGGTTTGGCCAAAAAGTGCAGATTGCTGATCGCCTGCTATCCCGGCAATCGGAATTTCTACACCCTCAAAATAACCTTTGTCTGTTTTGCAATAAATTTCGCTGGACGATTTCACTTCAGGTAAAATTGCTTTTGGAATATCAAAAATGTTGAGTAAATCTTTGTCCCATTCAAGCGAATTTATATTGTAAAGCAAAGTACGTGAGGCATTTGAATAATCTGTAACATGATATTTTCCATTGGTAAGGTTCCAGATCAACCAGGTATCAACAGTGCCAAAAAGCAAATCTCCATTTTGTGCTTTTTCTTTTGCACCTGCAACGTTATTTAATATCCAGTTTATTTTAGTGGCTGAAAAATAAGAGTCAATAACCAATCCCGTTTTACTTCTTATGATTTTTACATAACCATCGTTTTTAAGTTGATTACAAAAATCAGAAGTACGCTTATCCTGCCAAACAATTGCATTATAAATGGGTTTTCCTGTATTCTTATCCCAAACAACAGCAGTCTCTCGTTGATTGGTAATACCCAACGAAGAAATTTGCGATGGATGAATATTTAGCTTTTTTAGCAAGGTTGAGCATACCCGGTATTGGCTTTCCCAAATTTCATTCGGGTCATGCTCCACCCAACCGGGTTTTGGATAAATTTGAGCAAATTCAACTTGCTCTATTCCAACAACTTGAAGTTTGCCGTCGAATAAAATAGCCCTTGAACTACTGGTTCCTTGGTCTATGGCTAAAACGTATTTTTTCTTCATTTCAGGCATGGTTATTTAAAATTTCTCATTCAAATATATCAATATTTATGCTGAGTCAATCGAAGTAAACAAACATTCTAATACCTAGGTTTCAAATTATACCAATTGCATTTATATTTTAGTCCAAAAGCAAAATATAAATTGCAATGGTAAATGCCAATGCTACTTGAAAATAGTCGAATGAGGATTCGCCTAAATTGGACTATTTTGAAAGTAAAATCGGTATTAATCAATAAATCCCTTCAATATTTTTAGCAATTCATCAGGTTCTTCAGCATGCAACCAATGGCCTGCATTTTCAATGGTTTTAAAATTAGCATAGGGAAAAATATCCTGTATGCGTTCTTTATCCTCTTCAGCAATATAATCCGATTTACCTCCTTTAACAAATAATATTGGAAAACCTGTAATTTTGTTACCCATAGTTTGTCCTGTAACGGAAAAACCATCTAAAATCTGGTTTATATTATTATACAATGCGTTAATATTCAATCGCCATTTAAATGATTTATCCTCTCCCCTTTTAACATTTTTAAGGATAAATTGCCTTATCCGCTCACTCCTTATTTGCTTTGCCAACAGGTCATCAAGTTCACTTCTATGCTTAACCCCGGTAAAATCGACAGCAAGCATGCTCTCCATTATTTTTTTATGATTGAGTGTATCTGAGCCAATATCCAAGGAAAAAAGGTACGATTTGGGGGCTATATCCAGAACAATAAGATGACTAACCCTGTCTGGATTTTCAACAGCAAATTGCATTACTGTTTTTCCGCCCATTGAATGACCGATTAAAATTGCTTTTTGGATGTGGTACTCATCCATCAACTCTTTTAGGTCTTGCTGCATTGCCGGGTAGCTATGGTCTTGACTATGAGGAGATTTACCATGATTGCGCTGATCGACCAGCCAAACTTCAAACTGCTCTGATAAAGCGCGCCCTATAGTCACCCAGTTATCAGAAGAACCATACACCCCATGTAAAATGATAATGGGTGCACCTTCTCCAAATTTTCGATAAAATAGTTTCATAGGAAAATAAAAACAAAAGTTAAAAGGCAAAGATCAAAAAAACTAAAACCCTCCTCCGACCTTTAAAAAAACGAAAATCAAACTCACAATGCACTACTATTCAAGTAGCCTCATGTACATTTGAATGGTATTCTCTAATCCATAATAAAGCGCATCAGAAATTATAGCATGGCCAATTGAAACCTCATCCAATCCTTTTACATTTTGGTTAAAATATTTCAGGTTTTCGAGGCTTAAATCATGCCCTGCATTTAAACCAAGTCCACTTTCTATGGCCACAATAGCTGCCTCTGCAAAGGGTTTTACTGCTTCTTCTTTATTTTTGGGATAAATTACTGCATAAGGCTCAGTATACAATTCAACCCTGTCGCAGCCAGTTTTGGCAGCGTTTGCTATGTTTTTTAAATCAGTATCAATAAAAATTGAAGTACGGATACCAGCGTTTTTAAACTCTGCAATTACTTCTTTTAAAAATCCTTCGTTTTTTATTGTATTCCATCCTGCATTTGAGGTAATTGCCCCTGGCGGATCAGGTACAAGCGTTACCTGCTCGGGTTTCACCTTTACTACCAATTCAACAAATTCTTTCGAAGGATAGCCTTCTATATTAAATTCTGTTTTAACAACTGGTCGCAAATCAAAAACATCCTTCCTGGTAATGTGTCTTTCATCCGGTCTTGGATGCACAGTAATACCCTCGGCACCAAACCGTTCGCAGTCAATAGCTACTTGCACAACGTTAGGAATATCTCCTCCCCTTGCATTTCTAATGGTAGCAACTTTATTAATATTTACACTTAAACGAGCCATTTTTTCGTTATATTTATAGTAAAAAATAATTAGGTTTGTAATAATATTTCTAGAGTACAAAATTACTACGAAAATCCTAAGAACTATAATTATGTTAGCTAAAGATTTAATTTCAGATATTATCCCTAGTATTTCTACCACAGATGCAGGCATAAAAGCCCTTACCTGGATGGAAATATTCAGGGTTTCGCATTTACCTATAGTTAACAAAGATGAGTTTTTGGGGCTAATTTCAGATACTGATATCTACGATTTAAACGAAGCCGATGAAAAAATAGGAAGCCATCCTTTATCATTAATGAGACCATTTGTTTACCGAAACCAACATATTTACGAAGTAATTGCATTGGTTTCTAAATTAAATCTTAGTTTAGTTCCGGTATTAAATGAACAAAACCATTATGTTGGTTGTATAACTATGCAAAAGCTGGTGGCACAATTTAATAAATTAACAAGTGCAAGTGAACCAGGGGCTATTATAATACTGGAATTAAATATTAATGACTATCTGTTGACAGAAATAGCGCAAATTGTAGAAGGAAATGATGCCAAAATATTAAGTCTATATGTTTCAAGCTTTAAAGCCTCTACCCAACTCAATGTTACACTAAAACTAAACACTTCAAACCTAAGTTCAATTGTACAAACTTTTGAAAGGTACAATTACAGTATCAAAGCCTCGTTTATGGAAGACGAAGCACTTGAGCATTTTTACGAAGACAGATTTGATGAGTTTATGAACTACCTTGACATCTAGTGTCAACAGAACATCTATGATTAAATTATTTTTTAGATATTGCCTTCAGTTAGCTCTGGCTGGCCTGACTGTTTTAACTGTTCAGGCCCAGGATAGCATTAAAAATGCTCAGTTGCCTGATACATTATCTACTAGCTATATTATTTCTGAAATAAAAATAACCGGCAACAAAAAAACAAAAGAGAGGGTTATTTTAAGAGAGCTGGTATTTAAGGCCGGCGATAAACTCAACCAGACTGAGCTTAATAAAGCAATTGCTGATAGCAAGAAAAATTTGCTAAAAATGCCTCTATTTAATTATGTTACCATAGATATACTTATTGATGACTATAATACGGTGAAAATTTACATAATTATTGAGGAAAGATGGTTTATCTGGCCCGAAATAGTGATTATTAATAAAGACAGGAACTTTAACAACTGGTGGCAAACAAAAGATTTTGGTAAACTTGATTACCGCTTATACATTAAGCAATACAATGCCCTTGGACTCAACCACATATTAAGAGTTGGAATGTCTTATGGATTTACCAGAGAATTGTCGGTTTATTACAAAAACATTTATTTGGATAAAAGACAACGCCATTCAGTTGGCATTAGTGGAAAATATTATCAACAAAAATCTGTGTTTTACAACAGCCTCAATAATATCCAGGAATATTATACCTTCTCTAATGAAGATGCTATCTGGGGTAAAAACATAGAGATAGAATACAATTTTAGGCCCCGTTTTAAATCAAAACATGGATTAAGATTTGAATTTCAAAACATCTCAATTTCAGACTCTGTTTTCCTTTTAAACAATCACTACCTAGCCAATAATCAAAAGGAAAACTCTTTTTTTAGCTTGGTTTATCGCTATCAATTTGATAACAGAGATAGTAGAGGATATCCACTTCATGGCAACTGGCTTGAATTGCATTTAGCCAAATCAGGGCTAGGTATACTTGATGCACAACCTGTTAATTTGTTTATTGGTCATATCACTGCCAGTCATTTCTATCAAATAAGCAATCGCTTTTTTGGAGTAAACTCAATTACCATAAAAAAGTCTTTAGAAAACAATCAACCATATTTTCTAAAAAGAGGCATGGGACACCGGGATTTTCTTAGAGGTTTTGAATACTACGTTGTTGAAGGAGAAGACTATTATTTAGCACGAAACACTATGAAATTTGAATTGCTACCGCAAAAAATTTCCAACCTGAAGTTTATTCCCTTAAAGAAATTTAGAAAAATTCATTATGCCATTTATTTAACTACTTATTTTGATTTTGGCTATGCCAGTGAAAAAGATTTAGAGGTGCAACTTAACAACAATCTTTCAAACAAGCTACTTTACAGTGGCGGATTAGGTTTAGATTTTGCTACCTACTACGACCGTGTTTTTAGGGTCGAGTACTCCATCAACAGCCTCAATGAAAGTGGTTTTTTTATTCATTTCACAGCTTCAATTTAAAAAATAAATTACCTTAGCAATTCTTAATTAAGGTAATTATGAAAATTGCAATCTACGGAAATAAATTTAATGATGATTTTGACCCTTATTTTCAGAAATTAATAGGTATCCTGATAAACAATCAATCAGAGCTGATCATTTACAAACCCTTCTTTGAATCATTAAAGAAAACTTTAAAAGAAAAGCTAAAAGCACCAAATTATTTTACAAGTGCAGTAGAACTTAAAGAAAATGCTGACATATTACTTAGCATAGGTGGTGATGGAACTTTTCTTGATAGCGTCACTTTTGTGCAAAACTCAGGAATACCAATAGCTGGTATAAACAGTGGAAGGCTTGGTTTTTTGGCAAATATTTCGCGTGATGAAATAGAACTTGCTATTGATAAAATATTGAATAAGAGCTATTCTTTTGAAGAAAGAGAATTAATACAATTAGTTTCACCCGCCAAATTGTTTGACAATTGTAATTTTGCCCTAAATGAAATTACCATAACCAAAAAAGATTCCAGCTCAATGATAACCATTCACGTTTACCAGGATGGTCATTTTTTAAATACATACTGGAGTGACGGATTAATAATTTCAACCCCGACCGGTTCTACCGCTTATTCTTTAAGCGTAGGCGGACCAATTGTAGTACCCGATGCTGAAAATTTTATAATTACTCCTA
Organism: Bacteroidales bacterium; assembly: GCA_050291445.1. GTDB lineage: Bacteria > Bacteroidota > Bacteroidia > Bacteroidales > NBLH01 > NBLH01. The sequence goes on along the minus strand of JBNKJW010000033.1, from coordinate 8,865 downwards.
TTGCCCCTCACAACCTCACAGTAAGACCCTTGGTACTATCTAACAATCAAGAGCTTACGCTAAAAATTGAAGGGCGTGATGAAAACTACCTGGTTTCATTAGACCGACGATATGAAACTTTACCATCAGGAATTGAGTTAAAAATAAAAAAAGCAAGGTTTACGATAAAAGTAATTAAGTACGATTCTCGTACATTCTTTAGCACATTACGAGAAAAGCTGATGTGGGGGCTCGACAGACGAAATTAAGGTATTCGAATTATCAATATTTTAAATTACTTCGTAAAAAATGTATGGTTATAAAAAACAAAATTTCTATTCTTACGTATATTAATAAATGATTTATTGCATTTTATTTAAAAAAGAAAATAATTTTGCAATGGCAAAATATTTGCAATGTTTTGCTAAAAAAATAAAGGTATTCAAATAATAAGTTGTTATGCAGAAAGTTACAGCCCTATTGATATTAATAATGTTCACTTTAAACCTGAATGCACAAAGATGGAAAAGCGAAAGACATACCCTGGTTGGAGCCGTTGGGATGAGTCACTTTATGGGAGATTTAGGCGGAGGCTCTAAAGATGCTGCCCACTTTTTTGGGATTCGAGACCTCGATTTTGGGGCCACAAGGCCTGCCATTAATGTTGCCTACCGATTTAGAATTATTGAAACAGTAGCCGCAAAAGCTGGCTTAGGATGGGCAATACTAGCGGCAGATGATGCATTGTCGGGATCAGCTGGAAGAAAAAACCGAAACTTGCACTTTAAAACCAACCTCTTTCAATTCTACCTTCACGGAGAATATTATTTTCTGAAAGAAAGAATGAACCCCAGGTATTCGTTTTCAAGCTTGCACAGCATGCGAAATTTTAGCGCCTATGTGTTTACAGGCGTTTCGGTAAATATGTTTAACCCTAAAGCAAAGTTTGATGGAACCTGGTACGAGCTTCAGCCACTTGGTACAGAAGGTCAGGGGATTGATGATAATCCTGCCCCCTATAACAAAGTAGCTATTGGATGGCCTGTTGGCATAGGCGTAAAATATAGCCTTACCAGAAAAATAGCAATTGGTCTTGAAATTTCAAATACTTACACAACTTCTGATTACATTGATGATGCAAGTGATAAATATTTTGATAACGATTTAATTGAGCAGAACTATGGAGCAGTAGCGGCTCAACTTGCTGATAGGCATTTATACAATTACGATGGTACTGATGCAACCCCATACGAAACAGGAACAGGACGCAGGGGCAACCCGGATTACAATGACGCATTTATATTTACGCAAATTACCGTTACCTATAAATTAACTAGAGACAATAGAGGGCTGCCTAAATTTTAATAAAAACAAACACATGCTCAAAAAGATCTTAATTTTGGCAATAACATTATTGTCTATTAACACAATTGCGCAGCAAAAGCTCCATGAAATTGGCGTTTTTGCCGGTGTTGGCTATTACCTGGGTGAAGTAAATCAAAGTCAACTGTTTAAAAGCCCTCAACCTGCCATATCAGTGCTATATAAATTAGATTTTAATTCAAGGTATGCACTCCGTATTAGTGGAAGCTATGCAAAATTAAAAGGAAGTGATGCAAATGCAGATAATGCATACCAGGTTGAAAGAAACCACAGTTTTAACATAAGTATCTCTGAATTTGCTGCAATGCTCGAGTTCAATTTTCTACCTTATAAACCTGCAAGTCGTTTTGAATATTTTAGTCCTTATATAGCACTAGGAGCGGGAGTTATGGTGATGCCATCAGAAGAAGGCCAACTCCCCCTTCATCCAGTTATTCCATTTGGAGTTGGCATTAAATATGCTTTTAACAAAAGGTTTGGAATTGCTGCCGAATGGACTTTCAGGAAAACCTTCACCGATTATGTTGACCAGCTTCCTAAACAGGAATACACTGAAACACCGACAGTTGAGAACAAACAAAGAACCTATGCTAATAGTAAAGATTGGTATTCTTTTGCTGGTATCACATTAACTTATAAATTTGCATTCGGAAAAGGCAAATGTCCTGCATACGGAAACTAGTTTTTATTTACAAGCATTTCGATGTCAATTAGTAATCAAATCGATAAAAGTAGACTGCCCAGGCACATTGCAATTATTATGGATGGCAATGGAAGATGGGCTAAACAAAAAGGAAAAAACCGAGTATTTGGTCATAAGCAAGGTGCCAAATCTGTAAAAGAAGTTGTGCGTGCATCTGGAGAATTGGGCCTTGAATACCTAACCTTGTATGCTTTTTCAACTGAAAATTGGAATCGACCAAAATTAGAAGTAGATGCTTTAATGGCTCTTTTAGTTTCGTCAATTAATTCCGAAACCAGGGAATTAATGCAAAATAATGTAAGATTAATGGCCATAGGCAACCACGATGTTTTGCCAAAAAATGTTAAAAACAAACTTTACGGAGCTATTGAAAAAACCTCAAAAAATACAGGACTTACTCTAACCCTGGCACTAAGTTACAGCGCAAAATGGGAGATAATTGAAGCAACAAAAAAGATTGCAAACTTAGCTGTAAACAATGAAATTAACATTGATGATATTGATGAAGAAATAATTGATAAAAACCTATCAACCTGCAAATTACCACATCCTGAGTTAATGATTCGAACTAGTGGGGAACTTCGCATAAGTAATTTTCTTTTATGGCAATTAGCCTACGCCGAACTCTATTTTACAGAAAAATTATGGCCCGAATTTGGAAAAGAAGAATTGTATGAAGCCATACTTGATTTTCAATCAAGAGAAAGAAGGTTTGGAAAAACTAGTGAGCAATTGAAACAGAAAATATAAGAAAAAATTATATTTTCGCACAATTAAATAATAATAAATTTATATAGCAATTAGCTAAGACAATTGTTTTGGCGGTTTTCCCGTTTGAAAAACATCATACAAAGTGTAACCATGAGGAAACAGAAACTTATTTTATTAATGTTTATTACCATCTTTGGGGCATTGCAAACCAAGTCGCAAATAAACCTTGACTATGCAAACCCAAAAGAATATTATATTGGGGGCATTACAATTTCAGGAATTAAATATTTAAATCATAATGCTCTTATTCAGCTTTCGGGGCTTAAAATTGGGCAAAAAATTAAAATTCCGGGCGAAGACATCACAAAATCGCTTAAAAAACTATGGAAGCAAGGCCTTTTTTCAGATATTCAATACAGTTACAACGAGATAATTGGCGACACCATTTACCTTGATATTTATTTACAAGAAAGATCCAGGCTATCAAAAATCATTTTCTCAGGTTTAAATAACTCCCAACGAAAAGACATGGAGGAAAAAATAAACTTGAAACGGGGCAAACAGATTACTGATAATGTACTCAACAATGTAAGAAATACTATTCGAACCCATTTTGTTGAAAAAGGGTTTTATCACACAAAAGTAACCACTGTTACAAAAGATGATACAACTTTTCAAAATGCGGTTTTATTATATATAAATGTAAAAAAAGGTGACAAGGTAAAAATAAGAGAAATTGCATTTGAAGGTGATTCTGTTTTTGAAGAAAAAAAATTACGCAGATTTTTAAAAGATACCAAACAAAAAAGATGGTATAGAATTTTTAAAGCCTCAAAGTTTGTACCTTCAAAATACAAGGATGATAAAACAAATTTTATCACCAAACTAAATGAAAAAGGATACAGGGATGCAAAAATTCTTAGTGACTCCATAGTTGAAAACCCCGAAGACAACACCTTGTCTTTATACCTTGATATTGTTGAAGGGAACAAGTTTTATTTCCGAAACATAAAATGGGTAGGGAACACTAAATTTAGCTCAGAGACCTTAAGTAAAGCATTAAAAATTAAAAAAGGCGATGTATACGATCAGGCACTACTCGATAAAAGACTTACTATTGACGAAGATGCCGTTGGAAACTTGTACATGGATGATGGTTATTTGTTTTTTAATGTTACTCCTGTTGAGATGCAAGTAGTAAATGACTCTATCGATCTGGAAATGAGAATAGTAGAGGGCCCACAGGCAACTATCAACAAGGTAACTATTACAGGAAACACCCGAACCAATGACCATGTTATTCGTCGTGAAATAAGAACTTATCCAGGAGAATTATTTAGTAAATCCGAAATTATCAGGACTATAAGGGAACTTGCACAGCTTGGACATTTTGACCCTGAACAAATTGTGCCTACACCAGTTCCAGATCCTTCAAACGGAACAGTTGACCTGGAGTATTCATTGGTGGAAAAAGCCAATGACCAGATTGAGCTTTCAGGAGGTTGGGGAGCCGGTATGATTGTTGGTACCTTGGGTTTAAGATTTAACAACTTCTCTACCAGAAACTTTTTTGATAAAAAAGCATGGCAACCACTCCCAACAGGAGATGGACAGCAACTTTCTGTAAGGGCACAAACCAATGGAAAATATTACCAATCGTACAGCTTAACCTTTGTAGAACCATGGCTGGGTGGTAAAAAACCAAACTCATTATCAATTTCTTTCTATCATACTATTCAAACAGGTTATGGTAGTTATGGTGGATATGGTAGTTATGGCGGCTATGGTGGTTATAGCAGCTATGGTAGAACAACTAACTCAGATGAAAAATTGAAAGTTACAGGAGCTTCTGTTGGATTTGGTAGAAGATTAAAATGGCCGGATGACTATTTTACGCTTTATAATGAAATTAGCTATCGAAGATATGATATTCATAATTACCCTTTCTTAGGAATAGAGAATGGTTCATCAAATCAACTTGCCTTTAACACTGTTTTAGGAAGGAATTCTGTAAGTCAGCCACTATATCCAAGGTTTGGTTCCGACTTCTCCTTAGGGCTTGAATTTACGTTGCCATTTTCGTTGTGGAGCGGAAAAGATTATACTGGGGATGACGAAAAAACCAACGAAGAAAAATATAGATGGCTGGAATATTATAAATGGTCTTTTAAAGCTGCCTGGTATACTTCAATAATTGGTGACCTTGTACTAAGCGCAAAAGCTGAATATGGGCTAGTTGGTTTTTATAACTCAGATATTGGACCTTCTCCTTTCGAAGGTTATACTATGGGAGGTGACGGTATGAGTTACAGACTTTATGGAGGAACAACAGTTGGCTTAAGAGGGTATGAGAATGGAACAATAACTCAATCTCTTGGTCGTGCAAATTTGTATAGCAAGTATGCGTTGGAACTTAGGTATCCTGTTACTCTAAGCCAATCAGCGACCATTTATGCGCTTGCATTTACAGAGGCAGGAAATGGCTGGTCCGGCTTCAATCAATACAACCCCTACAAGCTTTATCGTTCAGCAGGTGTTGGGGTAAGGGTATTCTTACCAATGCTTGGTCTGTTAGGAATTGATTGGGGATACGGATTTGATAAATTACCTGGTTCTCAAGAAGTTTCAGGGCCACAATTCCACTTTGTGCTTGGCCAGCAATTTTAGATAAAAATTGAAAAACAAATGATATAAATTAAAAACACACACCCATGAAAAAAATCGTTTATTTATCAGTTTTCTTTTTACTCATTTCTCAACTAGCAATAGCTCAAAGATATGCTTATGTTGATACGGAATATATTTTAAGTAAATTACCATCCTATCAAACAGCCCAGACAAAACTTGATGGTTTTTCAAAAACATGGCAAAAAGAAGTTGAAGAGAAATATGCTGAAGTAGAAAGCAAATACAAAGAATACCAAAACGAAAAGGTATTACTTTCGGAAGAAATGAAAAAGAAAAAAGAAGAAGAAATAATTCAGTTGGAAAAAAGTGCTAAGGAGCTAAAAAATAGGTACTTTGGAGTTGAAGGTGAGTTGTTTAAAAAAAGGGAAGAATTAATAAAACCCATTCAGGATGAAATTTATCGTGCCTTGCAAGAAATTGCTGAGGACGGTAATTATGCCATGATTTTTGATGTGGCAGCAGGAGCATCTATCTTATACACAGACAATAAGTACGATGTTAGTGATGATGTTTTGAAAAAAATAAGTTTTTAAAAAATAAAATTTGATAATAATTAACTATTAAGATGATGAAAAGAGCGGTATCAGTATTGGCTATTTTATTAGTAATGGCCGTAGGGTTTAATCTAAATGCGCAAACTACTTATAAATTTGGCCATATCGACTCACAAAAGCTTATCGGCTCATTGCCTGAAAGTGAGCAGGCACAAAAAGCATTAGAAGCAGAAGGTAAAGCTATTCAGGAACAATTGGAAACCATGGAAGTGGAATACAACAATAAAGTAAACGACTATGTAACCAATGAAAAACTACCAGCAAGTGATCCGAAAAAATGGTCAGAAATTGTTAAAGCTGACAAAGAAAAAGAAATTCAGGGCTTAGGACAACGAATTCAGGAATTTCAGCAAACTGCACAGAAAAAAATTGGAGAAAAAAGAAAAGAGTTGTTTAATCCAATTCTTGAAAAAATACAAAATGCGATTAAAGAAGTAGCAAAAGAAAATAAATTCACTTACATTTTTGAGGTTAACTCTTTACTTTATCATTCTGAGGAAAGTATTGACATTACCAGCATGGTAAAAACAAAACTGGCAGTGAAATAACATTCTAGTAAGATATTTTAAAAACCCGAAGGTTGCTTCGGGTTTTTTACTATCTATTTCTACTTTTATGGCAGACTTTTCAACCAATTCAGCAGGAATTTAATGTTTATAGAAAATTTTGTACAAACCACACATTTTAATCCCGCAAGGGGCATTATCCAATTTACAATCAGCACTATACATTAGCACCTTTTAGGTTCATTTTATTCCTCCTCTGCTCAATTAAAATTACAGAGCAAGGAAAATCGGCCTAAAAAACTGATTAACAAAAGATTACATCAACACCCTAAATACTTATATCTTACATCTAATATAATTTATATATTTGCGGCAATTCTAATATAAGTTCAAAAACTATTTTATCTTAAAAATTAAATTAAAATGAAAAAAGTAATATCATTAGTAGCCCTTACCTTAATTATTGCTTCCGGAATTAGCTTAAAAGCACAAACTTATAAATTTGGGCATATCGATTCGCAAAAATTAATGGGTGAAATGCCTGAAAGCCAGCAAGCTCAAAAAACCCTTGAAGCTGAGCAGAAAAGTATTCGTGATCAGCTGGAAACCATGCAGGTTGAGTTAAACAATAAACTAAATGACTACCAGGAAAAGTCTGGTGGCTGGTCTGATATTATAAAGGCAGACAAAGAAAAAGAGATGAACAGCCTGAACCAAAGAATTCAGGAGTTTCAGCAAACTGCAAGTCAGCAGCTTCAAAAAAAACAAGCAGAGCTTTATCAACCAATTCTTGAAAAAGTACAAAACGCCATTAAAGAAGTAGCTAAAGAAAACAAATTTACTTACATTTTTGAGGTACAATCATTACTATATCATTCTGAAGAGAGTATTGATATTACAGGTATGGTAAAGGCTAAATTAGCGGTAAAATAAATAGGTTCTAAGGGCTGTATCCAAACTAACTTTTGGTCGCTGCATTTCGACAGGTGGTATACTGGGCACTTCGGCAAGCTCAGTATACCACCTGCCGAAGTGCTCAATGCCCAAGCTTCGGTTACTGTACTTCGACAGGCTCAGTAATCAAGTTTGTTGAAGCATCGAAGCGACTACTGATAACAATATGGACATTTCGATAAATGGTACACTGAGTTTACCGAAGTGCTCAATAATACCAATTGCATTTATATTTTAGTCCAATGACAAAATATGAATAGCAATTGTAAATGCCGATACTACTTGAAAATAGTCAAATGAGACTTTGTCGAAATTTGACTATATTGAAAGTAAAATCGGTATAACCTTCACTTTTACGACTTTTGCCTACGGTGAAGGCTTCGGCGTTGATACAGCCACTTTGGTTCCATAATAACAAAACATGCCAAAAAAAGCTTACCCCATAGGTGTTTTTGATTCAGGTTATGGCGGACTGACCGTTTTATCTGAGTTTTTTAAGCATTTACCAGAACACGATTTTATTTACCTGGGGGATAATGCCCGTTCACCTTATGGAACCCGCTCATTTGAAACAGTTTACTCCTACACTCTTCAAGCTGTAAAAAAATTGTTCGAGATGGGTTGCCAATTGGTGATTTTGGCCTGCAACACGGCTTCAGCAAAAGCCCTAAGAAGTATTCAACAAAATGATTTACCTAAGATTGCCCCCTCAAGGAGAGTTTTAGGAGTTATTAGACCAAGTGTTGAAGCTATTGGGAATTATACCTTGTCAAACCATATTGGAATCTTAGGGACAAATGGAACTATTGTTTCCAATTCGTATCCACTGGAAATACAGAAAATATTCCCCAACATTGTTGCTCATCAGGAAGCCTGCCCAATGTGGGTGCCTCTTGTTGAAAATCATGAACATTTAGGCCCTGGGGCAGACTATTTTGTTGAAAAAAACATCAAATCTCTCCTTAAAAAAGAAAATAAAATTGATACCATTATTTTGGCCTGCACCCATTACCCTCTTCTGAACGAGAAAATAAAAAAATTTGTTCCCAAAAATATATCCATCATCTCTCAAGGACAAATAGTAGCTGAAAGCCTGAAGGATTACCTTTTTAGGCATCCCGAAATTGCTATCAGGTGCAGTAAGACTGGTGAGCACCAATTTTTCACAACTGAGTCGCCCGAAATTTTCAGCCAACGAGCAAAAGTATTTTGTAAGCAAATAAATGGGGCTAAACAGGTGGAACTATTCTAATAACCTGAGTTCGACATAAAATAATTGCACAGTTTAGGTTAATTTTTAGTAGAAATTGGCCTAAATTTTTGAAGGACTATCGGGATAGTTCAATAAAATTTGGGGCGATTTATGCGAAAATTAACTAAATCTAAA
>JBNKJW010000032.1:0-52857 GCA_050291445.1 Bacteroidales bacterium | reverse complement strand
AAATGCAGTTCCCAGGTTGAGCCCGGGGCTTTCACATCTGACTTACCTAACCGCCTACGTGCGCTTTACGCCCAGTAATTCCGATTAACGCTTGCACCCTCCGTATTACCGCGGCTGCTGGCACGGAGTTAGCCGGTGCTTATTCGTATAGTACCGTCAGTTACCTACACGTAGGTCTTTTTCTTCCTATACAAAAGCAGTTTACAACCCGTAGGGCCGTCTTCCTGCACGCGGCATGGCTGGTTCAGGCTCTCGCCCATTGACCAATATTCCTCACTGCTGCCTCCCGTAGGAGTCTGGTCCGTGTCTCAGTACCAGTGTGGGGGACCATCCTTTTAGACCCCCTAGACATCGTTGCCATGGTGAGCCGTTACCTCACCATCTAGCTAATGTCACGCATGCCCATCTACAACCACCGGAGTTTTAACCTTAATACCATGCGATATCTAGGTACTATGGGGTATTAATTTCCGTTTCCGGAAGCTATCCCCCTGTTGTAGGTAGGTTGCATACGCGTTACTCACCCGTGCGCCGGTCGTCGCCTGGTGCAAGCACCATCGTTACCCCTCGACTTGCATGTGTTAAGCCTGCCGCTAGCGTTCATCCTGAGCCAGGATCAAACTCTTCGTTGTACATAGTTCTTTAACCATCGAAATGGTTATAATTTTGAATTGACTCCGTACTTAAATAGTTTTTACGCTATTAGTTTTACCTCTTACCTTTTCTTATTACATTTCCTTCAATGAACTTGTTCTTTCTGCTCTTATCCTTCCCCACTCATTTTTTTTGGGACTGCAAAGTTATAAACTCTTTTTGTACCCTCCAAATTTATTTTCTAAAATTATTTGCCTGAACTTCTCAAACTCCCTAGAATAAAATCGCTTCCAGAAAGCGGCTGCAAAAGTAATCAAACTTTTTTAACTCGCAAATTTAATTTTCAGATTTTTCTAAGAACGTTTGCTTTAACCTCTCTGCTCATGTCATCTCTCTGTCAAAGCGGGTGCAAAAGTAACGAGTTATTTTTAACTTGCAAGTGTTTTTGCAATTATTTTTCAAATAAAATTAAAATTAATTGCCAAGTTATTGATAACTAAAACAATAAAAAACAATCTTTCCGGAAAATAGTTAAAGTACTGTAAATCAAAAGATTAAAACACACTGTCTTTCTAAAGTCATATGTGCTTATATCTATACACCTAAAAATCAAAAGATTAAAAACACACCACATATTTTTGTAAAAAGTGTATTCTACTCATAAATTAACTATCCTTTTAATTAACCTCATCAAAATTGCTTGATGTATTTTTTAATTTCTGAAAGGGATCTTACTTTTACATTTTATAAATCAAAACTTAAGGCAATGAAAATATTAATAGCAAATGCAACTATAATAAATGAGAATAAGCAGTTTAAAGGACATGTTTTAATAAATGAAGGAAAAATTGACACTATCTATAATAGTCATGTCGCAACTTCTGACATCAACTACACCAAGTACATTGAGGGTGAAGGAAAACTATTAATCCCTGGTGTTATTGATGACCAGGTACATTTTAGGGAGCCAGGATTAACTCATAAAGCTGAAATTTACACCGAAAGTAAAGCCGCAGTTGCCGGGGGAGTAACTTCGTTTATGGAAATGCCCAACACGAATCCGCAAACAACCACGCAAGAGGCTTTACAGGTTAAATTTAATATTGCGAACGAAAAATCACTTGCAAACTATTCCTTTTACATTGGGGCAACTAATGATAACATTGACGAACTGCTTAAAACAGATCCAAAAAAGGTTTGTGGTATAAAGGTTTTTATGGGTTCATCAACCGGAAACATGCTTGTAGACAAAAAAGAATCTTTACAGAAGATATTTAGTCAGACCCGTCTTCTTGTTGCCACTCACTGTGAAGACGAGGAGACTATAAAGAAGAACTCATCTATTTACAAAGAAAAATATGGAGATGATGTGCCAATTAGCTGCCATCCTGAAATTAGATCGGATGAAGCTTGCTATAAATCATCTTCGTTTGCTGTTGAACTGGCAAAAAAGCACAATACGAGATTACATGTCTTGCATTTATCATCGGCTAAGGAGCTCAAATTATTTGATGACCAAATCCCCTTGAAAGAAAAAAGGATTACTGCCGAAATCTGTGTCCATCACTTATGGTTTGATAAAGATGATTACGAAAAATATGGAACACGCATTAAATGGAACCCTGCTGTAAAAGAAAAGAAAGACAAAGAAGCTTTGTTTGAAGGTTTGTTATCGAACAAATTGGATGTAATTGCCACCGACCATGCTCCGCATACTTCGGAAGAAAAAAACAACACTTATTTTAAAGCTCCTTCAGGAGGCCCGCTTGTTCAACATTCATTACAAACCATGCTTGAGTTTTATCGCCAGGGGAAAATAAGCCTTGAGAAAATAGTTGAAAAAATGTGTCATGCACCTGCTGATGTATTTGATGTAAAAAACAGGGGGTATATCAGGAAAGGATATTGGGCAGACCTGGTTTTAGTTGATCTCAGTGCCACTCAGGAGGTAAATAAATCAAACATCTATTATAAATGTGGATGGTCACCATTTGAGGGGGTTACCTTTCATTCAAAAATTGCATATACTTTTGTAAATGGGAACTTAGTTTATGAGGATGGTAAGTTTAATGAAGAGATAAAAGGAATGGCTCTGGAGTTTGAGAGGGAATAAGATTTATTACCAAGCCAAAAAGGCTGATTATCTGCAGGTTAATGATGGGGTTGAAATTATGACTAAGATTGGACTTAATGATGCCTGTTTATGTTAATGATTATAAACATACAAAAACCAATAAAATGAAAAACAGTATTTATAGTATTATTTTTTTATCCTTTTTAGGAATTATTGCTTGTAATAATCAACAATCGGAAATAGATATAAGAGAAGGTACTTTTTACAGTACTGGCCTGGATTCTTTAAATGCAGTTGTTTTAGCTGATACCATCACCTATGATGTTACCATAAAAAACCCAGATCCTAATGACAATTGGAAGGAAGAAGAACTTAGAAGGATGGATGAATTGGCTTTGGCTAACATGATTTTAAATGCTATTTATAATGAACGACTTACCGCTTATGATTTTCAAACCGAAGAACCGATGACTATAGAACAGGTAAAAGAACTGGAAAAAGAATACCCCAGAGAAAAAGTTGGAAGGATGCGGTTTATCGAGGAATGGTATTTTGATGAAAAGAATCTTCAGTTTGGAAAAAGAGTGAATACCATTATGCTTGCCTACGAAAAACTAAATAGTGAAGGGGAAGCAAGGTACATTCCCGGGGTAATGGTGTATTTAAACGATAAAAGCAAGAACCCTGCAGCAAAGGGCAATGTGGAGTAGGCAGGTTGAAGTTAAGGCTTAGGCACAGATTGAGATTTAGTACTATTTTTCAGCGTATTTTTCTTTTACAAACTGAAAAAGATTTCATCTTAGCAGACTTTATTAAAATCCTAGCACAAAATTTGTCAGGAATATTTAATAAAAGAAACAAAAGAACAAGTGATGAAGGTACTTTTTATTGACGCTACAAATGAGGCCTTGGTTAAGACCCTCCAGGAAAATAATTTTGAATGCTCCTATTTGCCGGATATTAGTGAAGCGGCTATTTGGGAAACAATTCATAATTATGATGGAGTAATAACCAGAAGCAAGATAACCTTTGATAATAAGCTAATTGACAAAGCACAAAAGCTTAAATTCATTGGCCGAGTTGGTGCCGATATGGAAAAAATAGACGTTAAATACGCTGAAAACAAAGGCATTACCTGCCTAAATGCCCCTGAAGGAAATAGAGATGCCGTAGGTGAACATGCGGTAGCTATGATATTAAACCTTTTTAATAACTTATGCCGTACAAATTCTCAGGTAAAAAATGGAATTTGGAAAAGAGAGGATAACATAGGAACTGAAATTGGCAACAAAACCATTGGAATTATTGGCTACGGAAATACAGGAAGCGCATTTGCCCGAAAAATTTGTGGCTTTAGTTCAAGAATATTATCCTATGATAAATACAAAACCAATTACGAAGATGGTTTTTCCGAAGAAACAACCCTTGAGGAAATTTTTGAAGAAACTGATATTTTAAGTTTGCATGTACCATTAACAGAAGAAACACATTATATGGTCAATGAACAGTTTTTGACCAAATTTAAAAAAAACATTTACCTTATTAATACTGCCAAAGGTAAAGTTGTAAATACTGATGATTTAACAAAAGCAATGATAAATGGAAAAGTTTTAGGTGCGACCCTGGATGTTTTAGAGTTTGAAAAAAACAGTTTTGAGAAGTTGCACTTTGGAGATATGCCTGAATCAATGCAATACCTTATTGACAGTGACAGTGTGGTTTTAAGCCCTCATATTGCTGGTTGGACCAAAGAATCGGATTATAAACTGGCTAAAGTTCTCGCTGATAAAATTGTCAAAGCTTTTGCTTAATCTGCAATAAATCATTCTACCACAAACCGGGCTGTATGTCTGCTTTTTTGTTGAACATAGACCTTTCGTCCTTCCGTTGTTTCCTCAATTACTTTGTCATCATAATGCCTTATGGTAATCAGTGTAAGTTTGTCGTTGTACAATACTTTATAATCGGATCGTAGTTCCCTGATGACCTGCATTACTCTTTCAGGTTTATTATCAACACATACCGAAAAGCTAATTGCAGAATTTTGTATCAGGTTAACCTTCACTCTGTATTTTGCAATTATAGAAAAAATATGTCCAATACAATTCTCAGTAATAAACGAAAAATCATTGGGTGCTATTGAAATCAGAATCTGGTTATTTTTTGTAATAAAAACAGGAACTTGAGGTAAAACTCCCTGTTGGTTGGGTGTTGATTCTGTTATAACTGTACCTTCGGAATATGGATTAATAAACGATTTAACATATAACGGAATATTTTTGTTCTGGAGTGGCTTAATTGTTTTTGGGTGGATAATTTTAGCTCCATAGTAGGCCAATTCAACCGCTTCGCGATAGGAAATTGCATCTAGTTTTGTTACATTTTCAGCTTCATTAGGATCTGAACTATAAACCCCTTCAACATCCTTCCACACCACTACCTTTTCTGCATCTAACAAGTAAGCCAAAATTGCGGCAGTAAAATCAGATCCCTCAAGCCCCAATGTGGTCATTTTCTTTTCTTTATCAGTTGCAATAAACCCCTGGGTTAAATAAACCTTAGTGTCTTCAAAGTTAAAAGTATTGCTAACTAATTTTCCCGATTCCTCCCAATCAACTTTTGCATCCCGAAAAGTACTATCCGTTTTCAAGCTTTTCCTGATATCAACAAATTTTGTTTTTATTCCACACTTGTTCAGATATTCATTAACTATAAAAGAAGAAAATAGCTCGCCATAAGGAACAACCTGATCATATTCAAAATCATAATTCTCGCCATGATCCCTGCCTAGTTTTACCAGCATTTCCAGCGAAATTTCATTAAACTTGCCTTTTACTGAAATGCGATCTTCCTCGAATAGTTCATTAATTATTTCGTGGTGATATCTTATAATTTCCTTAAAATCTGCATCGGTAGGTTTCCACAAAAAGTATTTATCAGTCAAAGCTTTAAGTGCTCTTGTCATTTTATCCATGGCTGAAACCACAATGATAAGGTTGTCATTGTTTTCACTCACAATTTTTGCAAGATTCCTGACTGCATCAGCATCTTTAACCGATGCTCCTCCAAACTTATAAACTAATGCCATACAATTTTGTAAGAAAATTTATGTGCAAATTTAATAATACAAAGCAAATTAACATTTTTCCGACTTAAAATTATAAATTCCAAAACACATAATCACCATTTTGTTGATTTTTTTTGTCAAACTATCTGAATAATTTGAAAATAAAAACAAAATGAAACGTATCAATATTAAAAAGCAATTGATGCAAGAAACTGGTGTTTACTTGCATAAAATCATCTATCTGCCTCACTATCAATTCATGATATTTATCAGCAATATCAAATAATCAGGAATTCTTCATCATATTTTATTTATTTTTACGAATACTTAGAAAAAAGAACCTAAATTACTTAAATATGAATCAACATGGAGTTATGACGCTCAATGAATTTATCATTGAACGACAGGCAGAGTTTCCTTATGCCAAAGGTGAGTTATCGCGTTTGCTAAGTCATATAGGCATCGCCGCCAAAATTGTCAACAGAGAAGTAAATAAAGCAGGATTAGTTGATATTCTTGGAGAACTGGGAACAGAAAATGTACAGGGCGAATCGCAAAAAAAATTAGATGTGTTTGCAGATGAACAATTTATAAGTGCCCTTAAAGCCAGTGGTGAATGTTGTGGAATTGCTTCTGAAGAAAATGATGAAATCATTAAATTTGACACGGATTTAGCAAAAGACGGAAAATACATTGTTACTATTGACCCGCTGGATGGTTCTTCGAATATTGATGTTAATGCATCAATTGGAACCATATTTGCAATTTACCGAAGGCTTTCTACTTTAGGGCATCAAGCATCGGAAGAAGATTTTTTACAGGAAGGTGCCAGACAGGTAGCTGCCGGCTATATAATTTATGGGTCTTCTACCATGCTGGTATACACCACTGGAAGGGGTGTTAATGGATTTACACTCGACCCTTCAATTGGTGAGTTTTGTTTGTCGCACTCGAACATACAAACCCCACAAACGGGAAGTATTTATTCCATTAATGAAGGAAACTATATTAAATTTCCACAAGGCGTAAAAAGATACATTAAATATTGTCAGGAAAGTGACAAACCAACTAACCGACCTTACTCATCAAGGTACATAGGGTCTCTTGTAGCGGATTTTCACCGCAACCTGCTAAAGGGTGGGATTTTCCTTTACCCTTCAACCGAAAGTTATCCTGATGGCAAATTGCGCTTACTTTATGAATGCAACCCAATTGCTTTTATTGCAGAACAGGCAGGAGGAAAAGCTTCTGATGGTAATGGAAACCGAATTCTGGATCTGAAACCTGAATCGTTGCACCAAAGAGTGCCTATTTATGTTGGTTCCAGACAAATGGTTGATAAAGCAGAGGATTTGATCTTTGAATATGACAAACAAATTGAATCTAGAAAATAGTATATTAAAAATTTGAACTTAGTGTATTTAGAATTCATAATTAAAAAGTTCTAAATTCTGTTTTTGATGCTTTTTTTATAAAATTGCAAAAAAATAAAATTTGGAACTTAAAGAATTTGCAAAAATATATCAAAAGCATCCTTTGATGGGTGCTTTTCTTCAGAACTTTGTATCTGGCTCAAAAAGCAGGGTTCAGGTAAAAGGAATTTCGGGCTCTGCAAAAAGCCTGATAATCAAAACCTTATTTGAGAAATCAGCTAAAGACATACTCGTTGTTATGCCAGATAAAGAAGAGGCTGCCTACCTTTTCAACGACCTGGAAAAACTACTGTCTGAGAATGTTTTTTTTCTTCCTTCTTCATATAAAAGGGATTTTTCTACTTCAAATGATTTTAAAAAATCAGAAGGAAATATAATTTTAAGGAATAGAACTGTAGAAGCTATTAGCAAGAATGAACCAACTACTGTTGTTACCTACCCAGAGGCTTTAATTGAAAAAGAAGCTGACTCGAAAACCCATGCTACTGCAAGCTTTGCAATTCACACAAACGAAAAGCTATCCACCGAGTTTTTAAATGAATTTTTATTAGAATATGGTTTTAACCGGAGCGATTTTGTTTTTGGCCCTGGTGATTTTTCCATTCGTGGAAGTATTATTGATGTTTTTTCTTATTCTGATGAACACCCCTACCGAATTGACTTGTTTGGTGATGAAGTGGAATCCATCCGAACTTTTGATGTAATGAACCAGTTATCGTTAGATAAACTGGAAAAGGTCACCATTCATCCTAATGTGAATAAAATTGCGAAATCAGAAGAAAAAGGAATATTTCTGAACCTGTTTAATAATGAGACAATTTTATGGTTTAAAGATTTACAATACACAAAAGACAGGATTCAACTTGTAAAAGAAAAGATTGAGAATACTGAGATTAAAGACGAAGAAATTATTTTCGACAAGGGAGATTTTATTTCACAAAAAGAATTTATTAATAAGATAGAAGAATTCCATCAGGTTGTACAAGGAAATTTAAAAGGCTTTAGTGCAGATAGTGTTTATGAATTTAACACAACAAGGCAAATTGAATTCAACAAAAACTTCAAACTACTGGCCGAAACCATTGCCAAAAGAAAAGATGACAGCTACACAAACTACATACTTTCGGGAAACCCTCGGCAGCTTGAAAGGCTCGAATCCATTTTACATTCTGATGAAGTAGATTTTAAGGTTGATTTCATGCCTGTAAAAGAAACCCTACACGAAGGGTTTACTGATAACGATTTAAGAATCAGCTGTTATACCGACCACCAGATTTTCAACCGCTTTCACAGGGTAAGGTTAATAAACGACAAACTGAATGAGAGCAAAAGCGCCATGTCATTGCGAGAAATTTCAAGCCTGCAACCTGGTGATTTTGTGGTACATTCTGATTACGGAATTGGGAAATTTGGCGGGATCAATACCATTGAGAATAATGGAAAAAGACAGGAGACAATACGCATCATCTACAAAAATAATGATGTAGTATTTGTCAGCATTCATGCCTTACACAAAGTTTCGAAATACCGGGCTGCTGATGGTGTTCCGCCAAGGGTGCATAAACTGGGTTCAGGCGCCTGGCAAAAGGTAAAAGATAAAACCAAAAACAAGGTTAAAGATATTGCCAAAGAACTAATTGCCCTCTATGCCAAAAGAAAAGATGAAGAGGGGTTTCAATATTCTCCCGACAGTTATTTACAGGAAGCGTTGGAAGCTTCGTTTATTTACGAAGATACCCCTGACCAGGCCAAGGCAACCAAAGAAACCAAAGCCGACATGGAATCGAAATTACCCATGGACAGGCTTGTTTGTGGTGATGTAGGTTTCGGAAAAACCGAGGTGGCAATTAGGGCAGCATTTAAAGCAGTGGCTGACGGAAAACAAGTAGCTGTGTTGGTGCCAACAACTATTTTGGCCATGCAACATTACCAGACTTTCAAAAAAAGATTGAAAGATTTGCCTTGCAATGTAGACTATATTAGCCGGCTAAAAACCAGGAAACAACAAACGCAAATAATCAGAGACCTTGCTGATGGAAAACTGGATATTTTAATCGGTACCCACAGAATTGTTGGTAAGGATATTATTTTTAAAGATTTAGGTTTATTGGTTATAGATGAAGAGCAAAAATTTGGGGTAGCTATTAAAGAAAAACTAAAGCAGCTTAAGCTAAATGTTGATACGCTTACACTTACAGCAACACCCATCCCCAGAACCATGCAGTTTTCGCTTATGGGAGCCCGCGACTTATCAGTTATTAGCACTCCCCCACCCGATCGTTACCCAATTGTTACCGAGCTGCATACTTTTAATGACGAAATAATTAGCGAGGCTATTAATTATGAAGTTGAACGAGATGGCCAGGTATTTTTTATTCATAACCGGGTACAGAATATTGCTGAAATCCAACACACCATTGAACGCATATGCCCAAATGTAAAAACAGTGTTTGCGCACGGACAAATGAAAGGGTCTGAATTAGAATCGATTATGCTTGATTTTATTAACCAGGAGTTTGATGTTTTAATTGCCACAACAATTATAGAATCTGGTTTAGATATTCCAAATGCCAATACCATTATTATTAACGATGCCCAAAATTTTGGACTGAGCGATTTGCACCAGCTTAGAGGCCGCGTAGGGCGCTCAAACAGGAAAGCCTATTGTTATTTATTGGCACCACCATTATCTGTTTTACCAGCCGATTCGAGAAAGCGTTTACAAGCTATTGAAGAATTTTCGGAATTGGGAAGTGGTTTTAACATTGCCTTGCAGGATTTGGATATCAGGGGAGCGGGAAATTTATTGGGTGGCGAACAAAGCGGATTTATTGCCGATATTGGCTTTGAAACCTATCAGCAAATTTTAAATGAAGCCCTTTTTGAATTACGAGAAGAAATGGGAACAGAAGTAGTTGAAGAAGAAACAGAAGGCAAAGAAGCCCGAAAAACAAAGCAGTATTCATCTGATTGTCAAATTGATACTGACCTGGAATTGCTTTTTCCGGTAGGTTATGTTGAAAATACTGCCGAAAGAATAAGATTGTACCGCGAACTGGACAACATCAAAGATGAAGAAGTTTTAAAAAAGTTTGAATCGGATTTAATCGATCGTTTTGGCAAAATACCGCCACAAACAAAAGAATTGCTAATTGCTGTAAGGTTAAGATGGTTGGCTATGCAACTAGGCTTATCCAAAATATTGCTCAAACACAATAAAATGTTCTGCTATTTTGTTGCTGATGACTCTGCCATGTATTTCAACTCATCGGTGTTTTCAGGAATCTTAAGTTTTGTAAATCAAAACCCAACTATTTGTAGAATGAAAGAACAAACTGACAAATTAAGCCTGCAAATTGAACCGGTAAAATCAATCCATAAGGCTTTTGAGATATTATCCAAGATGGTAAACTAAAGAATAAACTGCAAAATTAATATAGAAGGACTCCTTCACAGACTAAAATCCTACATTTTTGTAAGAATTGGCTAATATTTCATGCATTTTTGTAGCTTTCCTTATTTTAATAATGATGGCAATAAAAATAATTTCAGCAAAGCCCTCTCAACTTACAAACTGGCTAACAGGCTGACTTAATGTAATTTAATTTACCCATTTTAGAAGTACAAACCTTTATTTAATTTTCAAATATTGCCTATTAAAAACGAGTTGGCAAGCAATTTGGCAAGCCCATTTTATTATAAAGAATAACACGGCCAAGTTAGATACAAGGCGTTTTATTGATAAATATTTTATGGTCTAACTCTAAAAAAAAATTATTATGTCAAAATCTGCTGTTGAAGAATTATTAACTAAAGGTGGCGAAGACAGAGCTTTCAGGGTAAAATATGACTTAGCTCCCTCTAAAGAAGCATTTGTAGAACTTGCTGCCGAAGATGGATTTGAATTTACTGCTGAAGAATTACTATCGGTAATTAATGAAGAGGGTGGCACCTTTGAATCTTATGGTAACCCGCCTAAGAGAAGTATTTGGTGGTAGGATCTGGTTTAGTATACAGTAGGCAGTCAGTATGTCGTATTCAGCAATTAGTAACTGTTTAATTAAAGAATTAACAATTAAAACACTGTTTATCAAAACCTTAAACACTTGCCAAAATAAGGGGTAACAACGAAGTAATTGTCTGCCAGGTGTAAAAGGGCTGCCCTTACACTAAAATAAATCGCTTATCTTGCCTGCACCTGTTTGCAGGTGAGATTTTTTTTGTCATCATTCAAAAGAAATCCTTATTTTCGCAGGAATCTTGAAATCACAAAGTTTTAATTTCCAACACACTTATTTCAAAAAATGAATGGTTCAGCGAAAATTTACAATGCTTTAAATGAATTAAACATCCAGTTTGAATATTACGAACACCCTCCTGCCCCAACAATTGAAATTGCAAAGCAATACTGGAAAGATTTGGATGCAATGCATTGTAAAAATCTTTTTTTCAGAAATCATAAAGGCAATAGACATTATCTGGTAGTATTTGAACATACTCAAAACCTTTCGGTTAAATCATTGGAACAACTCTTAAAACAAGGCAAACTCAGTTTTGCATCTGGTTGGCGCTTAGAAAAGTACCTTGATGTGACAGCTGGTTCAGTTTCACCTCTGGCTCTGATTAATGATACTGAAAATCATGTACATGTATTCTTTGATGAAAATTTGCAAAATGCGAAAACAATTAGTTTTCACCCTGGTATTAATACTGCTTCTTTGGTTATTAAATTTTCTGACTTTAAAAGGTTTATGGAATGGACTGGAAATGAATTTGAGTTTTTACAATTATACTAAAAGATTAAATTAAACGAATAGCAAGTAGTTTACACCAAAACTAGGACATGACTTGAAAGTTCTTCACACCCTTTAGGGCCGAGGTAAATGAAGAACCTTTAGCCTCATGAGCATAGCGAATAAAGTCAATTTGCGGTCGGTGTAAACTACCTCATAATTGTTATTAAAATATTGCGAACAACACATTTGCAAGCTATACAATATAAAATGCAACACTTATTGATTTTTAAATTTATCTCTTGCAATATGAGCAGCTCCAATAGCTGTAGTGCATTGCGAATATGACTGAATATGGATTTTCCGCATCAATTCATTTTCTAAAGCATCTACCATTCCTTTGTTTAATGCTGTACCACCGTCAAACAAAACACCATCTTCAATACGAACCCGACTTGCCAGGCGTGCTATTCTTTTAGCAATTGAGTAGTGAATGCCGGAAACAATTTCACTTGTTTTATGCCCTGCAGCCAGAAGGGAAATAATTTCCGACTCAGCAAAAACAGCACAAGTACTATTTACTGGTAAGGGAGAATCTTTTGATTCGAAATGCAAATCACCTAATTCCATGACATCAACTTCAAGGTTACGAGCAGCAATGTCTAAAAAGCGGCCAGTACCGGCTGCACATTTATCATTCATTACAAAGTTGCTTATTTCGCCCTGTTTATCCAACAGTATAACTTTTGTGTCTTGTCCACCAACATTTATAATAGTTCTGATTTCAGGATCGCCATTTTTTGAGACATTTGCACCCACTGCATTTGCTGTAATCTCGTTTACATTTTCATCACTATCCTTGAAAAGTTTCCTTCCATATCCGGTTGAAACCGTATATGCTATATCCTCCTTGTTCAGTTTATTGCGAAACAGTAATAAATCTAGCGCATCAATTGCATTTTGGTTAAAACGACTACCTGTTGGGGAACTTCCTTTTGCAACTAATTCTTTATCCTCATTGATAATTGCAATTTTTATGGTTGTTGAACCAATATCTATTCCTATGAAATATCGCATAGTTTACTGCTTTTTATTTTTTAATGAATCTAAAAACGCTTCCAGGCGTGTGGTTAATTGCCCAAAATCATCCGGATTATAATCAGACTCAATATAAAGTGTTTGAATTCCCTTTTCTTCAATCACCTGGCCAATTTTTCTTGATTCCATATCATACAACTGACAACCTGTAAATGTTTGGTAAATAACTCCATCAACTGCATAATCGTCAATTCCTTTCAAAAGTTTTCTTTCTCTATCGGTATTTGGTGTAAAATTCGGACAAGTACTCGGTTTTAAATATCGATCAGCTACGGCTGGAATCATATCATACAAAAACCATTCGTCAACAGCCACTGTATCCCATATTATTCTGCTGGTCGAACAAAACTCTTCGTTTACCACTATCCCACCAAGCTTTTCAACAAGTAAGGGTAATTTCATATTTGGGAAAATTGAAGGGGAGCCGGTTAATAGTATTCGAGGGGAGTTTGGTTTAGCCACCATTTTCTTTTCAACAATTCTTTGCTCCAGTTCTTTGTTTAATATCAACAGGTTTTCAGTCCAACTCATTATATCATCAAAAAAATAAGTATTGGTTACCAAAATTGCATCTTTTCCATAAATTACCGGCGCTGTTCGTCTTAATGTATTAAACTGGCGATAAGCTTCTTGAGCTTTGGAAACCATTTTTATCGCTTTTTTTAGTCTTCGGCGGGTTAATTTTGTACCTGTAGTTGATTCGAGTTTCCTGATAAACTTTTTAACCACTCTAATCCAGTATTGTCTGGCTTCTTCACTATCTTTAGTAGGTGGGACTTCCAAAGTAAAAAATGGCTTTCCAATCTCCTCTGCAATTTCACCCACCTTTTTTTTCTGGTCACAGGTAGTTGGATTAACAATTAGTTTAGGCTTAATGTTACCTGGTAAAATATCTAAATACAATGCACCTAGTGTCGATTTTACCATTGGACAAGTTTTGGCCGGAAGAAACTCAGCACCAACCTGATCCGTTGCATAAGCGCCTGCACAAATTCGAACAGGCACAGCACCTGTAGCATAAATTAGTTCAAGAGGTACATGCACACACATGGAAGCTACTACTTTTTCCCCTTCATGTAAATTTCCGTTACCCTGTGTAAAATGTTCAAAACGTTTGTAGAAATAGCCCATACTATCCAGATTATCAGGGAAATCATCCGTAATTTCGGCTAAATTCTTCTTTATTTCCATGGAATAATGAATATTCCCTGTTTTTTTCATCCGTTCAAAACGATCGCTATTTATCTTCTCCATTTTTTTTCTTTAGTTCTTTTGATTCTGTTCGGCCATATCTCTTAAAAAAGCCTTCCTCTGTTGCATTAAAAATTGGGATACCCATAAATGAAATTCTAAGGCAATCTTCTTCCGGACATGCTTCAACACATTTAACACAAAGCATACAGTCATCCTTTACAATATCTTTGCTTATTACATCATCTGCAATTCCTTTTATACCAACATCGCAAACACGATAACAGTTGCCACATCTGGTACATTTTGAACCAACTTTAGTCATTCGTAAAATGCTTATTTTGGAAAAAACAAAATGCAAAGTGCTCATAGGACAGAAAAAGCAAAAAAATCGCTTTTTTACAAAAGCCCCCACAAAGAATATAGCTACCACAATAAGCCCTAATGATGTCATGATAATGGTAGTAGTATCCGTAAAGTCAATAAAAACCTGTGATGTATCACCATTAAATAAAGGTAGTATTGTGCGGGCAGGACAAACCTGGCAAAATGGGGTATGCATTCCATGAGGAAGTTTAGGTAAACCTAATAATGAATTATTTATCCCTAAAGGAATAAGGATCAACAAAACAAGTAGGATGTACTTAATAACTTTCAACCTTTTAAAACTTATTTCATCGTACCTTGTAAAACTGAATCCTGATAATTTTCGTAATTTTGTAATCCAGTCCTGCAAAGTTCCTAGTGGACAGACAAATCCGCACCATGCTTTATTAAGAAAAACAAAAAAAAGCAGGAAAATACCCAGGCTTGTTAGTATGCCAATTCCACGGTAACTAAATATTGCACTCCAACTTGTATTTAGCTCATGTTGTACTCCAACTAGGTAGCACCCACCTGGGCTACCAGGCACATAAGGGCATGAAAACAATGGTAATCTTGAGGCAACTTCAATTAGGAAATATCCCCCATAAACAAACAGTATAAATGATAATATCTGAACCCAAAACCTAAAACGTGACACATTTGAGTTATCAATATATTTTTTAATCTTTAGCTTTCTCATTTTTCACTTATTAGATTCATCAAAACTGATTTCTTTATAAGGTTTTTTCCTGCGTTCTTTGTAAATAAATACACCTGCGATACTAATTATAAATATAGTCAGGAAAACTACTAACCCCCATACCATTGAAGCATACATTGTTCGTGCAGGGCGGTAACCATCGGACATGGTAAACGTATAATAAATGTATTTGTAATTCTGGCCTTTGTAGCTATTATCTATTTCTAAGGTATATTCTGCTTTTAACAGATAGTAATAAATAGTTCTACTATTCAATTCCTGCCATTTGGTAAAGTAGTCCTGAATAAATTGATAACTTAGTTCACCATTAGCATCTGAAGCAAGGATTTTACTCCATCCTTTTTCAGTATTTATTGTAATTTTTACATTCTCAACAGCTTTTCCTTCAAAAATTGCTTTGTATTTTACCTCTTCTCCAGATGATGTAAAGTAATGAAAGTCGGAATGTGGTTTACGCAGTCGAATTACTTCAAAGTCCGTTATCTCAGGGTAATAATTAACAGGTCTGCTTTCCAGCTTTTTACTATGCCCGTTTCTACAACTGTGATTGAGTAATTCAACCTTTGCAATATTAACATGTAAGGTATCACCCAAAGGTGTTTTTTTTATTAAATATGCATTGTAGTAACCTTCATCTTTGAGTCCAAACTTAACATAACAGCCTTTATCTATCCCAATTTCAATATTCGCATTTTCACCTGATGGAGACATTAATGCCAATTTATAATCATCACTATCTGTTAAACATACATATTGTGATTCCTTAACTGAATTGCCCTTACGTATCCAATGAACAATACTGGAACCACCATAATTTCTCCTACCGCCTTTTTTTCCTCCATACTGTTTAGCCATTGTATCTTCTCTATACGCTCTTTTCTTTTTGTTCTGTTTTTCGTCTTCTTTACTTTTGTTTTCTTTTATCTGTACAGATGATAAACGGTGCATGCCATTTGGTTTCACCTCATTAACCAGGTAATCAGGTGGTATGTTGGATAACCATATTGTTTCCTGGGCATAGAGTCTACCAGAAATAATAAACACGGCCAGCCAACCTATTATTTTAAAATTTTTCTTCATGGTTAGTAAGTTTAGCTGGTAAACAGCGAGCAAGAATATTCTACCACTCTGCCCACTGTTTTATTCAGCTATTAATTTGTACTAAAAGCTATAGCCAAGCGTAAACGTAAAATTCCTTGGCCAACCCGCATAATACGATTGTCCCCAACTTGATTGATGGGTAACAGGATTGTAACTTTGGGAAGCATATGCCCAGGTAGCATAATTTTTATCCAAGAGATTATTTACGCTAAAAGATGCTTTGAAACCTTTTTTCTTGTACATAATTTTTGCGTTTACTATTGAGTGGCCATCATATAAATTTAGCATTTCATTATCCATATAATACTCGCCTAACAGCTTATAATTGATTGAGGCAGTTAACCCAAACTTAAAGCCATACCTAACACCAGCACCAAATTGATTGTGGGGTGTTTTTCGTAAAACATTATTTATTAGCTCATTTTCAGGGTTTTCAACAAACCGGGCATCTAAATATGAATAACTGACATAGGTATTTAAACCATTTAGTACCTGATAATTTATTGAAGCCTCAACCCCCTGATGACGAGTATCACCAATATTTTTATTAACAGGAACAGTGGTACTAACCGTAGGATCTATTTCACTTGAAATTTGGTCAATAAAATCCATTAAAAAACACGAAACCTGATAGTCTAATTTTTGTATAAAGCTTCCCCTTACCCCAATTTCATAATTTGTAAGGTATTCAGGCTTTAGGTCGGGATTTGCTAAGCCACTATAACTACTTCCAATAAACAGTTGAGAAATTTGTGGTGGATTAAACCCACGGCCAACATTGCCAAAAACAGTAAGTTGGTTAACAGGGTTATAAGCAAAGCCAAACTTAGGGCTTAATGCAGCTATGCTTGTATTATCTGAAGTGTTATCTGTAACAGTATTGAACTGGTCTTTCCAGTTATAATTGATAATATCATAACGCAAACCAAGTGTCACAACTAACTTATCTGATAAGTAAAAATCATCTTCCATATAAAAACCAATCATATCGTAGATGCTCTCACCTTGATCATCCAAATCGCCAATAGCACCAGTTTCACCATCCCTTAAATACACCTCCATGTATGCATCTTCCCTATCAATTCTTCCTCCAAAGGTTAATGTATTTTTTTTACCTGCCAGCGTAAATACGGTTCTATACCTGGCTTCGCCACCAAATAATTTAACATCATCTTTACCCCACCTTGTGTCCATATAGTGACCTTCATCAAATCGTCCTCTTATATAGGTGTTAACGACAAGTGCAGAGCTGTTGTCCCATGTTTTTACATAATCTAAATTAAGGCGATACAACTTTTTATCACTTCCTGTAAAATTCAGGGTTGCTTCGGTTGATCGCTCAACAAACTGTGCACTATCAAGCGGGCCACCGCTTAAGTCACTGTTAGAATTATATTCTGCAGAAAATGCCAACTTTCCATATTTTTTAAAGTCTTTTGAAAACTTAAGTCCACCGCGAGCAGAACTATAATCAGAACGATCCTGATAACCAACTGAATTATAATAACTACCTTTTATCAGATAGTTAAAGCCATTGGCACCACCATTAATGTTGGCAGCAATTCTACTGGTATTATACGAACCATAAGATGCATCAATGCCTCCATGGATACCATCTTTGGGCTTCTTACTGATTACATTAATTACTCCTGTAATGCCATTGGGCCCGTAAAGTGCTGACACAGGACCTTTAAGTACTTCTACTTTCTCGGCATTGTACATATCTATTCCTTCAAAAGTAGTCCTACCCATTGCTTCCGTGATAGGAACACCATCTACTAATACAAGTATACCCCGAGTTACATGTGTGTGCAAGCCAACACCACGAAAACTTACAACAGCTGCCTCACCATGGTGTCGATCTTCACTAAATACACCAGGTACGGTTAGTAGTGCTTCGTCAATGTTTCTGCCTTCTGTTTGCTCCAGCTCTCGTTGGCCTAAAATATGCACTGGCGAACCTATTGATTTAATGGATTTTGCTGTTTTGGTTGCAGAAACCGTAATTTCATCTACAACTAAATCATCTGTTTCAAGAATAAACTCAATTTTGGTGCTTTGTCCAGCCAAAACTTTTATACTTTCATTCTTTTGGCCCACAAATCCAATCACCTTTGTTTCAACCACATACACGCCTTCCGGGATGTCTTTCAGTTCAAACAAACCATCTTCTGTTGATATAGCCACCATGCCCAGTGTTTTAATAAAAACTTGTACATCAGGAATTCCTTCTTTGGTAACTTTGTTGTAAACAATGCCATTTATATTTCCCATTTCCTGACTTAATAAACCATTAGTCAGGAAAAAAGAAAAAAGCAAAAGGTATAATATCTTACAATAATATTTCATAATATCTTAGTTAACAATAGGTTATTTATAAAAAAGGTGTTTAATTTTAGATAATACTATCCAATTGCTAAAAATGATTTTTTTCCATCATTAATAACATCATAATAATACATATCTGGTAATAACAATTCAGGATATTCAGAGATCC
This sequence comes from Bacteroidales bacterium, assembly GCA_050291445.1. Lineage (GTDB taxonomy): Bacteria > Bacteroidota > Bacteroidia > Bacteroidales > NBLH01 > NBLH01. Next base: position 33,982 of record JBNKJW010000032.1, on the reverse strand, counting down.
TGGTTTATCGTAACCTGATGTGCTCAAGTTCAAGGAACTGCACTTATAACAATTATTTCAAAACAGTCATTAGTTACAGGTTACTAGATAATTATACAGGAACAACAATAACTAATTTCCAATTAACTCTCTTCGGTCATGAAAAAGGTCCAAGGTCAGATACGACATTTTGCTTACGAATAAACTTCATTAACTCCTTGAAAATTAAGTCAAGTGTACAGAGTTCTAGAGTTTAGCGTAATTTGACGTACAGTAGTTTAAGCACTGTACTCTTAGTTATCAACATAAAACAGTCACTAGTCACTGTCTACTAGTTAATTACCAAGAATAACAATAACTATTTCACCCCCCTCTGTCATGAGAAAGTTTCAGTAACTGGGTACAATAATTTTGTTCACAAATAAACTTTAGTAACACCTTGATAATTAAGCCAAGGATCAGGAGTTCTGAATATATGAAGTCCGGGACTTTGGAGGGTGGAAAATTCTTCCATTAAAAATGAATTGATAGTTCTCGATATAAGGAGTTTTTGTTCCCTCTGTTATGGTGAAATTTACAGCTTTAATATTAGAGCAAAATAATGAAATTGTTAACTTTTCAATTTTTAGCGGTGGTACAGGAAGCTTCTTTTCCTCATCATTTACCTTCTTTAGCTGTTTTTTTAAATGGCACCTACCATTGCATTTCATTTCTGGCTTTTTTTTATTCTCACACAAAAATTCGGCAATATATTTTTTATTAAGTTCATATTCCACATATGGCATATAAGGTCTTATCCATGCCAGAAAAAACACAACTAACAGAAAAAACGATATTAATCTCTTGTTTGTCAATCTATACCAACATTTTCCAACCTCTATGCAAATTTATTTAATTCTTGATTATCTCAAAACTTTTTCTTGCAAAGTTCAAATCCGGATAAAGATTAAATCTTGAAACCGCATATAAAGAGGCTTGTAAACTTTGGAACTTTTTCAAGTTCAATATTTCTTTAAAATTCATTCTTATTTTATTAGATAATTCAAATGCTGCAAAGAAAACACCCAGCCCCATAAAGCACACTCTTTCAACAACTTACAACACCAACCACCCCTTTCAGCTGCTAAATGTGCAGATGGGGATGTTTCATTTGTATTTTTTTATATCTTTGCAGCTCTAAATTTAAAAATACGAAATTAATAGTACATAACAAATGGCAACATTAGAGAATATTAGAAAAAGAGGACCATTAGTTGCAGCAGTTATTGGTATTGCTCTTCTTGCATTTATTTTAGGTGATCTTAGAAAAATGATTGGTATGGGAGATCATTATACAATGGCCGAAATAAACGGAGAAAGTATTAAATATCAGGAGTACGAAGAGCAAGTACAAACGACCATAGAAAACTACAAAGCAAACTATGGAATGCAATCTTTAACCAATGCTCAAAGAGATCAGATTAGAGAAATGGTATGGAACAATATGATTCAGACTATTTTGTTGGAGAATGAGTATGAAACAACAGGAATTGCTGTAAGTAGTGATGAGCTATTTGATTTGATGCAAGGACGAAATGTTGATCCGATGGTTGCACGTGACCAGGCTTTTGCTAATCCTGAAACTGGACAATTTGATCCATCAAGAGTTGTGTACTTTTATAAAAACATGGGACAAGGCGAACAAGGTGAACAAATAAAAAATTATATGTTGAGCCTTGAAAAAAGGGTGACTGAAAACAGGATGATAAGAAAATATCTGACACTTGTTGATAAAGGGCTTTATATTCCAACCCCACAGGTTGAAAAAGAATTTAAAAGCAGAAACTACCTGGTTGACTTTGACTATGTTGGAAAAATGTACACCGAAATACCTGACAGTAGCGTAACAATTTCAGAAGATGATTTAAGAGCCTATTACAAAGAACATAAAAACGAATATGAGCAAGAGACCTCTCGTGACATTGTTTATGTTACATTTGATGTAGTCCCTTCATCAAAAGATACTGCCAATACACTGGATTGGGTTAAAAAAAGTATTCCTGAATTTAAAAGCACCGAAGACGATAAACAATTCATTAGTTTTAACTCTGATGAGTCTTTTGATCCAAAACACTACAAGCAGGGTGAAATTGCAAATGCCGAAATAGACAGCTTTTTATTTTCGACTGAACCAGGAGCTGTTTACGGTCCTTATTTTGAAGCAGGGGCATACAAACTAGCCAAATTAACTGAAATAAAAAATCTTCCGGATTCACTTGAAGCTAAGCATATTCTGGTTGCCATTAACGGACAAAGCATTCCGGATGCTACCAAAGCTAAGCTTGTTGCCGACAGCTTAAAAACAGTGATTGAAAACGGAGTTGATTTTGCAACGGTTGCTAAAGAATATTCAGCTGACCAACAAAACATGGAAGATGGCGGAAAACTTGGATGGATTGAAGAAGGAGAGCAAGTTAACAGAATGCCAATTGACTTTTTTACGGAGTTGGTTGATAAAAACCTGAACGAAATTGTTGTTTCAGAACAAAAGTATGGTGTGCACCTAATGGTAAAAACTGCACAATCAGAGACGTTTAAAAAAGTACAGGTTGGAATACTTGAAAGGAAAATAGTGCCAAGTACTGAAACTTATAAGAAAACTTATGCTAATGCAAGTAAGTTTGCAGGCGAAAATCGTAAACTTGAAAAGTTTAATGAGGCTGTAACAGCTCAGAACCTGATTAAAAGATCTGCGCCAGGTTTAACCGAAAATGGAACCTTTATTCCAGGCCTGGAATCGCCCCGTCAATTAATTCGTTGGGCATACAATGCTAAAGTTGGTGAAGTTTCTGAAGTATTTGAATTAGGAAAACGATATGTAATTGGTGCCCTTACTGAAGTTAAAGAAGAAGGAATTGCACCACTACAGCAAGTTCAAAACCAGGTAAGATTAGCTGTACTAAAAGAAAAGAAAGCTGAGGTGTTGTTAAAACAATTAAAAGAAGCTAAATCTGCTGATCTTACAGCTATGGCTCAAAAATTAAACACTAATGTTAAAGAGGCAAAAAATATAAGTTTCACTTCTGGCCAGATACCAGGAATGGGATTTGAACCAGCGGTAATTGCAAACGCAGTGACCAGTGAAAAAGGAAAAGTTTCGGAACCCATTAAAGGAGAAAGTGGTGTTTATGCAATTAATGTAAAAATCATTACTCCATCAATGAGCACCGAAGGTGTTGATTTAAATATTGACAGAAACAGATTACTTCAAAGCCTAAAACAACGAATTTATCCTAACCCACAATTTGGTGGAACTGGTGAGGTAATTCGTTCGTTGATTGAAACAGCTGATATTAAAGATGACCGATCGAAATTCTATTAGTAGAAGATATTACACTATTATTTAAAGAGCTACCCTGAGGGTGGCTCTTTTTTTGTCAGCGAATTATGCTAATTGCCACGAATATATTCATCGATGCAATAATTTCCTTATTTTCACTAAAGATGAAAAATTCTCTTTTACTACTTCTCTTATTATTTATTTTTTCCTGTCAAAAACCTGCCAGGAAGGAAGAGCCATGGACTTATTTAAAAGGATCAAATAATTTTAGAGACTTTGAAGCTTTTTTAAATAAATATCCTGATTCAGAGAAATTTGACTCAGCTTTAACCAGTTTTACTCAACTTAGAAAAGAATTCATTAAAAAATTTCCCCCTCCAGCATTTGATTGTTTTAGGAATTGCACCGAAATAATTGTACTAAAAGATAGTAACATTCTATATAATAATAAAGAAATCTATCATAGCCAAATTGCGTTTAAAGCTTTTGAGTTTATTCTAAATATAGAAAATTTGGAAAGTCGTCCTGAAAAGAAAGTTATTATGGTTACTGAAAATCAAGAAGAAACTCTATCGAAAGGTCGGTTTATGATATGGTATGAACTGAAAACACGGAATGACACACTTCAAAAAGTCCTTATAGAACTATCAAAAGCTATTTATAATTACAAAAATTATGTTTCTAAAGACTTTTTCAAAAGCGAGTATTCTGAGTTACATGACTCATGCAAATATTTCATTGACTCGTTATTAGATCACAGAATAACTCTACATAGAATTGATTATAAAACACTTAGGCCTACCCCAAGAAATTAACTCACCAGTTTAAATGACAAGTGACTTATTATACCAATGCCTTCCATAACACCTCAATCGGATGCAAAGCATCCCTGCCAGTACCATCTTTAATCTGGTGGCGACAACTGGTTCCAGGGGCTACAATTATTGTTTCTTCCTCAGCGTTTTTAACAGCAGGAAACAGGACCATTTCGCCCACCTGCATTGATAATTCGTAATGTTCTTTTTCATAACCAAAAGAACCAGCCATACCGCAACAACCCGAAGGGATTTCTTCAACTGAATAGTTCGCCGGGTAGGATAAAATTTCTTTAGTGGCCTTGGTGGTTGTAAGTGCTTTTTGGTAGCAATGCCCATGCAATTTTACCTTTTTATTTTCTTTTGTAAATAAATCTTTTGAAATATGGCCCTTTTCAATTTCTCTAAATAAAAATTCATCAATCATTAAACAATTAGCCGAAAGATTTTTAGCTTTTTGATAATAGGCATTCCCCGAATTTAATTCACTTCCAAAAAAATCCAAATATTCATCCCTGAAAGTTAAAATGGCTGATGGTTCAATTCCTATCAAAGGAGTTTTATCAGAAATAATATTTTCTAATAAATCGATGTTCTTTTGGGCAAGCTTTTTTGCCTTTTTTACCAGGCCTTTTGATAAATAAGTGCGCCCGCTTTCAACATGCTTTGGCACAACTACTTCGTAACCCAACTTATTCAACAACCTAATGGCTTTAATTCCAATTTCAACATCATTAAAATTGGTAAACTCATCGCTAAAGAGGTAAACTGCACCTTTTTTGCCTTTGTTTTGTTCTTTCACATGCTTTCTCACCCACCTTTTGAGTGTAGTTTTACTTAATTTCGGAAATTTTCTTTTCGGATGAAACCCAATCAAAGAATTAAAAATATTTGCCGTAAACTTTTTTGAAATAAAAAAATTGTAAAACCCACTAAACGGGACAGCCAAACTATTAATTTTTGCAATATTTGCGATTAATTTACTACGTAATGGCACTCCCTTCATATCATAGTAGTGCTGCAAAAACTCTGCTTTTAACTTTGTCATATCAACACTCGAAGGGCACTCTGATTTACAGGCCTTACATGACAAACATAAATCTAAAATCTCGTAAGTTTCCATACTTTCAAACGGGTTTGTCACGGTACTGTTCATTACTTCACGAAGCATATTAGCCCTTGCACGAGTGGTTGTTTTTTCATCACGCGTTGCCTGAAAAGATGGGCACATGGCTCCACCAATTAGATGACTTTTCCGACAATCTCCTGAACCATTGCAATTTTCAGCTGCACGGACATACCCATGAGTTTTTGAAAAATCAAAAATGGTATCCACTTTGCGCGTTGGTATATCTGGCTGGTAACGCAAAGATGTGTTCATTTTCGGTGTATCAACAATTTTGTTGGGATTGAAAATATTATTGGGATCCCATGCCTTTTTTATTTCCTTGCATAGTTGGTAATTATGTTCACCCAGCATTAATGGAATAAATTCACCACGAAGACGGCCATCGCCATGCTCGCCACTCAACGAACCATTGTATTTTTTCACCAGCCTGGCTGTTTCCAAAGCAATGGTGTAGTATAAATCAATGTCTTTTTGCTTTTTCAGGTTTAACAATGGGCGAAGATGAAGTTCACCACTACCAATATGTGCATGGTAAACACAATCGAGACCATGCTTGGCCAACAATTCCTTAAATTCACGAATGTATTCAGGTAAATCTTCTACTTTAACAGCTGTATCTTCAATAAACCCAATTGGTTTGGCATCGCCAGGCATATTGGTTAATACTCCCAGCCCAGCTTTTCTAAGTGCCCATACTTTTTTTGTTTCATCGCCATAGATAAGCGGAAAATGATAACCAAAACCAGCATTTCGCATTTCACTTTCCAAACTTTTAGCAATTTGCTCAATTTCGCTTTTTGTCTTCCTCGCAAATTCTATGACTAAAATGGCTGCCGGACTGCCTTCTACAAAAAAGCGATTTGTCTTTTGGGATAAATTGTCCTTTGTGAGATCAAGTATCTTATCATCAATCAGTTCCACCGCCCCCGGACGATATTTTAATGCAATTAGATTGGCATGCAAGGCTTCTTCAAGTGTTTTAAAATGGATGGCAATAACAGCTTTTTCTTTCGGTGGTAACGGAACAAGGTTGAGTTTAATTTCTGTAATCAGAGCCAAAGTTCCTTCAGAACCAGCAATTAGCTTGGCAAAGTTAAAATCTTCTTTGGTATCAGAAAAGGGCTGTGTCCCCAAAAGTAAATCCAGTGCATAGCCAGTATTTCTTCTTTTAATGACTCTATCAGGATATTCCTTTCTGATTTCATCCTGATTTTTTTTATCCCTGAGTAAGTGTTTAATATTTTGGTAAATTTCGCCTTCTTTATTCTTAAGTTGACATTTTTCTTCAAATTCATCGGTACTTAAGGGGCCAAAAACAGCCTCCGAACCATCCGAAAGCAGGGCGGAAACTTCGATTGTATGATCTCGTGTACTGCCATAAATAATTGAATGCGAGCCACATGAATTGTTCCCAAGCATCCCTCCCATCATGCAGCGATTGGCAGTTGAAGTTTCAGGGCCAAAAAACAAGCCATGAGGTTCAAGAAATTGGTTCAGCTCATCCAAAACTACACCTGGTTGTATTTTTATCCAGTTTTCGTCTTTGTTTAATTCAATTATTTTGGTAAAATATTTAGAAATGTCTACCACAATACCATTCCCGACAACCTGACCCGAAAGAGAAGTACCTGCAGCCCTTGGAATTAGCGACAACTTATTCTCATTGGCAAAACGAATCAGCTTTTTTAAATCCTTGCTGTTTTTCGGAATAGCCACAGCCATCGGCTTTTCACGATAGCTGGATGCATCAGTGGCGTAGATGGTTTTGTACGTTTCAGAGGCATGGAATTCTCCTTCGAGTGACTTTTTTAGTTGGTTAAAATTTGTCATATTCTTTTAAAACTTTGGCAAAGTTAAATAATCTCGTAATAAAACTTTGCCAAAGCTTTACTCAAATTGTATCGTCGCTTTTAAGAACTGAGTAGATATCAGACAACTTTGGCAAAGTTGAATACCTGAACCTACTCTAAATCCAACTCCAAGTCACCATTAATTTTCCGCTTGTGATAAGCGGCAAAGTTTTCAATATTTTCAAACCATTCAATAACCTGCTTCCTTTTCAGGTGAGTTGCTTTTTGAGAAAAGAAACTATGATATGAGCTGAAGGGCCAATCTCTAAGATCCTTGACAAATCCATGATGCACAGGATTATAATGAGTATAATGTATAAGCTCTTTTAAATATTCTTCGTTATGAATCAGTTTTCTTCTAAAAGGCTTCATAAACAGAGTACCTCTTCGATTCATTAATGGATTAAAGGACTGAGCATAGGAACTAAAAAAATTAGAAAACTGTTTGCTAATAAAATTTTCAATATTGAGTTTTCTGGACCTAACATATTTTGAGTTTTCCCGAACTTTATGAACTTCTATCTCTTCTTTAATACTTATAACTAAATGAAAATGATTTGGCATCAAACAATATGCATAAGTATCCACTACTGGATGAATATGCAAGAGATATTTTTTAAGGAAAAAATAGTAATTATCATCTTTATTAAATAAATTTTCTTTTCCAACAGCATGGTTGAAAATATGATAATATCTTTCAGGTTCTATAGGAATATTCACAATATCGTATTATTGAAAAACTTTGCCAAAGCTTTACTCAAATTGTATTGTCGCCTTTAATAACTGAGTATATATCAGACAACTTTGGCAAAGTTGAATACACTTCAAAATTAACAAATAGTTAGGTTATTTACTTTTTTATGATAATTTTATATCCAAAAGACCTATTTATTTATTTCTTAACTCTGATAAACAACAAAATATTTAGCTATGCTCAATAAATTATTCAAATGGACTATCACCATAGTAATTACCATCATCCAAGTTTCGCAAATTAATGCCCAAAATATAGATTCTATGGCAATTCTGCTAAAAGAAAGGATGGAATTACGAAGGGAGGGGAAAGACTTTAGAGGTGTCGGAGCTTTTAGAAAACATCTGAAAGAATCTCCAAAAGAATTGGCACTGAAAGTTCAAGAGTATTTAAGTGATGAATCAGATAAGGTTCGTAGTTTTGCTTACAATTTAATTTCTGTTATAGGCCAGCATTCAAAAGACTCAAAATACAGAATGTCTATAGTTGATATCATTGCAAAAGGTTGTAACGACAAAGAGGCCTACTTAAGAACTAACAATATCAAAAGTCTGGATAATTATCAATTAAGTGAATTTTCACCATCTGCAAAAAAAGCGATTAAGGAGCTTTTACACATGGACAGGGACCGTGCTGAAAGAGTATATCTTATGGTCGGATTTTTAGACTTTAAAGATGAACGTCCCTTTATGAATCAATTGCTGGAAAAATATAATCCTGAACGCAAAAGAGACATTCGTAATTTAAGAATGGCACTTGCCAGATTAGGGGATCAAAAACAAATTGATTATCTTATCAATTGGGTTAAAAATAGCGGCAGGGATTATCGAAATGATGAATTTTTATTTCCTTGTCTTGCTTATACAAAGGACAAAAAAGCTTTTGACTATATTTTTGAAGAAATAAATACAGCAAATAAATCAATAGGCGCAAAATTAATCGAACTTGTTGCCCCGACCATTGTTAACTTTCCTATAAAATTGGAAGATGGTGACGATATTGATTATGAAGAATGGGAACAAGCTTTAAAAACAACAAAAGATTGGTATCAAAAAAACAAAGATAACTACGTTATTCAAAAAGAAACTTACGGTTTTTGGTATTGAAAAAAGACTGCAAGTTTGAGAAAATTATTGAAAAACTTTGGAAAAGTTATGGAGTTTCGTTTAAGAAACTTTGCCAAAGCTCTACTCAAATTGTATAGCTAATTTTATTGAAGGAGCATTTATTAGACAACTTTGGCAAAGTTTAATACACTTTTAAATTAAAAACGCAAGCCAATAAAACTCTTTTTACTGAAGAGCAAACTCATAATACTCCTTCAACTTTCCGTTTTCTTCAACCAGAATTTTATTCCCATCAACTTTTATTCTAATACCCCTGTTCTTTTTGTCATGAAATATGTATCCATCCCGAAGTTTTAATAAAGTATAAACAATTTCAGAACCAAATAGTCCTTTATAAATAAACTCTACTTTATCGCCCTGATTTTTTACTACAGTATATTTATCAATATATATGGTGTTTTTTTCTGGCTGTAGATATTCTTTATCTCTTCCAAACCGTGGCACCATAAATCCTTGTTCAGTTTTAACAATCTCCGCCTTTGAATGTTTGCCTATCACTCCTTTTCTAAAATACCTTAGCCGATCCTCTTTTACCAGGATGTTTTCATTATTTGTAAGGCCCTGATGCTCAATTACAACAAGGCTATCTAAAAACAGCACTTTAGAACCTCCTTTTCCAAATAAAGTTTTATACATACATTTCACTTCATTCCCGGTTCGTTCTACTTCGTAATCAAAAGGTGAATTAGGCTTGTACTTGTGCTTATATTTAATTTCAAAGTCTCTTTGGTAGGTGTTATCAACCAAATCAATGACATTGATGCTCAAGTTGTTATTGATATCCAGAAAAACCCCATCAAACAAATAAACCCCCAAAGCATGATAAGGAACTTCAACAGTTTGTGTAGAAACTACTCCATTTGCGGCGCTTACAGTTTGAGTAGTAGTCTCGCGACGCAAATCAATGCGCAAATCATACAGCTCCATGCTCATTCCCAGTTTTAATGCCTCAATGGCCACTTTGTTGTCATTGCTCTTGATTTCTGAAAGGTTTAGTGTTGCACAACTGCTTAAAACAGAAAAAACAAGCACTAAAAATAAATTAAATTTTGTTTTCATTTTTCTATCTTTTGATACAGGCAATTTACACATTCAATCAATACAATTTTATTATATCACCATCTTTTTATATTTACTTTTTTAGATACTTTTTTAGTTGAATTATATCAAGAAGTTAACGATTTATTTTTTTATAACTGGAGCAAATAAAAAAGAGGCTACCTCAAAAGTTGCTAGATTATTAGACATTGAGCACTTCGACAAGTAAGCAACCGAAAATCGGGCATTGAGCTTGTCGAAATGCAGTGAAAATCTAGTTTTGAGACAACCTCACGAACACTTATTAACACTTAATTTAAATTATTTGGCTGCTTTTGCTACCTTATACATCAATTTCACCTGCTCTAATGTAAAACTTGAATAGCTAAAACCAACGCCAAACTCTACCGGTTGCCCATCTTTAAAGAGCACATGATAAAACCCGTAGTCATCACCCTCGTCAGTTTTCACCTTATAAATAAAGCCATTTTCTTCATCAACAACAAAGCCGGCAAAACCTTCCAGTTCCTCAGCAAACAGTTTTTCTGAGGTAATTAAGTCATCCAATGAATATTTTGCTCCTACAATATGGTTAACATCAAGGACAAAATCATTTTTAGTTACTTCGTAATTAATGGTTTTCACTCCACCAAAGGCACCATTTCCAACACCTGGTGAAATCTTTGCACCTAATGGGGCAGCAATTATTACAGGAATGTCGTATTCATTTAAATCATATTCGGTATAGTTATCTCCAAATAAAGTTTTCACATCTCCACCATCATCCTTACTGTTGCTCCCGGCATTGCAGCCAGCAACAAAAATCATGATAAGTAGAACAATACAACAACAACACTTTTTCATTACTCTTTGGTTTAAATTATCCTATAAAAATAGTTAAAAAGGGCTACTAAAACTCATTTTCTTATTAAAATTCACCTTAAATATTTCGCAAACCCTTCTGGCTAAGATGTTATACCATTTAAGGAAATGAAACACCCTTTAAATGATTTTAAAAAAAGTTGATGATGAGTTACACCAATTTACTTACGATTAGTATTTATAAAAGCCCAGAGTGGAACAATAATTGCGAGAAGAATAACTTGTTAAGCATTGTTTTGTAACATAGTTTTAAATGGCATATTTATAAGCTAATCCATAATTTAAAAAGTCTTGCATGCATCCGGTTTTAATTAAAACGATAGTAGTTATTGTAGTAGCAACCCCGATTGCAATACTAATTTTAAGAATTTTATTTAAAAATAGCATTTTGTTTAAAATAGGACTTTTCTGGCTGATTAGTTTATTAATTGCCAGTGCTTTATCAAGGCTTTCAACTGCATTTAGCGAAGACTTCCCTCAATATATTGCTTTGCCTTTAGGTATTTTATTAATTGCACTTTGTGTCTATTCGGTTTATAAATTAATACGTGGTCCACTAAAAGAATCACTTGATGTGCTTGAAAAACTATCAGGTGGACAGCTTGATATTGAGCTAAAACAAGATTTTTCAGAACGAAAAGACGAAGTAGGTGTTCTGGCGCGCTCTATTCTTAAACTTTCCCAAAACTTTAAAAATGTAATACGTAAAGTAAAAACAAGTGCCGAAACATTAAATTCTGCCAGTCGTGAAATGAGTTCAAACTCGGGAATGCTATCCCAAGCAAGCAGCGAGCAGGCTGCAACCGTTGAAGAAATAAGTGCCTCTATTGAAGAGATATCTGCAACTATAAAACAAAGCACTAAACACTCGAATATTTCGGGTAAAGTTACCGCAAATACTGAACAGGAACTCAACCAAATGATTCTTTCAGCAGAAGAAAGTTACAAAACCGTTGAAGAAATCTCAAATAAAATACTGATAATCAACGACATTTCTTTTCAGACAAATATACTTGCCTTAAATGCAGCAGTTGAAGCAGCCCGGGCAGGAGAAGCTGGTAAAGGCTTTGCCGTGGTAGCTGCTGAAGTACGAAAACTGGCAGAAAAAAGCAAACAAGCAGCAGATGATATCAACACCTTATCTGAAAGAAGTTTAACAGTTAGTGCCAAAACCAATGAATTACTAGGAAAAATGATTCCTGAAATAGAAAAATCTACCTTAAAAATAAAAGAAATTGGCAGTATGGGAAATGAGCAATACACTGCTATTTCGCAAGTGGATAATTCCATCCAGCAGCTTAATGATGTTACCCAACAAAATGCTGCCTCATCTGAACAGCTGGCCGCCAGAGCAAGAGAACTTGCCCATCAGGCAGAAATATTAAACCGGACTGTCACCTATTTTAAGCTTAACAGGTGATAGTGGTAAAGTAAAAAGCTGATCCGCCCCCTGGTTTTGATTCCAACCAAATCTTTCCTCCTAATAAACTCACATAAGCCTTTGATATTGAAAGGCCAATACCTGTTCCCTCATAAAAACTTCCATTAATGGCGCCTAATTGAACAAACCTCTTAAAAATAGTGTTGTGCATTGAAGGTTCTATTCCAATGCCCATACCTTTTACATAAAACTCAACAAACCTTTCTTTTAAGCTATAACCAAACTCAATCTGAACCCTAAAAAAAGAAGGTGTAATACACTACTGTTTTTTCATCAAGCATACTAATACCAAACCGCTATCAAGATATTAAAAAAGGTATTGGTATAACTAAGCGAATATAGAGAGCGATCTCATGAACGCAGTGAATAATGCCGAAGGATTAGCATGTTAGGGAATTTTAATTTCCGTTACATGATTACCATTCGGTATAACCTTGTGAACCAGGTCCTCAATTGAAATACTATCTATAATTTCTATTGTTTTGAATAACTGCTGTTTTTGCGAAATAATTCTCTCAACCTGGCTTTCACCCTTTCACCTAGAACAGTTACATCAGTGATTACCAGTAAATTACCGACAAATGGATGCAGTTACTGTATTAGTTCCAGGCCCCTTTTTATATCAACCTTTTCATTAACCCCTGTGCAATTTTTCATCCTGGCCGCCTCGGATTCAGTTAATTCGTTGTAGCCACAAAAAGCGATTGGTGGAAAATTTTTAATGGAGTCCTTGCACCTTAGCGCAAAATCAACTGTGTTATTATCTGAACAAATGATTAGATCAAATTGATGTTTTCCAATTTTAAACTTATAAATACGATACAATATAGCAAAGTATATTTCGTCAAGCGGGTTTCTTTTTGTATCAAGATATTCAGTATGTAATAAAGCGCCAGGTGGAAGCCCATCTTTAATGCCTTGCGAGATATCATCCGTCCATTTAATCCCTTTATGGGATGAGTTCTGCATTGAAATTTCTGGATGCTTTTTGGTAAGTTGAATGCTATCCTGACCAGTAAGACCAACTGGAAAAACAGCAAAAATCAGCAATGCAAAATGTACAAAAAAAGTGAATTTAAATTCTGGTTTAACCATTTACTAGCTTCAAGTCAAGTCTACTTGAAAAATATCAAATACTCTATTAGCTAATCAACAATCAGGGTTTGCCTGCTAATTTAATAAATATTATCATCAAAATAATTAGTTTGCAAAACTTAAGAGCCCCCCCCTACTTATAAAGCAAGTATTTATCTCTTATTTTCAAATAGTTATTCAAATCCTTTTTCCAACTTGCCTTAATTTCCACTTCAGTAAGACCAGCCTCAATTTGTTGAATTAATATATCATTTCCTGCTAGTAAATTAAACCATTTTCGCCTGGTGAAAAACTTATTTTTCTGATTAAATTTTTTGTAAAAATCAATGACATATTTCAACGTAAACTTTGTGGTGTCAGGATTAATCTCTCTTAAATCAATTCCATAACATACCTTACCGTCCTGAATGGGGTTCATCTGCATTCCCTTAATATCTTGTGGGATAAAAAGTGAATCACCAAAATTTTTATCTGGGAAACCTATTACCTGAAACGGAAATTGTGTGCCACGCCCTATGCTTACCGGAGTTGCCTCAAAAAAACAAAGCGAAGGATACAACCTGATTGACAAATGGTTAGGCAAATTTGGCGATGGTTTTACTGGCAAAACATAAGGCATTGAATGTTCATAATTTTTCACCTTAATAATGGTTAATTTGCATTGCCTGCCATTTTCCAACCACTTTTCGCCATTTATCATTTTGGCCAGTTCGCCCACTGTTAAACCATGCACCACAGGTATTGGATGCATACCTACAAAAGATTTAAAACCTTTTTTCCGAATTGGTCCGTCAACATAATCGCCAAGCGGATTTGGACGATCAAGAACAAACAATGGCTTTTGGTTTATTGCACATGCTTCCATAACCTCATGCATGCTACTTATATAGGTAAAAAAACGGGCTCCTGCATCCTGAATATCGAAAACCATTACATCAATATCTTTCAACTGTTCATTTGTTGGCCGGCGGTTTTTACCAAACATCGAAACAATAGGAATACCTGTTAATACATCAATTTCTGTTTTTACATGGTCACCCCTGTCAATATTTCCTCTAAACCCATGCTCTGGTGCAAATATTTTTTTTACTTGTATTTTATTTTCTAAAAGAAAGTCGAGTAAATGTTTTCCATTAACTAATGAAGATTGATTTACAACTAAACCAACATTTTTGCCCTTTAAAGAATCCAAATAGAGTCCAGATTGTTCTGCACCAACAACAATTGGTGCAACCACCTCATTTTCAACGTTATTAACAACAATGTCTTTTTTACTTTTTTGCCCATTACTACATGTGTTAAACAAAAAAGTAAGGGCTAGGAGTAACGAAAGAAAGCTAGTTTTTTGCATATTGTTCACCTGTTTATTATCCAGTCCAAATATAGTTGCAATTTGTCAAATATAAATTACTTTGAAAAATTAATTATTAATTTTGCAGTTTTCGCAAAGCTTGCTTTATCAGGATGGAAATGAGCCATAAGTTTTTATTTTTAATTATCGTATTTTTCCTCTGTAACTTTTTGGCTTTAGCCCAAACAGAGAACAAATCAGCTACGCTTTATTATTGCTCGGCAAAAGAAATTGGTTTAGATTCCAGTTTCATCCACTCAAAAATTGATTCAATTGTCAATTTTGCTTTAATAGAAAAGGCATTTCCTGGCTGCCAGGTGCTTGTAGCAAAAAACGGGGCCATTTTTTTTCATAAAGCTTATGGTTTTTATACTTACGACAGTATTGTTCCGGTTAAAAAAAACTCAATTTATGATTTTGCTTCAGTGACAAAAATTACCGGCCCACTTCCAGCTTTAATGAAGTTATATGATGAAGGGAAACTAAAGCTGGACACTTCCTTTTATGCCTATTGGCCTGATTTTAAACACTCTAACAAAAAAGATATAACACTAAGGGAAATATTGGCGCACCAGGCAAAACTGCAACCATGGATTCCTTTTTGGAAACTGACACTGAAAAAAAATGGACAGTTTAAAAGAAGTGCTTTTAAAACAGATTCCTCTAAAAGACACTCTGTTAAAATTGCTGAGCATATGTACTTAAATAAAAAGTATCAGAAAAAAATCTATAAGTCAATTAAAAAATCGCCTTTGCTTGAAGAAAAAAAATACAAGTATTCGGGGTTATCGTTCTTTCTGTTCCCACAGTTAATTGAAAACCTAACAGGAATAGCTTATGAAGATTACCTAAACAGGTATTTTTATCAACCATTGGGTGCTGGTTCTGTCACCTATAATCCTTTAAATAAATTCGACAAATCTCTTATCATCCCAACTGAATACGATTCCATTTTCAGAAAACAGCAAATGCACGGCTATGTGCACGATGAAAGTGCAGCTATGCTGGGCGGAATTTCTGGCAATGCAGGATTATTTGGAACAACCCTGGATTTGGCCAAAATAATGCAAATGTATTTAAATGGTGGTAAATATGCAGGAATCAGGTTTATAAGCGATTCAACTATTAAAGAGTTTACCCGCTGCCAATATCCAAAAAATGAAAATAGAAGAGGCCTGGGTTTTGACAAGCCATTGCTTAAAAACAAAGAATATGGCTCAACAGCCATTGATGCAAGCGAAAAAAGCTTTGGCCATGCAGGTTTTACAGGTACCTTTTGCTGGGCTGATCCAGAAAATGGTATTTTATTTGTATTTATGTCAAACAGAGTGTACCCAACTCGCAATAATTCTAAACTTTATCAGTTAAATATCAGACCATCGCTTCATCAGGTATTGTATGATGCTGTAAAAAGAATTAAAAATTAATAATGATATATTATAGATGAGAATACTTTTAGTTGCCATATTGTTCCTGCTTTTTCCCAAAATAAACGCCCAACATGCACCAGATGAAGAACTGCGTGCTGTTTGGATAACTACAGCCTTCAATATTGACTGGCCAAGTAGTGCAAGAATAAGCTCAGAAGAGCAAAAAACAGAGTTTATCAACCTTATTGAAGCCCATAAAAGCAATGGAATAAATGCTGTTTTTGTTCAAATTCGTCCATCAGGTGAAGTTTTTTACGATTCTGAAATTGAGCCATGGTCGCACTGGCTAACTGGCCAGCAAGGCAAAGCCCCTGATCCATTTTATGATCCATTGCAATTTATGTTGGATGAATGTCACAAACGAGGTATTGAATTCCATGCCTGGTTCAACCCTTTTAGGGCCGTTTCGAATATTTCGAGGGTAAAAACAGTGCCATGGCACATTACCAAGCAGCATCCTGAATGGTTTGCAACTTATGGTGATGAGATTGTTAAAATTTACTTTAACCCGGGAATCCCCGAAGGACGAGAATACATTGTAAAAGTAATTATGGAAGTGGTACACAAATATGATATTGATGGCGTTCACTTTGATGATTATTTTTACCCCATAAAGCAGGGAGGAAAAGACTTTCCTGATTATACAAGTTATTTGCAACACAATCCATTTGGTTTAAGCAGAGCAGACTGGCGAAGAGAAAACATCAACGATTTTATCAGGGTACTTTCGGACAGTATTAATGCAGTTAAACCTCAAATTAAATTTGGGGTTGGCCCAAGTGGTGTGTGGCGAAATAAAACACATGATCCGGATGGATCGAACACTCGCGGACTGGCAAGCTACGATCAGCAATATGCCGATGTTGTTAAATGGCTGCGCGAAGGATGGATTGACTACGTTTCTCCACAAATTTACTGGGTAATTGGCTATAAAGTTGCCGATTATGCTGAACTGGTTGATTGGTGGAGCCGTCACACCTATGGGAAACATTTATACATTGGCCATGCAACACACAGGATAAATACCAACAACAGGTGGCGAAACCCTTCAGAAATACCCGATCAAATAAGATTAAACAGAATATACCCACAAGTGAAAGGCAGCATTTTTTATAGTTCATCTGCTCTGTTGAACAACCTTAATGGAGTTACAGATTCGTTAAAAAACGACCTATTTTTTGCCAATGCTGAGATTCCTAAAATGCCCTGGAAAATAAAAAATCAAACAGATGATAATCTTGTTGTTAAAGTAGACACCACACCGCAGGTACTTTACACCATTAACCGACTACCACAACCTTTAGCACCGATTAGGTTGTACGCTGAAAAAATTGGCAAAGAAACCCTAATCACCTGGAAAATGGATGAATCGCAAACCAAGTTTTTGGCAGATACAGGCAGTTATTACAATGTTTACAGGTTTAAGGGCAAGTATGCTGGGTATCCAAACCTTGAACACCTCTACAAAACCACAAAAAAACCTGCAATTATGGTTCCCCGAAGAGGTCTGTTTAAAAAGAAGTTTAGTTTTGTCATTACAGCCGTAAACAGTCAAAACGGAGAGGGTTGGCCAAGTAAGGCTATAATTGTAAAAATGAAAAAGTAAAATTGGTCAATCGAAAATTTGTGAGCTTACAGTAGTGAAAGAAAATTCCAACACACAAATACTCCAATACTTTCAAAAAATCCTAAATTTCAGGTAGGGGAATCAGGTTTTTATTATGTCTATAAAATAGACAAATTATCCAAAAACTAGAAACAAACCATGAAACCAAAATTAGCAGCAGTATTTCTGCTATTTGCTTGCTATATACTTATGGCAGCTCAAAACTCATCTTTTCCTGATTATTTATCCAACTTAAAAAAAACCAAAAATTGGCCTGGTGCTTAGTGGTGGCGGGCCAAGAGGTTAGCACATGTTGGTGTTTTAAAAACTTTAGAAGAACTTGGTATTCGCCCTGAATATTACCGGAACCAGTATGGAGGCAATTGCTGGAGGCCTTTATTCGTTGGGCTATAGCGCTTCGGACGTTGAACAATTTGTACTTGATGCTGATTGGAACAGCTTACTTTCGGATAAAATAACATGGAAAGAAATTGATATTTTTCATAAAGATGAATACCCCGGATATCCACTAAGGCTTATTTTCAACAAAGGAGAAAAGCCATCATTACCTTCAGGGATGATACAGGGTTTATTGCTATTCATGGCAAAAAATAAAATTATCTAAATCTTCAAATAGTTCCAATACTTCATTTCGTTTTATTAAAGTTGCTTTTTTAAAAATAATTGCATTATAAGATGAATACTTAACAACAAAACCTGCATCAACAGGATTGTTATGAGTAGAAATTATGACCCTTTTAAGATAATTTTCATCCTCAATGGGCTCCCTGTTAAACCTGTTTTAAACAACTCCCCATCCTATGGTTTACTTTGTTATAGGCTTATGCATAACTATTAAAAAGATGACCAAATTGCCTACTTACAAATTTGGAAACAAAATCCAATTCATTTATCTTACTTCCTTTTGTGGATGCTTTTTTTAGGTATTCATTCACTATTTCATTTTTGTTCTTCACTTTTATTACAAAATGAAAATGATTTGGCATCAGGCAATAAGCATAAATATCAAGGCAGTTTGGTAGATACTCCTACAATTTCAAAAGAAAAAAATCATAATTATCAGAAGAATTGAAAAAATTTTCTTTCCCAACTGCATGGTTATAGATATGAAACATTTTATCTTCTTCTAAATATATCCCTCCCTACGAGGGTTTAAAACCCTCGTAGGGAGGGATAAGTTCGTTTCTATTTTTTATAATATTTCATCGCTTCTGGTAGTTTTGCCTTAATTTTTTTAATACGGGTTTCATCCGAGGGGTGGGTACTTAAAATTTCTGGTGGTTTTTTCCCGCCCATTTTTGACATGCGAGTCCAAAAATCAACAGCTTTTTCAGGATTGTAACCTGCCATAGCCATAAAAACCAGGCCCATCTCATCGGCTTCGCTCTCATGCGTTCTGCTATATGGAAGCATTACACCAACTTGTGTTCCAACTCCAAAGGCAGTCATCCACATTGCTTTTGTTTGTTCAGGTTTTTCTTTCAGATATTGCTCCAACCCAAATCCAAAGCCGCTTGCCACCATTTGCTGGCTCATTCTTTCATTACCATGGTCGGCAATGGCATGAGCAATTTCGTGCCCCATTACTACGGCAACACCTTCTTCGTTCTGGCAAATTGGCATAATTCCTGTGTAAAAAACAACCTTCCCACCAGGCATGCACCACGCATTTACCTGCTTATCATTGACTAAATTAAACTCCCATTTGTAATCTTTCAAAACAGAGCTCATACCTTTGTCAGCAAAGTATTTTTCAACCGCTTTTTGAATTTTTGCTCCTACATTTTTCACTTGATTGGCCTGAGCAGTACCTGTTACCTTTTTATGCTCTTTTAAAAAACCATCGTATTGTTGAAAACTGGTCGCAAACATGGTTGAGTTTGGGATTAGTTTCAATTGCCTTCTGTTTGTAACTGCCACAGTAGAACATGCTGTTATAAACACTATTGCTGCCAGTAAAAGGACAACATTTGATTTCATTTTTATCATCTCAATAAAGTTTTTTGTTAGTAAAACAAAGTTAACGATTAATATTTTGAGGTAAAAAAAATTGGGATGCAAGAATTTAGGTTTGCGAAATTGGTTGCTGGTATATTTTTGTCTTTCTATATTGAAACCAAGTCCTTCAATAAACCTACAATCAACTGACATACAGACAATTAAAAACAATGCAAAATAACACAACCTGGCTCGCTACTGAGCTCAACAAAAAAGAGCCACCCTAAGGCAGCCCTTTTAACTTATTTTCTTAAATCAAATATCTTGTTATCTCGCAACTTCAACAATTTCATAGGCTTCAACAATGTCACCCACCTTAATATCGTTATATTTGTCAATATTCAATCCACACTCAAAACCCTTAGCAACTTCTTTCACATCATCTTTGAAGCGTTTTAATGATCCAAGCGTACTTGTATAAATAACAATTCCATCTCGAATTACACGAATTTGCGAGTTTCTGGCAATTTTTCCTTCACGTACAATACAGCCTGCAATTGTACCCACTTTGGTGATTTTAAACACCTCCTGAACTTCAACCATAGCCGTAATTTCTTCTTTGGTAACTGGTGCAAGCATACCAGAAATGGAATCCTTCACCTCATTAATTGCATCGTAAATAATTGAATACAAGCGTATTTCAATACCATCTTTTTCTGCCAACCTTCTTGCACTAATTGATGGACGAACCTGGAACCCGATAATAATTGCATCGGAGGCTGCAGCTAACATCACATCTGTTTCGGCAATTTGACCAACAGCTTTGTGGATAATATTTACCTGAACTTCTTCAGTTGATTGCTTCAATAAACTATCCGAAAGTGCTTCGATAGAGCCATCAACGTCACCTTTTACAATAATATTTAGTTCCTGGAAGTTTCCAATTGCCAGTCGGCGACCAATTTCATCCAGCGTAATATGTTTGCTGGTTCGCAAATTCTGCTCACGTTGCAATTGCTCTCTTTTTGTTGCAATCTCTCTGGCCTCTCTGTCAGTTCCCATTACATTCAGGTTGTCACCTGCTTTTGGGGCTCCATTTAAACCAAGTATCACACCAGGTTCTGCTGGCCCTATTTTATCAATCCGTTTATTTCTTTCGTTATAGATTGCCTTTACTTTCCCAAAATAAGCACCTGCAAGTACAGTGTCACCAACCCTTAACGTTCCACTACTAATTAAAACAGTAGAAACAAAACCTCGTCCTTTATCAAGTGACGATTCAATGATGGTTCCGTTTGCATTTTTATTGGGATTTGCCTTCAGTTCAAGCATCTCAGCAGCTAAAAATACTTCTTCCAGCAACTCATCAACATTGGTACCTACTTTTGCAGAAATATCTTTCGACTGAAATTTTCCTCCCCAGTCTTCTACCAGATAGTTCATATTGGCCAACTCTTCCTTAATCTTTTCAGGATTTGAATTTGGGCGGTCAATTTTATTAATGGCAAAAATAATCGGAACACCAGCTGCTGCTGCATGATTAACTGCTTCAACAGTCTGAGGCATCACTTTATCATCAGCGGCTACTACAATAATAGCAAGGTCAGTCACTTGGGCACCACGCGCACGCATAGCTGTAAAAGCCTCATGACCAGGAGTGTCAAGGAAAGTAATTCTTTGACCATCTTTTAATGTTACATTATATGCCCCAATATGCTGAGTTATACCACCCGCCTCACCGGCAATAATATTTGTGCTTCTGATATAATCGAGAAGAGATGTTTTACCATGGTCAACGTGTCCCATTACTGTAACTATAGGTGGACGAGGCATTAATTCCTCCTCTGAATCCACTTCCTCAGCAATTGCTTCCTGAAGTTCAACACTCACAAACTCTACTTTATAACCAAATTCTTCGGCTAAAAGTGAAATTGTTTCGGCATCAAGTCGTTGATTGATTGAAACAAACATTCCAATACTCATACAAGCCTGAATGATTTCGGTTACAGATAAATCCATCATTCCTGCCAACTCATTGGCAGTAACAAATTCTGTTACCTTTATTGTTTTTTGTTCAGCTGCAAGTTCATCAAGCTCTGCCTGCTTCTTTGTTCTAATTTCTTCCCTCTTCTCTCTACGGTGTTTTACACCTTTACTTTTTCCTCTTGAGGTTAACCTTGCAAGTGTTTCTTTAATTTGCTTTTGAACTTCGCCCTCATCGACCTCTGTCTTTTGACCACGTTTTGGACGTCTTTTGTTTGTTGGTTTATTGGTTTGTTTTTCTTTATTTACATTACTTTTTTTAGCCGTTTCAAGATTAACAGGTTCTTTTATTATCCTTTTCCTCTTTTTCTTTCTTGATGGCTGTGATTTTTTATTTTTATCAGTACTTGTAGCTACAAGTTTTTTTGTCTCTGGAAGCTCAATTTTACCCAGAACAGTAGGCCCGGTTAACTTTTCAAACTTCGTTTTTATAAACTCTTCGTCAGTCTTTTCTTCCTTTTTTACTTCAGGTTGCTCGGTCTTTTTCTCAACTACCGGTTCTTCCTTTTTTACTTCATCCCTTTTCTTAGATTGTTTCTTTTCCTCAACCTCTTTAGAGACGGTTTCTTTTCTTTCCTTCTCTTTCTTTATTCTTTCGTCTTTTTTCTCTTCTTTAGTTTTCCGTTTCGGGCGAGTACGTTGATTAATTGAGTTCAAGTCAATTTTCCCGATTACCTTAACTTCATTTTCAGGTTTTTCGGTTTCCTCAATCACCTCTTCTTCCGTATCAAGAATTTCTTCGTTAACCACTTCTTTTTCTTCTTTTTTTATTTCTTCTACTTTTTCTTCAACAATTTCTTCCTTGAGTGGTTCTTCCTCAACTACAGGTTCTTCCTCCTTCTTGACCTCTTTTCCAAGTTCAATTTTTCCAACGACCTTAATCTCAGGCTCTTTTTTCTCAACATCTATATGCTCAACTGGCTCTTTTTTCTTTTCTTTCTTTTCGGTTTTTTCCTCGTCGACCTCTCGGTTATCTTTTATCAGAATTACTTCATCAGTGTCATTTATCTCATCCTCTTCATCGTCAATATCATCAAGTGTTACCGTTTCCTTACGCGCTTTAAGAGTTCGCTGAGTAATTTTCTCCTTCTCTTTCTTCATTTCAATATCCTTGCTATACTCCTGAACAAGAGCAGCATAACACTCAGCTGAAACTTTAGCATTAGGATTTGATTCAATTTTGTATCCTTTTTTATGCAAAAACTCTACAATTGTTGAAATCCCAACATTAAACTCCCTGGCAACTTTACTTAATCTTTTTGTATTTGAAACTGACATATATTTTTCTTAACAATTAAAGAGTGTTCTCTTATGCAGTTAATTTGTAATTCTATGATTCTCTTTACATATTATTCAAATTCTGCTTTAAAAATATTCCTGACCTCAATTATGGTCTCTTCTTCAAGATCTGTTCTCTTAACAAGTTCTTCAACCGACAAATTTAAAACACTTTTTGCGGTATCACAACCAATTGCTTTAAGTTCGTCAACTACCCATGCTTCAATTTCATCTGTGAATTCGTCAATATCAACGTCTTCATCATCTTCATCAATCTCCCTGTAAACCTCAATCTCGTATCCAGACAGAAGCCCAGCCAATTTGATATTCAACCCTCCTTTACCAATAGCCTTTGAAACCTCTTCGGGATCAAGAAACACCTCGGCCTTTTTGTCTTCTTCCTGTATCTTAATTGAGTTGATCTTAGCAGGGCTCAAGGCTCTGGTAATATACAGTTGGGTGTTATTTGTAAAATTAATTACATCAATGTTTTCGTTCCTTAATTCTCGCACAATACCATGTATTCTAGAGCCTTTCATTCCTACGCAAGCACCAACCGGGTCAATTCTGTCATCGTATGATTCTACAGCAACTTTTGCCCTTTCTCCAGCAACTCGCACTATTTTTTTAATGGTTATCAGTCCATCATAAATTTCAGGAACTTCTAATTCAAATAATCTTTCTAAAAATTCTGGTGCTGTCCTTGAAATAATAATCAAAGGACTGTTGTTTCTCATATCAACTTTGGCAACAACTGCTCTCACATTGTCTCCTTTACGATAGTAATCGGAAGGTATTTGCTCAACTTTGGGCAAAATAAGCTCATTGCCTTCATCATCTAAAACCAAAATTTCTTTTTTCCAAACCTGATAAACTTCTCCGGTTACTATTTCTCCAATCCTGTCTTTATATTTTAGAAAAATATTATCCTTTTCCAACTCTAAAATTCGTGAGGTTAAATTTTGACGTAAAGCAACAATTGCCCTTCTCCCAAAATCATGCAATTTCACCTCATCAGTAACTTCCTCCCCAACTTCATAATCTTCATCAATTGTCTTGGCTTCACTAATTCCAATCTGAAAACTAGGGTCAATCACTTCTTCATCTTCAACAACCTCCCTATTTCGCCAGATTTCAAAATCGCCTTTATCTGTATTAATGATGATGTCAAAATTTTCATTTGAGCCAAATTTCTTCAACAGCATATTTCTAAAAACATCTTCAAGTACACTCATCATGGTTGCCCTGTCGATATTTTTAAGCTCCTTGAACTCTGAAAAGGTTTCTATAAGATTTAAATTCTCCATTCTATACTTTTTTTGACTCCCTTTTAAAGGATTTATATAGATAAACTTAATCGTTTACAGTAAAAAAACTAATATTCAACAACTTATCTAAAATTTCAAGATGTAAAATTAAAAAATAGGTACAAGTCTTGCTTTTTGAATTTCATCACCGGCAATACTTGTTATTTCTTCAACCACTACTTTCTTCTTTTTCCCTTCTTGCTTTACCTTTTTTTTATTGTATATTTCAATTGACCTAACTAATTGTTTATTTTCTGTTAACTCCACTTTACTCAAAGTACCTTTTATACTTCTCCCATCTTTATAAAATACTTCTACTTGCCGCTCAATATTTTTCAAATAATGAAGTGGCAAGACAAAAGATTGAGATATACCATATGAGGAAACCTCTAACTCAAAATCTTCCTCATCTCTATCAAGGCTGCCTTCAACAAGCCGGCTTATTTCAACACATTTTGAAATGGTTACACCCTCAAAAGAATCTAAAAGAACTTTAATTTGATTAGAAGGGCTGATTTGCAAATCAACTAAAACAATTGCTGTTCCTCCTAATTTTTCGGTTATCAGTTGCCTGACCTTTTCTATATTTACCATCAAAAATTTAATAAAATAGGGGACTCAAGTCCCCTAAATCCACTTTCTTCACGGCTGCGAAATTACGTATTATTACTTAATACTCAAAATATTCGGTAAAAAAATACCTGAATTTCAATATTTTTGTTAATTATCATGGAACTTTAAGTAAATAATAGTATGTTTGGCTTTGGAAATTCCATTTAATCTTTCTTCCAGAATTTTTAAAAACTATAATTAGCAAGTATTAGCTAAATTAATTCAAATTATGCATATTTAAAATCACATTGCATTAAGGTGTATATTACAAAACAGAATAAGCGAAAAATAGTAAATGACCCAATTTACGGTTTTATTCAAATCCCCACAGAGTTAATTTATGATATTATACAGCATAAATTCTTTCAGCGACTTAGAAGAATTAAACAACTTGGGTTAACCTACTACACTTATCCAGGTGCTACGCACACCAGGTTTCAGCACGTTTTGGGTGCCAGCCATTTAATGAAAGAGGCATTAAATATTCTTAGATACAAGGGTCATGATATTTCGGATGACGAATATTATGGTGCCATAATAGCTATTTTGCTGCATGATCTTGGTCATGGTCCTTTTTCTCACACCCTGGAAAGCAGTTTTTTTAAAAACATTCCTCATGAAGAATTGTCGGTTGGGTTTATGCAACTATTAAACAAAGAGTTTTCAGGAGCCCTTGATACTGGTATTTCTATTTTCACTAATGAATATCCAAGAAAGTTTTTGCATCAATTGGTTTCGAGCCAATTAGACATGGATCGGCTCGATTATTTAAGAAGGGACAGTTATTATACTGGCGTTTCTGAAGGCATTGTAGGTTCCGACAGAATTATTAAAATGCTAGATGTGTTTGACAATGAACTGGTTATTGAAGAAAAAGGCATTTATTCAATTGAGAAATTCTTAATAGCACGAAGATTAATGTATTGGCAGGTTTATTTGCATAAAACAGTAATTGCATCAGAACAAATGCTGATAAAAGTTGTAAAAAGGGCAAAAAAACTACACAAAAGTGGAGAAAAGATTTTCCTTACCCCTGCATTAAGATTCTTTTTTGATAATAATATTAAAGAAATAGGGTTATTAAATAAAGAAATAGATGGAGAAACTCCATTAGAGGCATTTTCAAAGTTAGATGATCATGATATAATAGTTTGTATAAAAGAATGGCAATACCATAAAGATAATGTATTATCGATTTTAAGTAAGGGAATTATAAACAGGGATTTATTTAAAGTAAAAATCCAGTCAAGAAAATTTAAAAAGAAAGAGCTGGAAGAAATAAGACAAAAAGTTGTAAAAAAATACAAACTTTCTGAGGAGGATTTAAAGTATTTTGTAATTTCAGACTCAGTTAAGAACAATGCATACAGTAAAAACTTTGGAGATGGGATAAATATTATTGGGAAAGGTGATAAAATAAAAGACATTGCTATAGCATCAGATGTTTCAAACGTATCAACACTTTCAAAAATAGTTGAAAAGTTTTTTATTTGTCATCCTCCGCTTCGTGAATGACAAATACAATTATCTTTAAAAAAGTAACATACGAAATTAGAAAAGAAAAAATAAAATAAATAGCCAATAATTATTAGTTTTGCACAAATTTTTTCATAAATGAAATTCACGGCACAAAAAATTGCAGATTTTCTTGGGGGTATTATTGAAGGAGATGCAGATGTTGAAGTAACTGATGTTTCCAAGATAGAGGAAGGTAAAAAAGCAACTTTGTCATTCCTGGCTAACCCCAAATACGAAAACTTCTTATATACCACAAAATCATCAATAGTACTAGTTAACAAGTCTTTAAAACTCCAGAAAAAAGTTAATACTACCCTAATAAGAGTTGAAGACGCCTACAAAGCATTTGCATCATTATTAGAACTATACCAACAGTCGAAACCCGAACTGGTTGGAATTGATGAGTTATCGAGCATTGATAAATCGGCAACAATTGGCGAAAATGTATATATTGGTACCTTTAGTATTGTATCAAAAAATTGTAAAATTGGTAACAATGTAAAAATACATCAACAGGTTTTTGTTGGAGAAAATGTTGTGATTGATGATGGCACAGAATTGTATCCAGGCGTAAAAATTTACCCTGATTCTAAATTAGGACAAAACTGTGTTATTCACTCTGGTGTTGTAATAGGGGGCGATGGATTTGGATTTGCTCCGCAGACCGGTGAGGAGCATAAGAAAGTACCTCAGGTTGGCAATGTAATTATTGAAGACAATGTAGAAATTGGGTCTAACACCACTATTGACAGGGCAACAATGGGCTCAACAATCATTAGAAAAGGAGCTAAACTTGATAACTTGATTCAAATTGCTCATAATGTTGAAGTTGGTGAAAGAACTTTTATCGCTGCACAAACTGGCGTTTCGGGCTCAACAAAAATTGGCAAAGATTGCTTAATTGGAGGCCAGGTTGGTTTTGCAGGTCACATAACCATTGCAGACGGAGTAAAAATTGGCGCCCAATCAGGTATAGCATCCAGCATTAAAGAAAAAGGAACCGCCATTCAGGGTAGTCCGGCTATTAATCTTATGAATTTTCAGAAATCAAGTATTGTGTTTAAATTGCTGCCGGATTTAAGAAAAGAAATTTTTGACTTAAAAAGAGAACTTGAAGAATATAAGAAAGGTTTAAAAACAAACTCTTCGGAATAGAGTTTGAAAAATAACATAAAATGGCAGAAAAACAAAGAACTATAGCAAAGCCGGTGAGTATTAGTGGGGTAGGATTGCACACAGGACACACGGTTGAAATGACATTTAAGCCAGCCCCTGAAAACCATGGTTATGCTTTTCAACGTGTTGATCTTGAAAATAAACCAGTTGTAAGGGCGATTGTTGAGAATGTTGTTGACACTTCCAGAAGCACAGTTATTGCAGAAAATGGAGCACGTGTTGGAACAATTGAGCATGCTTTGTCTGCTGCTGTTGGGATGGGAATTGACAACCTGCTTATAGAAATAAATGCGGCAGAAACTCCAATTCTTGACGGAAGCGCAAAGCCCTATGTAGATGCATTTTTAAAAGCTGGTATTATAGAACAGGAAGCAGACAGGGAATATTTTGTAGTGACAAGCAATATTAGTTATTCTGATGAAGAAAATGGAATAGAATTAATGACTTTTCCAGATGACAATTTTAGTCTAAACGTAATGATTGACTATAATTCATCTGTACTTGGAAATCAATACGCCACACTTAACTCCCTCAGTGAATACAAGCAGGAAATTTCAGAATGTAAAACTTTCGTATTCTTAAGAGAGTTGGAGTTTCTTCTTAAAAACAACCTTATTAAAGGTGGCAGCCTTGACAATGCAATCGTAATTATTGAAAAAGAAACAACTCAGGATGAACTTGACAGGCTTGCTGACATCTTCAACAAACCAAGGGTGCCTGTTAAATCGCGTGGGGTGCTTAATGATGAAGATTTAATTTTCGCAAATGAGCCCGCGCGTCATAAATTATTAGATCTACTTGGTGATTTGGCCTTAATTGGTGTTCCAATTAAAGGCAAAATACTTGCCACACGTCCGGGTCATGCATCAAATGTGGAGTTTGCAAAGGCAATAAAAAGGGAAATTAAAAAAAAACGTTCGAAAAATAGTGCCCCTTTTGTTGATATAAATGCCCCGTCTCTTATGACGATGAATGAAATAAAAGGCTTACTCCCACACCGCCCACCATTTTTATTTGTTGACAAAGTATTAAAGCTTGACAGCCTAGAAGTGGTTGGAGTAAAAAATGTAAGTATGAACGAACCATTCTTCGTTGGTCATTTTCCGGAAGAGCCGGTAATGCCGGGAGTAATACTTATTGAAGCAATGGCGCAAGTGGGTGGTATTTTGGTTTTAAGCACGGTTCCTGATCCGGAAAATTACTTAACTTACTTTATGAAAATGGATAAAGTGAAATTTAAAAGAAAAGTAGTTCCAGGTGATACTGTTGTATTTAAAGTAGAATTAACTTCGCCTATTAGAAGAGGAATTGCCAATGTGAAAGGACAGGCCTTTGTTGGTGAGAATATTGTTTGTGAAGCTGAGCTTATGGCACAAATTACAAAAGAAAAATAAGAGATGAGTCGAGAACTTGCATTTATACATCCTGACGCTAAAATTGGAGAAAATGTTGTTATTGAGCCATTTGCGTACATTGCTGGCGATGTTGAGATTGGTGATGAAACCTGGGTAGGCCCTAATTCTACAATACTTGATGGAGCCAGAATTGGCAAAAAATGCCGTATTTTCCCAAGTTCAGTAATTTCTGCTATTCCGCAAGACTTAAAATTTGTTGGTGAAGAAACCACTGCTGAAATTGGCAACAATACAACAATACGAGAATGCGTAACAATAAACAGAGGAACAAAAGCCCGAGGCAAAACCACCATTGGAGACAACTGTCTGTTAATGGCTTATGTTCACATTGCGCACGATTGTGAAATTGGAAATAACATCATTATTGGAAATGCTTCGCAAATTGCGGGCGAGGTAGAAATTGATGATTTTGCTATCTTAAGTAGTTCTGTGCTGGTTCACCAGTTTAGTAAAATTGGCGGACATGTAATGGTTTCTGGTGGTACAAAAGTAAGAAAGGACATCCCACCATTTGTTACAGCTGCACTCGAACCATTATCCTACATGGGACTAAATTCAGTAGGCCTGCGAAGAAGAAAATTTAGTACAGATATTATTAATTCAATTGCCGATTCATACAGAATATTGTATTCAGGTAATTTTAATATTCCAAATGCTCTTAAAGAAATAGAGGAAAAAATCCCTCCAACAAAAGAGCGTGATATGATTTTGGATTTTGTCAAAAATTCAGACCGGGGTATAATGAAAGGAAATGCCTCGATGAAAGATAAATAGGTAAATTTTTATTGTGAAAGCATGATAGAAAGCTTCCTATTTTATTAAGTACCGAAAGAATATGTTTTTCGATGAGGAACAAAGAAGCAACTCCGAAGGACTCAGCGGAGCGAATCTCTTGAAAAACTGAGTATTACAATTGAAAACTCCTTAGTCTCACAAGGAACTACGGCTTTATGGCCAGCCTCTTATTTTTTATTCAAAAATGCATTCCATCCTTGAGCGTCCAACGGAATTTTAGTACCGTCTTTCCCTACCAGGTTCATTCCTTCAGATTTTGATGTAAAATGTCCAACGGCTGTAATTGAAGCATTTGATCTTATCTTCTCATAATCAGAAGGTTTTATGGAGAAAAGTAATTCATAATCCTCACCCCCATTCAAGGCGCAAATAGCTGGCTCAATTCCAAATTCATCTGCCATAGCGACTGTTTCAGGAGCAATCGGGATTTTGTGTTCAAACACCTTACAACCTTTGCCAGAATTAACACACAAATGAATAGCTTCTGATGATAAACCATCCGAAATATCAATCATCGAAGTTGGCCTAATACCTTCAGCATTCAAATAGTTGATAATATCCATTCTGGCCCTTGGACGAAGTTGGCGTTGCAGTATGTAATCATTACCAGATAAATCAGGTTGTATTTTGGGGTCAGCTTTAAACAATTGGTTCTCCCTCTCCAACAATTGTAAGCCCATGTATGCACCACCTAAGTCACCAGTTACACATAAAATATCATTTTCATTAGCTCCTGTGCGGTAAACAAGTTTTTCTTTTGGTGAACTGCCAATTGCAGTAACACTTAAAAAAAGTCCTTTTGTTGATGATGTGGTATCGCCGCCAACCAAATCAACACCGTATTCGTCGCATGCAATATAAATCCCTTTATACAATTCTTCAATAGCTTCGAGGTTAAACCGGTTTGAAACAGCCAAAGAAACAACTATTTGTCGGGGAACAGCATTCATAGCCAAAACATCTGAAACATTTACCACAACTAACTTATAGCCTAAATGTTTAAGTGGCGTGTAACCTAAATCAAAATGCACCCCTTCAACAAGCAAATCATTGGTTATTACTACTTGTTCGCCACCAAAGTCAAGAATAGCAGCATCATCGCCTACGCCTTTTACACTTTGTTTATTTTTTAATTTTATATTTTCCGTTAATTTAGCAATTAATCCAAATTCCCCCAACGCTTCCAAACTTGTTCTGTTATCTGCCATAGCTATATTTTTGTGCCACAAAAGTAAGAAGTTTAAAGAAACCATGAAGATTTATTCATAAATTCTTTAAGAATTACTTATTTTTGCACTGTTTTTCAGAAAGGCAATCATGCCAGGTTTCTAACTTTTTAAATATCCCCATTGTGAAAATAATTGCAGCATTTTTACTGATTTTTGTTACCACATTTATGGTAAACGCACAAACAAGAAGGTTTGAAATAACTGAATTAGGTATTTTTAGTAAAGAAGATTTTGGACAAGCCAAAGTTTATTTAAACCAGGAAGCTCAACTTAATGACATTATTGTGAGCAAGGCGCATGCTAGAAAAAGCCAACAAGTATGGAGGGTAAGAATATATATTGGTTCAGGAAAAAATGCCAGAACAATTGCACAATCAACAAGGAATACTTTTGTGGCTAAATATTCAGAAATAAGTGCAGATATGGTTTACCCTTCGCCTTATTGGAAAGTACTTGTTGGTAATTTTAAAACAAGAATTGAAGCAGAAAGCTTCAAAAGAAAACTAAGCAGTGAATACCCTAACAGCAGGGTTGAGTTAATAAATCTCACAAACGATTAATCTAAAAGGCACTAAACCTCTTGTTCCTTGTAATAATTAATTGTTGAAGTTATAAATACGCATAATGAGCGATCAAATTAAGCATGAGTGCGGTATTGCACTAATCAGGTTACGTAAACCTCTTGAATATTATCATAAAAAATACGGCACATGGATGTATGGCTTAAATAAGCTGTACTTATTAATGGAAAAGCAACACAACAGAGGGCAGGATGGTGCTGGAGCAGCAAGCATTAAAATTGACACCAAGCCCGGAACAAAATACATCAATCGGGTACGCTCTATTGATGAAATGCCCATTAAACATGTTTTTGATAGTGTTAGAGGAACTATAAAAACGGCACAACAAAAGTGCCCCGACGATTTCACCGATCCAATATGGGCAAAAGAAAACATACCTTTTGCCAGTGAATTGTATATGGGACATTTAAGGTACGGCACATTCGGGAAAAATAATATCGACAATGTTCACCCGGTAATGAGGCAAAACAACTGGAAATCAAGAAACCTTGTTCTAGCCGGCAACTTTAACCTCACCAATGTTGATGAATTATTTAATGTTCTTGTGAACCTTGGCCAACACCCAAAAGGCTACTCCGATACAGTAACAATTTTAGAAAATGTAGGCCATTTTTTGGATGAAGAAAACCAGGCTTTATACAACCTTTACAAAAGCAGAGGCTATACAAAAAAGGAAATAAGTCCTAAAATTGAAGAAAATATTGATATTCAAAGCGTTTTAAAAGAATCAAGCAAAAAATGGGATGGCGGCTACACCATAGCAGGAATGATTGGACATGGCGATTCATTCGTTATGCGCGACCCTTGTGGTATTCGCCCTGCATACTATTATGCAGATGATGAGATTGTAGTAGTTGCCTCGGAAAGAGCGGTAATACAAACTGTTATTAATGCACCTTTCGAAAGTGTAAAACCAGTTCAGCCAGGCCATGCCCTAATTATAAAAAAAGATGGTAGTTTTTCGGAAAAGTTGATAAACGAACCATTTGAACAGAAATCATGTTCATTTGAACGCATTTATTTTTCAAGGGGAAGCGACAAAATCATCTACCAGGAACGAAAAAAACTTGGCGAACTAATTGTGCCACAGATACTTGAATCAGTAAAGGGCGATTTAGACAATTCCGTTTTTTCTTTTATCCCTAACACAGCTGAAACAGCTTTTTATGGCATGGTAAGAGCGCTAGAGGTAGAAATTGGTGCAAGAAAAAAGAAAGAAATACTTGAAAAAAAGGACAATCTGACAGAAGAAGTGCTTGACAACATACTAAATCATCGCCCAAGGATTGAAAAAATTGCCATAAAAGATGTTAAATTAAGAACCTTTATTAGTCAGGACGAAGGCAGAGATGACCTTGTAGAGCATGTTTATGATATTACCTACGGCACTGTTAACAAAGGAACTGACAACCTTGTTATTATTGATGATTCAATTGTAAGGGGGACTACTCTAAAAAAAAGCATCTTAAGAATACTTGACAGGCTAAAACCTAAGAAAATTGTGGTTGTTTCATCTTCTCCACAAATAAGGTACCCGGATTGTTATGGAATTGACATGGCCAAACTTGGTGATTTTATAGCATTTAGGGCAGCTATTGAACTTTTAAAAGACACTGGTAAGAAAAAAATAATTGACAGTGTGTACAAAAAATGCCTGGCTCAAAAAGAGAAACCCAAAGAAGAAATTGAAAACCACGTTAAAGAAATTTACAAACCTTTTACTGCGGAACAAGTATCAAAGAAAATTAGTGAAATGCTAAAGCCTGAAGATGCAAAAGCAGATGTAGAGATCATTTACCAAACCATTGAAAATCTGCATGCTGCATGCCCTGACGACAAAGGCGATTGGTATTTTACTGGCGATTACCCCACGCCCGGAGGAAACAAGGTGGTAAATAGTTCATTCATCAATTTTATTGAGGGAAGAAGTGAAAGGGCTTATTAAAATTTCATTGTTACAAGAATAATTGGAATAACAGTTTTGACTCGGACTCTATTTTTATTATTCTTGTAACTGTTTTAGGATTTTGATATTTTCTTAGATGAAGTTAAAAGTAATCTTTTTCGTATTATTTGCCAGTATGCTCACTATGCTCCTGCATGGCTTTATACGGATCACTTTAAAAAGTTGTGGAATTAATTCTAAAGATAGAACTTAGTGGACTTTTTATACAAGGTTTATGCATTCAGATAATGAACATTTCAATAGCTTAATTCGATTAATCTTACCACAAGAAATATTTGATTACTTCG
>JBNKJW010000031.1:0-6470 GCA_050291445.1 Bacteroidales bacterium | reverse complement strand
TCAAATCTAATAGAAAATTCGGAACTGCGAAGCACTCACCGGAGGTAATCACACCATCTCTGCACTAAAAATCCCTTAAAATAGCCCGCTATTCTTTCTGCATTTTTAGCACATATCTGGTATAATTCCGAATTTCTGTGTTGAATATTTTATGTCGAACTCAGGTTATTAGTTTAATTTATTCAGCGGGGCTGAGAAGGGGTGAGTTAATAAACCTTCAAATTGGTGACATTGAGTTCATGGATGAAAATATTTGTGAAGAGGACAAAAAATAATAAAGACAGGTATACATTATGCCGATTTTACTTTCAAAATAGTCCAATTTTGGCAAAGCCTCATTCGACTATTTCCAAGTAGCATCGGCATTTACCATTGCAATTTATATTTTGCCTTTGGACTAAAATATAAATGCAATTGGTATAATAAAAGATTTGCCAACAAGTGAAAAACTGAATTGAAAGCCATTTTATCAAGAACGTTATGAATAAAAAGTCCTAAGCAATTATTCCAAAAAATAGAAATGAAAACACAGATTTTGGCATCATGAAATGCAAAACGTCTGAAACGTGCTAAAAACAAAATTTATTAAGGTGCAAGGTAGTAAAATTAGCACTCTGACAGGCTTGTTTAACTGAACGAATGATGAATACCCATATATTTTATTCAATAGAAACAAATTGGTATATTTGTAGATAAATATCTAATATGCCTTTTAAAAAGATCTTTAGTAAGAAGAATGCTGAGCCCAAATCAAAATACGATATTTTAAATATGAAGGTAACCGATCTTCGAGTAGGATTTGTGTTTGATTATGATATGTCGAACTGGATTGTGGATGCAGAATATGAATATGATTGGGGCAATGAATATTTTACGAAGGAGTTTAAAATCACTAATGGTATTGATATAAAGTATCTGTCTATTGATAGCGAAGACCAGGAATATGTATCCATTGTTGAAAAAATAAAGCTTCGCCAAATTGATATCAACTTACCTGAGTATATTATTGAACATCAAAAGCCTCCTAAAGAAATTATGTTTAATAATACCAAGTTTTTGTTAGAGGAGGAGAACCCTGGATATTTTAAAGACTTAGGAAACGATGACCAGGATTGGATTGAGTTTTTATCATGGGATTATGAAGATTATGATAATAATGTAATCACCATAGAACAGTGGGGTGATAAAAGTTTTGAAGCAGCTATTGGGAAGTATGTTAAAAATACAGCAATTTCTAATATTTTACCGCAATAGGTATTTTTATTAGTAAAGAAAAGTGCTAGAAAAAAGTAACTCATGTAAATAAAAATGCAATGAAAGGAAACCATATAACTATTATAATTATTGTTGCAGTATTTGGATTCATAATTTATTCCAGGTTTAAAGGAGAAAAAGAGTACATAAAATCGCCAATTGATAGTTTAATTACAGCCTATAGTCTTGAACGAAATTTTTCGATTATTTTGAATGATATGGATTATAACGAAGATGAAGATCGTTATCGCCACAAATATCAAATTGTAATTGCAAAAGAGGTAGAAGATACAACCATAGTTAATGAATTTACTGATTGGAAGGTAGTAAGCGATGAACTCTTCGATGAAAATATTGACAACCTTGGAATGGAGCTGGTATCGAAAAAAGATGGTGTTTTAAAAAAAGCGGTAGCACCAGCAGGTTATTCAAATTTTATCGGGAACGAAAGATATGGTCATTGGCAACATCGTAATGGGGGCTCGTTTTGGGAGTTTTACGGGAAATATTCAATGCTTAGAAATGTATTTTACATGTTCTCTAGCCCGGTAAGGTATTCGTATTGGAGCAATTATAATACCAGCTACTATCCTTACGGAAAATCGTATTACGGAGGATATACTAATTCTAACAAAAAGCTATATGGAACCAACAGTGTTTTTGCTTCAACCAATTATAAAAACACAAACTGGAGTAAAAAAACAACTTCGTTTAAAAACAGAGTTCGTTCAAAAGTAAAACAGAGTGCTACCCGAAGCCGAAAAAGCAGAATCTCACGTACATCCAGCAGATATAATAATTCTAGCACAAGATCCCGTAGTGGTGGATTTGGTAAATAGAAGTTTCTTGTTTTGGATACAATCGTTTATTAACCAATCATTCATTTAGTTTATTATGGAAACAATATTAAATAATGAGTACTTTATAACAGTATATCACGGACTAGCATATATTGGCCTTTCGTTTATTTTATTTTTTGTTGGTAAAATTGTGTATCAACTATTTCATCAATCATTAAAAGTTAACGATGAATTGGTGGAAAAAGACAACCTTGCTTTTGCTTTTGCTCATGTTGGCTATTTTATTGGGTTAATATTGATAATTGGTGGTGTGTTAATTGGTCCTTCAAATGGAATTATTAGCGATACTATTGATATAATTGTATATGGTTTATTAGGAATTTTATTGCTAAACATCGCTATTATTATCAACGATAAACTGGTTTTAAATACGTTTTCTGTAAAAAAAGAAATTATTGAAGATCAAAATGTAGGAACAGGTGTTATTGAAGCTGCTAATTCAATCGCATCTGGCTTGGTTTTGTTTGGTGCTTTATTAGGCGAAAGCGATAATTTGGTTCATGGTATTATTACAGCTTCGGTGTTTTGGGCATTAGGGCAGGTTGTTCTTTTTATTACTGCCAAAATTTATAACATAATTACCCCATATAATATTCATGAACATATAGAAAAAGACAATGTTGCTGTGGGTGTTGGTTTTGCAGGTGCATTATTGGCAATGGGTAACATTATTCGTTTTGCAATAAAAGATGATTTTGAGAACTGGGTTGATTCATTAACATATGTAGGTATAATTATTCTTATAGGATTAGTATTACTTCCAATACTAAGGTTTCTGACAGACAAAATTTTATTACCAGGTCAAAAAATTACTGATGAAATTGTTAATCAGGAAAAACCAAATATAGGTGCAGCAATTATTGAAGCATTTGCCTACATAGCTGGTTCAGTATTAATATCTTGGTGTTTGTAAAATTGTAGATGAGAATAAGATCTAATATTTTAAAACTGGCTGTTTTTGCCACCGGTTTATCAGGAATTGTTGCAGAATATATACTTTCTACGCTTGCTACTTATTTTTTAGGCAATTCAGTGTTTCAATGGACCATTATAGTTTCTATAATGTTGTTTGCAATGGGATTAGGTAGCCGTATCAGCAAAATGATAACCAAAAACCTGTTATCAAAGTTTATCTATATTGAGTTTACTTTAAGTGTTCTAGTTTCTTTTTCAGCTCTCATCGCTTATATTAGTTCAGTATTTACGGTCTATACAGGTGCTATCATTTATTTTTTGAGCATTGCTATTGGTTTGTTAATAGGAATGGAAATACCTTTAGTTATTAGACTTAACAAAGATTTTGATTCATTACGTGTTAATATTTCGTCGGTATTAGAAAAAGATTATTACGGAAGTTTAGTAGGCGGACTTTTTTTTGCTTTTATTGGATTGCCTATTATAGGATTAACCTATACACCTTTTATTTTAGGTGGAGTAAATTTTATTATGGCCATTGTTCTTTTTTTTACTTTATGGAAAATTCATAAAAAGAAGACAAAATCGGTAATTCTAACTTTTGCTTCAATTACCTTATTACTGATAAGTTATGGCTGTATAAGTTCATCACCAATTATCACTTACGGAGAACAAGCCAAATATAAAGACAAAGTGATATTTGAAAAGCAGAGCAAGTACCAAAAAATTGTAGTCACTCAGTGGAAGGATGATTACTGGCTTTACTTAAATGGCAATCAACAATTATGTACTTATGATGAGGTAATGTATCATGAGCCAATTGTACATCCTGTTATGCAACTATCAAAAAATCCGGCAAACATTCTGGTGCTTGGTGGAGGTGATGGCTGTGCCGTGCGCGAATTGCTAAAATATAAAAGTGTTAAACGGGTTGATTTGGTAGATATTGACCCGGAAATGACAAACTTAGGGAAAGAGCATCCAGTATTTACAGCTTTAAATAATAATGCTTTTAATAATGAAAAAGTAAATATTTATAATATTGATGCATATAAATATTTAGAAGAAACAAAGTCTTTTTATGATATCATTATCATTGATTTACCAGATCCCCGATCGGTAGAACTAAACAGGTTGTATTCTTATGAGTTTTATAAACTTTGCTATAAGCAACTTCGAAAACACGGGTTTTTAATCACACAAGCAGGAAGTCCTTACTATGCAGCCGAAGCTTATAATTGTATTAATAAAACCATGACAAAAGCTGGCTACAATACTTTAAAAATGCATAATCAAATATTAACTTTGGGTGAATGGGGATGGATACTTGGTGCTAAGCATCTTAAAAGTGAAGAATTAAAGCAAAATGCCTTAAAGCTTCGCTTTGATAATGTTCATACAAGATGGATTAATAACGAATCGATGAAATTAATAACCTCATTTGGGAAACCGTTTTTTATAAAAGACACCTCAATCATTAAGGTTAATAAAATTCATAACCCTGTTTTATACAGATATTATTTAAAAGGATCATGGGATTTGTACTAATTAAAGTGAAATGGAAAATTTAGAGGTAAAGTACAAAAACATAGAAGCAAACATCTATAATTATAAGGCTTGGATAACGGAGACAAACCCAGCTGTTTTAAAAAATAAATTCACCCAAATATTGAGTAGTGTGGGGTATACAATTTTAAAACACCTCGAATATCAATTTCCAACATCAGGCTATACCTGCCTTTGGCTTTTAGCTGAAAGTCATTTGGCCATTCATACCTTCCCCGAGAAAGGACTTAGCTATATTGAGCTTAGTGGTTGTAATGCAGAGATGAATACTGCTTTTGAAGAAATTACTAAAAATGATTTTATTATTAAACGATAGAATTTCTGTTTTAGTTGTCCTTTTCTTGTATTTTTCAAATATCAAACAACAAGTATTAATAAACCCCTAAATATCACTCAGAGTATTGAATTTTATGGAAGGTTTTTTTAGCAATACCTAATGTAGGGACTCTCTCTAATGGTTATTCATATAATTCGATATATTTGTTGTCAGAATCCCTTAAAAACTTCATTATGAAACATACCCGTAGAGATTTTATAAAAAAAAGTGGACTGGCAACGGCAGGTGTCTTGGCTTTTGGTGATGTGCTGGTAGCTAATCTTGCAACTAAACCTGTTACTAATCCTCTTCCTCGCTGGCGGGGTTTTAATCTACTTGATTATTTTGGTGCTCAAAGCAAAAATGCCAATAGTAAATCCAATTCTACCGAAAACGATTTTAAATGGATGCGCGACTGGGGTTTTGATTTTGTCCGTATCCCTATGGCATACCCTCGTTACATCAATTTCGATCCTTCAAAAAACATCACTCCCGAAGATGTTTATAAAATTAATGAAGCTGAAGTAGAGAAAATTGTAAAACTGGTAGAACTGGCAAATAAAAACAGTCTACATGTTAGCTTAAACTTGCATCGGGCACCTGGCTATTGTGTAAATGCTGGCTTCCATGAGCCTTTTAATCTTTGGAAAGATGATGAAGCCCAAAAAGCGTTTCTGTTCCATTGGGAAATGTGGGCTAAAACATTTAAAAGCTTCTCTAAAGACAATGTTAGTTTCGACCTGCTAAATGAGCCAAGCATGCGCGAAGATATGAACAACCAGTTCAGCAAACGGGAAACAGTACCAGGAAAACTCTATCGAAAAGTGGCCAAACAAGCGATGGAAACGATAAAAGCAATTAGTCCCGATCGTATTGTGGTGGCAGATGGTAATGATGTAGGCAGTTCGGTTATTCCAGAGATTGCTGATTTAGATATTGCACAAAGTTGTCGGGGCTATTTCCCTCATTACATTAGTCATTACAGGGCATCCTGGGTTTGGAAAAATCCTGATGACGCTCCAATGGCTGTTTGGCCAGGCAAATATGATGGCGTTTTATACAACAAAAAAAAACTGGAAGAATTTTATCAGCCTTGGATCGATCTGGTTAAAAGTGGTGTTGGCGTGCATTGCGGCGAATGCGGTTGTTACAATAAAACTCCACACAAGGTTTTCCTGGCCTGGTTCGAAGATGTGCTGAGTATTTTAACCCAAAACAATATTGGTTATGGCCTATGGAACTTTAGGGGCGATTTTGGAATTTTAGATTCAGGAAGAAAAGATATAAAGTACGAAGACTGGTATGGCCATAAATTGGATAAGAAATTTCTGGAGTTGTTAAAGAAGTATTGATTTAATAAGCTCTTTAGTACATGGTTATGGGCTGGATGAGTGTTAGAGCATTAGATTTATGAAATATTTAATAACCTGAGTTCGATTAAAAATATTCACACAGTTTGAATTAATTTTTAGCAGAAATTGCAACAAATTTTTGAAGGACTATCGGGATAGTTCTAGAAAAATTGGTGTGATTTATGCAAAAATTAATCAAATCTAATA
>JBNKJW010000030.1:0-48651 GCA_050291445.1 Bacteroidales bacterium | reverse complement strand
AGCTTCAGCTCGAAGTATTCATATACATCTTCGCTTTGCTAAGTTTTCTCCCTTTGGTCGAAGATATCGCTTCGCTAAGTTGTAGCTAATGTACCTCTGACTTTTTCAGCAGGCCCTAACTTATACCGAAGCGCTGTTAGTAATTGGTTTGCTTCACAGGCTTGCAAACCAAAACTGCCAGTCGAGCGGCATACAAAGCCACTTTAAAATTTCAATTTACAATATTTCAAACTGGCTTAGTATAGTTTAAGGCATTAAACAATCACAGTATTTTCTTCTACTTCCCATCTCTTTTCGGAAACAAACTCAGATTGGAAAGCCAATCAACAAATCTCTTCAATCCGTTGAATAAAAGCAAGATGTAAAGCATTATTATACTCAGCCAAATGACTGCAACATTGAACCAAACGGTGTCAAACGATTTTCCAAATATTATTTTTTCGGCTGCATAAAAATGTGCCCGCCCGTAATTGGTCTCGGGTCGCATAAAAATCGGGTCTTTTACTTGGAACAAGGTGTGGTGATTGGTTTCCACAATTTTTTTCACTTCGTTTTTGTTAAGCACCGACTCAGCCAGTCGTTTATTGTAATATTCTTCCTTTAAACTGGCCAACTTTTCAACACTTCCAAGTTTCTTTACCAGGCGATTAAAAACTTCGTCTTTTTTAGTATTTGCAAAATAGACCTTATTACGATAATAATTTGTTAAATCTTCGATATATTTTGTTGCAACAGCACCTGTTTCCTGTGTAAACTTGTCTTTATCAATTTGATCCAAGGGTTCGAATTTAATCTCTGGAACTTCTTTTTTCAAACGTTTAAATTCATTTGACAACAAAATCAGATCATTATTATATTGTTCGTCAATTTCACCATTCTTTTTCTTTTTAAAGCATCTGTCAATCCTCGATTGCAAATTAGGAAGCCTGAACATGGACTGAAAAGACAAATAGCTTATTTCTTTTTCAATTTCGTAAAAATGCTTTTCAAAGTCATTATTTTTAAATTGATTTACAGCCAGCGCTTCGTATGCCCATCTTGAAACCATTAAATCGCCAATTACCGGAACATACTCCACCGACATAAAATTTTTGTGAAGCTTATTAAAACTAACAATAACACCACTAAACAATAGTTGTGGAACCAAAATAAAAGGTATGGTGATATAAATGGTCACCACTGAATTTAAAGCAGACGAAATATTTAAGCCAATTAAATTAGCAGCGGCAACAGTAGAAAATATTATGACAAAATAACTAAACGTCATCCATTTAATGCCCAGGATAAAATTACCCACTAAAATAAAGGATAAAGACTGAATAACCGCCAGGGCAAACAAAACAACAATTTTTGAATTGAGGTAACTGGCCCAACTTAAATTTAAAAACGATTCACGTTTAAGTATTTTTCTGTCGCGAATGATTTCTTCGGCACTGACCGTAAGTCCAATAAACAGTGCAACAATTACACACATAAACAAGTAGGCCGGGATGTTTTCATTTTCACTAAAAAGATACCTATTAGGATTGTCCAGAGTTCCGCTTATGTACTTGGTAAAATAACCCAAAATAACAGCCAGGAGCGGCGCTTCCAGAAAGTTTATCAACAAATATTGCTTGTTGGTTAATTTTGACAATAAATTCCTGATACTGAATATTTTAAACTGCTTAAATTTATTAGGTATTTTAAATTTATTATTAGGCAAAGGCAGTTTTTCATCGCCTTTGGGTAGTTTTATTTTGGGCTGAAGTTTCTCCTTGTATTTGTTGTACCATTCAAGCGGGGTAACCTTTCTTACACGTGTAAATTTCCCATATTCGTTCACAATTTTGGCCTCAAGAATTTGCAAGGGTTGCTCGGGGTTCACATTACCACAAACACCACACTCACTTTCAGAGGCATTAACATGGTTGCTCTCTGTTTTAAAATAAACCACAGCATCAATAGGGTTGCCATAATAAACAGGGAAACCTCCTTTATCAAGGATCAACAGTTTGTCAAACAGCTTAAAAATATCTGAAGATGGTTGGTGGATATTTACCAACACCAATTTGCCTTTAAGCGTTTGTTCTTTCAAAAGGCTCATTACAATTTCCGAATCCTGAGAAGAAAGTCCGGAAGTTGGCTCATCAACAATCAATACAGATGGCTCTCTCATTAGTTCCAGCGCAATATTTAAACGCTTCCTTTGTCCACCGCTTATAAACTTATTAAGAGGATCGCCTACTTTAAGCCCTTTAATTTCAATAAGGTCTAAATCTAAAAGTATTTGGGTAACAACCTTTTCTATTTCCTCTTCATCAAAATTGCTAAAACATAACTTGGCATTATAGTAAAGATTCTGATATACTGTCAGTTCCTCTATCAATAAATCGTCCTGGGGCACAAAGCCAATTACTCCTTCAAGCATCTCCTTGTCTTCGTACAAGTCGTACCCATTAATGGTGATTTTTCCGCTATTTAAGGGCAGGCTTCCGTTTAAAACATTCAAAAGTGTTGATTTTCCAACACCACTTCCGCCCATAATTCCCATTAAACTCCCTGATTCTTCCGAAAAGCTAAATTTTTGAATACCATTGGTCGAATTTTTAAATCGGAATTCAATATCATTTGCCGTAAAAACAATTTTTGCTGAGCCATCATCATGTATGTACTGACTTGCTACATCAGTGTAATAAACCGGTGTAATTCTTGCTCCTTTTATTACCGATCCTGTTTCAAAAACGTAGGCTCTGCCAGGAACAATATTCAAAGCATTCATGTAAAGACTATCTTCACCATTGTACTTTAACACGTATGTATTTGTTGATTCAACATGCAGAATGGCAATTTCGCCATGAATGTTTGCATCCGT
Organism: Bacteroidales bacterium; assembly: GCA_050291445.1. Classification (GTDB taxonomy): domain Bacteria; phylum Bacteroidota; class Bacteroidia; order Bacteroidales; family NBLH01; genus NBLH01. The sequence goes on along the minus strand of JBNKJW010000030.1, from coordinate 45,797 downwards.
CATATGAATGTAGGGTAGTTCTGGCTGTGTAAGTACCTTTTTTTCGTCTTTTATGTTATTAATTAAGAGTAGTTTTTTCTCCGAATTAATATGCTTAACCCCATCAATTATATAATGCTTTAAATCAAAGTATTCGCTTTCACTAATGTTAAATGTGTCAGCAACAGTTTTTACAAAATCAAGTTCTTTTTCAGTAATTATATTGTCTTCATGAATGAACTCTAATAAACGAATCAACACAATAACTTTTTCTTTTTGCTCTAGCTGCTCGTTGATTTCGTGACAAATCATCAGCACTTTTACTGAATTCAACGATGTTCTTTTCCGTTCCTTTTTAGTGCCATCCGTTACTTTTTTATGGTGTACACTTATGTACTCATCAAACAAATCGAGGTATTCCTGAACCAGTGTTTTATTTAATTGAAGGCTTAAGTAAGATTTAACAATTTCCCTGGCATCGCTTGATACATCATCTTTATTTACATTTGCAACAATGGCAAAAAGACGCATCAAAGCCTTTAAAATGGATTCGTTCATAATGAAGTTGTTCTATTTTTTTTAAAAGCACTTTTCTTTGACACCGCAATTTAATAAATTCTGTCAAATTCAAGAAAATTGTTGTATTTCAAAATCTATGCTAAAAAAAGGGGGCTTATCTAGAATAAATAAGCCCCCTAATGTTATGTTTTAATAAACACGCCTATGGTGTGTCAACAATTTTCTTTCTTAAAGCATCTACTTCTTCATTAATTTTTTTGAAGCTTTCTTCAGTCATTTTTGCTTTTCCGTCTTCTTCCTGAAGCTCAGCAAAAATAGCTTTTAAGTCATTTAGCTCTACCAAAACTTCGCTCACGTCCTGATTATCTTTGTATGACTCCATAATGGAAATCAATTTATTAAGACTTTCTTTTTGGTCAGCTATCCCCTGCAAAATTTCAGCATTATTTTCAGTTAACATGGCTAGTTGTGATGAAAGATAAAGGCCTTCAATCCATCCACCGCCAATAACCATTACAGAAATTGCTCCTTTGCCATTATTATTTAAATATTCAAAGGTGTTTTTAAAAGAGCTTGTAAGAATATCATATAGAGAATCTGTATTTTCGATATTAGCTTCAATTCTTGCTGATAAATCTTCGTTGTAAGGGGTTTGAATATCCATTCCGTCACGTAGTTTTTTTGTACAAACAAAAAAGTCCATCGTTTCCTGTGACTTGTTGTAAGTCGCTGAATAACTCAAATCTGCTCCGTAAACTCCTAAATTCAAAGCCTTTTGTGACTCTGTAAAATACTTGTCTACATTACCTGGCTGGTTAGATATATCAAGGATATAACTTGCCCCTGCTTTATTAAGCATATTGGTTATTTCAAGAGGTGTTGGTAGTGGATAAACCAATTTTTCAGCTTGATCAGCTATTGCAACTATACTGTCTTCATTATTTTCATCGGTTTGTTCAGTTGAACCGTCGCCACAACCAATTGCAAAAAGTGACATGGCTATAGCTATATAAGAAAACTTCGCTATCAGGTTTTTAAGTCTATTCATTGTTTTGTTTTTTAAGTTATTCAAAGTGTCTACAAATATATAATTTGCTCAAGAATAAAAAAAATATCTAAATTTATAATGTTAATAATTTTCAACAAAAAGGACTCAAATTGCTGAATATCAAAAAAATAATCAATTCATTTGTGCTTGTATTTTATTTTGCAAATGGTTTTTCACAACCTGCAAACAAACTTGCAGTAAACGAAAGCTATCTAAAAATGATGTTTTACAACGTTGAAAACTTGTTTGATACTGAAAATGATAGCCTTACCAATGATGAAGAATTTTTGCCCAGGGGAATGAAATTCTGGACTAAAAAAAAATACTACACTAAATTAAACCACATAGCAACAACAATAGTATCATTAGGTGGTTGGTCGCCACCCGCAATTGTAGGCCTTTGCGAAGTGGAAAACAGAAAAGTTTTAGATGACTTGTGTAAAAGAACAGGGCTTAAAAACCTCAATTACAGAATAATACACAAAGAATCACCAGATAAGAGAGGGATTGATGTGGCCCTGCTTTATCAAAAAAGTGCTTTTAAACCATTGAGTTACAAAGCTCTTGAAGTTACCTTTCCTTTTAGCCCTGGTTCTACCACACGTGACATACTATATGTAAAAGGCCAAACCAAAAATAATGATACTTTGCACCTGTTTATCAACCACTGGCCATCGAGGTGGGGAGGGCAACTGGAGTCGGAAAGGAGAAGAATGCAGGCAGCAAGCAGGTTAAGGATAGAAATAGATTCTATTTTTGAAAACCAACCGATGGCAAAAATTGTTATCATGGGCGATTTAAACGATTACCCCGAAAACAAAAGCCTCAAGGAGGTACTAAAAGCAAGAGTCACCTATGAAAACCCTGACAATCAGGAACTATATAACCTTAGTGCTTTTATTGGACAAACAAAAAATATTGGCAGCCATAAACACGAAGGTGATTGGGGAATCCTGGATCAAATAATTGTTTCGGGGGCTTTGTTAAATGCAAAAAAGGGTCTTAAAACAGTAAAAGAAAATGCAGGTATTTTTTATACTGATTTTTTGCTTATTGATGATGAAACCTACACCGGAAAAAAGAACTTTAGAACATATCTGGGCTATAAATACATAGGTGGCTACAGTGATCATTTACCAGTGTTTCTGGATTTGGAAAACGCAAAATAATAAATCAATGGAGACAAAAATAAACATACATAATGGTGATATTACAAAACTATATGTAGATGCCATTGTAAATGCTGCAAAAACCACGCTCATGGGAGGAGGTGGAGTGGATGGAGCTATCCATGCTGCTGCTGGCAAAGACTTATTGGAAGAATGTAAAACCCTGAATGGTTGTGAAACTGGCGATGCAAAAATAACCAAAGGTTATCAACTCCCGGCAAAGTATGTAATTCATACAGTAGGCCCGGTTTGGGGACCAAATGCAGAAGAAAAAGACAATTTACTGGCCTCGTGCTACAGGCGAAGTTTGGAGGTGGCCCTTGAAAATGGTATAAAAACCATTGCTTTTCCAAATATTAGCACTGGAGTATATCGCTTTCCGGCTGAAAGGGCTGCTAAAATAGCTGTTGCTGAGGTTAAAAAATTTATCAGCAAAAATAAAGGAATTGACCAGGTCATTTTTGTCACCTTTAATTATACCAATTACGAATTATACAAGAATTTATTACAATAGACAGATGCGTCCATTTTACATTATTTTCTTATTCTACACCATTCATTCTGCGGCAATTTTGGCTCAGGACACAATTTTTCTTAAAAATGATTCATTGGTTGTAACAACAGGTCCGAACCTTTGGTTTGAAGGTGACACTTCCATACTAATTAACTCCACTGGCGAAGCAATTGAAGGTAACTTAAAAAACGACAGTTATTTATGGACTGGCAGACGATTGTTGTTCTTTAAAGCAGGGAACAGAATTTACTTCAATAAAAATGGCGATATTATTTCGGGCGTGCTAGTTGAAAGAGCGCAATTATGGACAGCTAAACAGCGACTTTTTTTCAAAAACAATGTACCAACCTACTTTAATGAAAAGGGTTATGTGCTTGAAGGAGAGTTGTCAAGAGACCAGGAAATTGAGGTGCAGGGAAAACCAATACTTTTTTTAAGATCGAGACCCATTGCCTTTAATGATGAAGGTGAAATTCTTGAAGGCAGTATTGCAAAAAGAGAACATTTTTTAAACAACCAGGGAAAAACAAAAGGGTATAAAGCCGGAAGCCAATTATTCTTTACCGACGATTCTAAAGTGATTGACGAAAGAAAACGGAGGAAAAGAAGAAAGGGCAAAACTGAAAAAGACCAAAAAACAGAGAAGAATAAAGACTAAGTATTTGAAATTGGTATATCTGTCTTTATTAAAAAAACTACTTAAAGAATACCAATATACAAGTACTCCAATATACAAGTACTCCAATATACAATACTTTTTTATCCAATAATATTTACCTCAAACTCCAAATCCACCCCAAAACCTTCATAAACAGCCCCTTGAACCTTTTTAGCAAGTTCAATTATCTCTTTACCAGAAGCATTATTCTTATTCACTAACACCAGAGCCTGCTTATCATGAACAGCTGCTCCTCCATGAGTTTTACCTTTCCAGCTTAAGTAATCAATCATCCAACCGGCTGCCAATTTATAATTTTCTTCGTTAATTTGGTAGGCAACAATTTCAGGGTATTTTTCTTTCAGACTATCGTACTTTTCTTTACCCACAACAGGATTCTTAAAAAAGCTCCCAGCGTTTGGGCAATCATCAGGATCAGGCAACTTGGATTCACGAATATTAATCACTGCCTGCCTGACTGCTTGCAGGCTTACCTCTCCCAATTTTTCAAGCTCTGCTTCAACAGCCCCGTAATGAGTTTTAAATTGGGGGCACTTGCTTAATTTGAAAAAAACTGAAGTAATAATAAACTTCCCTTTCAATTGATTTTTGAATACACTATTTCTGTATGCAAACTCACAGTCAGGGTTTAAAAATTCATGCAGTTTACCTGTATCCACATCCAATGCTTCCACTTTATCAATTACATCAGCAACTTCAACACCATAAGCACCAATATTTTGAACAGGGCATGCACCAACCGAACCAGGTATCAATGATAAATTTTCTAAACCACCAAAACCTCTATTAACCGTCCAGGCTACAAATTCGTCCCAGTCTTCGGCAGCAAAAGCTTTAACAAAAACATGATCTTTTGTTTCTTTAACAACCTCAATCCCATAAATGTCAGGATGAACAACCAGGCCATCAAAGTCGCTAACAAACAACATGTTACTACCACCACCTAATATTAACAATTCTTCATTTTTTAATGATTTATTAGTTAAAACGGTCTGTAATTCTTCAACGGATTTTGGTGCAATAAAAAGTTTTGCTTTGGCACTAATACCAAAAGTGTTTTTATCTTTTAAAGAGTAGTTTTTAAGAATATTCATTTGATAGACTTATTTGGCCTGCAAATTTATTAATTTTGCCCGGCTATCGAATTTTATGTTAAAGAAAAACAAACAAGTCGTTCTTGCCGTTACGAATGATCTTTCAACGGATCAGCGTGTACATAAAGTTGCTACTACCCTAAAAAATGCCGGTTTTATGCCATTACTGGTGGGCAGGAGGCTTAAAACTTCCCAAAAATTAGATTCGAGAAATTATCCGACCCAACGTTTCAGGCTTTTGTTTAAAAGTGGGGCACTATTTTACGCCAACTATAACCTTCGGTTATTTTTTTTTCTGTTAGCTAAAAAAACTGAGATTATTGTTTCAAACGATTTAGATACGCTTCCGGCCAGTTATTTTGCTTACCGGATAAAAAAGCTGTTTGGAAATAAAAAATTAGAACTGGTCTACGACAGTCACGAACTTTTTACCGAGGTGCCTGAACTAAACGGAAGAAATTTTGCAAAAAAAACATGGCTCTTTTTTGAAAAATTAATCCTTCCTAAGCTCAAAAATGCTTATACAGTTTGTCAGTCTATTGCCGAAATTTATTATGCAAAATATGGAATTAAAATGGAGGTGGTTTATAACTATCCACTTTGTGGAAGTACTACTAACCAAACCACTAAACTCAAACAGGAACTACCTGATAATCAAAAAATTATCCTCTACCAGGGGGCATTAAATATTGGCCGTGGTATTGAGCATGTTATCAGTATTATAGACAAAATTGAAGGGGCAATATTTGTAATTGCTGGCAAAGGAGATATTGAGGAACAACTCAAAAGCCTGGTAAAAGAAAAAGGATTATGTGATAAAGTACTATTCACAGGAGCCATTCCATTAGAGCAACTTCCGGGACTCACCCAAAAAGCAGATTTAGGCCTGGTACTTCAGGAAGATTTGAGTTTAAGTTATCATTATGTATTACCTAACCGACTTTTTGATTTTATTAAAGCGCAGGTACCAGTTCTAGCTTCAGACTTACCAGAACTAAGAAAAATTATCAATAAAGAAAAAATTGGGCTGTTAGTTAAAGGTTTTGAGCAGGATGTGTTGGTAGAAAAAATTAAGGAGCTCCTTTTTAATGATGACCTGGCTGCCGAGATAAAAGATAACCTCAATAAAAACAGCAAAAATTATTGTTGGGAAAAACAAGAAAAAAAACTCATTGAGATTTTCAAAAAAATTTAATTTTCAAAAAAACTTCTCAACTTTCAAATACAATTAACCCCTCCGATATACTGCACAATAAAGTTGAAGACGAAGCATGCATTTTTCAAAAACAAGGACATAAACAACTTTGTGAGATTTTTTTCAGCAATTTGTAAGGGTAGGTTTTCAATTTATACTCTTAGCTTAAAGAAAAATCAAAACCCAATGAAAATGCTTAATTTTTACAAACTATTTCTCGTTTTTCTGTTTATTATTAACCTTAACAACGTATCAGCCCAATATGGTGTTGTGACTGGAACAATGACTGATAGCGATGGCGAGCCTCTACCTGGCGTGAATATATTAATTAAGGGTACTCAAAGTGGCACAATTACCGATCTTGAGGGGCACTACCAGCTAATTTGCAATGTTGGTGATGTTTTACTATTTAGTTATGTAGGTTATTCGACAAAAGAACTGGTAGTAACCAGTGAAATGTTTGATGCTGATGCACAAAAACTAGTGATGAATGAACCAGCATTTATACACACCGTACCTGTAGAAAAAATTGAGAATAAAGCTTATTCGGATTATATAAAAAAACTCCAACAAGACACCGCAAAAACAAAACATACAACTAATATTGGTTATAAATGGTATAACTCCTGGCGGGGTCGAAATTATTTAAATAAAGGCAGCTACCGAAATGTAAATATTCGAAATAATACAATAGAATTTGTAAACCTAAAACAAGCTTATCAGTATGAAATAGAACTTTCATCATATGTAACATTAAAAAGGATATTTAACCCTATTGCACTGCAATCAGAATATGCACAAGGAAGGCCAACTGCCGGAGAAAATGCCTGGTTTGGACCAGAAAATAACGAAATATTTGCTTGGGGACCACAAATAAACAACCTTTCTTATGATGGAATTGCCTATCCATTTGACAATAATGGCCGGTTGACCCCCAAGAGCCACATGCCTGGTGCAAAATCTTATAGTCCTTATAAGATATTTAATACCGGTATAGTATTAAAGAACTCAATTAAAATAAAAGGAAAAAGAGACGACAATCGATTCAATCTTTCCTATACAAACAGAGATGAAAAAGGAACCTTGTCGCCAATGAGAATAACTTCAAATAATGTTATGTTCAACTACTTAATAAAGAAAGATATTCATTCAATTGAAACTGATTTTAATTTTTATTCCGAAAAAGATAAGTATGCCAATATCAACGGACTTTGGGCGAAAACCATGCAGGCCATACTTCAAACACCTCCTACATTTGATAACAGCCAGGGATACCTAGTATCAGGCAACCTGCAACGAAGCAGTGCCCCAACACACAATAACAACCCTTATTTTTTACTTAACCAGGTAGAAGCTGGCCAAGATAATAACTCATTCAATGCAAAGATTAAATACAAAATTGACTTTGACCATTTGAATATTGCACTTACACCAGGCCTTAATAAAGATATATACACTGAGACCTTTCATACACCAGTAAATACTGTTGGTTTCACCAATGGGTTTACTCAAAGTAAAAAGATAGATTTTACTAATTACAGCTTGGGGCTAAATGCTAATGCAAATGGATTAAACGACTTTAATCTTAGCACCTTTGCTATTATAAATTTTGCTAAATTGAGTTATCAACTTCTGGCAAGTGACGAAGCAGATTTAGCTATCAAAAAATCCCGAAATACCTTAAACTGGCGGCAAAACGCTTTCTATGAAAAATATCTTGGCCATTTTGAGTTTAAGATAGACTTTAAAAACAACATTTACCTAGCTGATGGCAAACAAAAATGGTTTTTGCCATACATTGGGGCTTCAATAGATTTTGCCAAATTAATTTACTGGAAGGTTTTTCGGATCCTTAAATTAAAAGGAAACTATAATTATGCAGTTTCGGAATTTCCACTTTACCTTAATGACAAAAGTTACAGCACTTTAAACCATGATTTTGCCAATTTTAATAATTATACCGAACATCAAAACCTTTTTTATAACAAAAACCTGAAACTTGAAGAAAGAGAGTCGTTTTATTTGGGGCTTTTAGTTTCTGGTGACATTTTGGGTTCTGGTGTTTTATGGTATTCTCTGAAAATTGATTATCATCAGAATACTTCCTCCAACAGTATTTTCCCCATATACAACGGAAATGATTTTGAGTTACAAAACCTTGCAAAAATTAAAACCAACTCCTTTGATGTTCAACTTGATTTATTTTCAAGATTTAATGGTAGTTTTAAATGGGAAGGAAAAATTTTGTTTTCAAAACTTACCTCAAAAGTAATTGATTTAGCTAATGGCTATATTCAGGTTCCAATTGCTGGTTTTCAATCCGTTTCCAAGAATCTGGTAAAAGGGCAACCCGCCGGAGTGATTATCGGGTCAGCCTACCTCAGAAATAAACAAGGGCAACTTGTAATTGGAAATAACGGTCTTCCTTTGGTTGACGATACCCCTAAAATTATTGGAGATCCTACTCCAGATTTTTACCTGAGCTTTGAGAACGAATTTAAATACAAATGGTTCAACCTGAGTATTCTTTTTGATTATCAAAAAGGTGGGGACATTTGGAACGGCACAAAAAACACACTTTCGTATTTAGGACTTTCGCAAAATACTGTACAGGAGCGACTAATCAGTAATTATATTTTTGATGGTGTAACCGAAGATGGACAAATAAACACAACCCCTGTTGACTTTGCCAACCCCACAAATGGACTCGAAGAAAACAAATGGTACAATTATGGACCCGGAGGGGTTGCCGAAGATGCTATTGAAGATGGTAGCTGGGTACGACTTAAAGAAATATCCCTTTCAACAAGTTTTAGAAAATCAAGCAACAAATTCCTCAAACAATCAACCTTTGTAATTTATGTACACAATGTTTGGGTTTCGACCAATTTTTCCGGAGCCTCCCCCCTATCATGGCTCAACAACTACGCACAAGGACAGGGACTTGACTATTTTAACACGCATGCTGTAAGAGAATTTGGTTTTGGAATAAAACTTAAAATTTAAACACATTTACTCAACTTTTAACACCTGAAAAAATGATCCATAAATTTTTATTTACAACTTACCTGTTACTTTCATTTACCATTTTTCCCAAATTAATCATCAGCCAGACAGATGTATCGGAACGAATATACCTGCATACCGACAAACCTTTGTATTTTCCCGGAGAGACTATTTGGTTTAAAGCATATGTTGTGGGTGTTGATAACACTATCACAAAAATAAGTGATTACATCAATGTTGATTTACTTTCACCGAAAGGAGATGTGGTGAAAAAGTTGAAATTGCCTTTAAAGCAAGGATACACCTATGGTGATTTTATGCTAGCAAAAGATGTTTCAGGCGGAATGTTCCAAATAAAAGCTTATTCTAAATGGATGAAAAACCTTTCTGAGGCAGATACTTTTAATCGCAAAATAATTGTTCAAAAAATCGTAAAACCTAAGCTATTAATGAAATTAAAATTTGAGAAAGAAGCCTATGGGAAAAACTCGGATGTTAAAGCAATATTTGAATTAAAAGATTTAACAAACAATGCCCTTATAAATTACAAAATTGAATACGTTTTAAACATAAAAGGTCAAAAAGCACTTACAGGAAAACTTTTTACAGATGCAAAAGGAAAAATAGATGTTGAGTTTAAACTTCCTGCAGATTTAAACACTTCTGATTTAATTTTGAACATTTTGGTTCCATACAAGGGGAATATTGAGTCAATTTCCCGCAGTGTTCCAGTAATTTTAGACAATATTGACCTGCAGTTTATGCCTGAAGGTGGGTATTTACTGACTGACGTTAACTGTAACGTAGCATTTAAGGCCTTAAACGAATTTGGAAAACCTGCTGATATTGCTGCCGAAATTTTCAATGAAAATGGTGAAATTATCTGCAAAACAGAAAGTTTTCATGATGGTATGGGTGTTTTCAAACTGCAACAAGAAAAAAACAAATCATATTATGCTAAAATTGTAAAGCCATTTGTTTCCGAAAAAAAATATTTCTTGCCTAAAGCCAAACATACTGGATTTACTATGTTGTTAGATAAAAATGACAGTACTTTAATTAAATTTAAAATATTTGCTAAGAAACAAACAACAGCATCCGTTGTTGCAAAAACTGCCAAGAAAGTAATACTTACTAAAAGCATTGTTCTCAAAAATGGCTGGAACGAAATAAGTTTTCAGGCAAACAAATTTCCTCTTGGCATTGTTGAATTCACCTTATTAAATAATGAAGGCAACCCGGAACTGGAGCGTTTGGTGTTTGCAAACAAAACAAGAGACCTTAGAATAAAAGTAAAGACAAATAAAGAACTGTATTCTCCTCGCGAAAAAGTAGAAGTTGAGCTACTCACGACTAATCACTTGGGGCAGCCAATCCCTTCAAACCTTTCTGTAGCAGTTGTTGATGATAAAATCATCAGTTTTGCCGATGACAAACAAGACAACATCCTCTCCTACCTATTGATGAGTTCATATTTAAAGGGCACCATTGAAAAACCTAATTTTTATTTTGATCCTGAAGAAGAAAAAGCAGAAAAAGCACTTGACTTGGTATTGATGACGCATGGCTGGCGGCTTTATTTTACAGATAAAAAAATGGAAAACCTTGAAAAAATAAGTGAAGCCGAAAAGTTTCATTTAGAGCTCAGAACAGTTGTTAATGATAAAGACGAACCAGTAAAAGCAACTGTTTTAGTTATAGAACAAAATGCAAATAATAATGCAATAAAAATCGAGACCGATGAATCTGGAGTCTTTTCTTTTAACACGGAAGCAAACAAAGAGTATTTAATAGCTGCTTACAACAAAAACAATGAGCAACTATATATTAAAACAGGCAATATCACATCAAAAAAAGAAGAAAAAACAATTAATTCAACTAAAAACAAGCAGAAAACGGGGAAAATTGAAGAAAAAGACCTCCCTTTTATTGAACAAAAAGGAGTTCAAAATAAAAATAAGGAAACAAGAACAGCAGAATCAGGTAAAAAAAATAGTAGTATTGTTTCAACAAATTTGGATCAGGAAAGCACGGGATTGGATGAAGTCGTGGTGGTAGGTTATGGAACATCAAAAAAAAGCGATCTCACAGGTTCTATATGCAGCGTTGAAATAGAGGATTTAACAGTAGCCGAAAACATCACAAATGCATTACAGGGACGTATTGCTGGTGTAGTTATAAAAAATACGTCACCTGGCTCTTCAGGAAACATCAGAATTAGAGGAACCAGCTCATTATCAGCAAATAGCGAACCGCTCTATATTCTAAATGGAATTCCAATAAATGATATAGAAAGCAAAGATATTTTGTCGACCTTAAATCCTGAAGAGATAGAAAGCATTACGGTTTTAAAAAATGCAAGTGCATCAGCCTTATACGGTTCGAGAGGTGCCAATGGAGTAATTGTTATCGAAACTGAAAACAGCCAATGGTGGCAATGCAAAAGTATCCGTTTTAACAAAGCAAAAAAAATCGCCTTTGAAACTGTTTATGGCGAAAGAATTATGCTCCTGTCTTATTCACGTACATTTTACATGCCTCTTTACGATAGTAAAGAAGCTATTAAAACCCGTACAGATTTCAGGCAAACAATCTATTGGAATCCAGTTGTTCAAACTGATGAAAATGGTAAAGCATCATTCAGTTTTTACAACTCCGATGCAATTACCAGTTATAGAATATTTAGTGAGGGAGTTGGGTACAACGGTTTGCCCGGAAGAGACGAAACAACCTATAGCATTCAAAAACCTTTGAGCATTGATGTAAAACTTCCGGCCTATTTATCAATTGGCGATACTGTAAATGTGCCCGTAACAATTACAAACAACACCAATTTTGAACTAAAAACAGCATCCAAAATCAGGTTCTCAAAGGCATTTAAAGTATTGGATGCAGTAAATGACAGCTCATCAATTGCTGGGCTCAAAGGTAAAACCAGGATAGTTCGGGTTGTACCCATCAATAAAGCCAATAAATCAAGTGCTAGTTTTGAAGTTGTTTCAAATGCATTTAATGATAAATTTATTCAGGAAATTGAAATTACCAATCCGTTATTCCCAAAAGCTTTTGCCATTTCAGGCAATCAAAGCAATCAATTTGAATTTGAAATAAACGATACAATTGTTCCAAACACACTTAAAGCTGGAATCACCTTTTATTTAGACATAATTGGTGATGTAATGAATGGAATTGAAAGCATTTTAGGAGAACCTCATGGTTGTTTTGAGCAGGTTTCTTCAACAGCTTACCCCAACGTATTGGTGCTTAAATACCTGAAAGAGAATGGAAAGCTAAGCACTGATATAAAGAAAAAGGCCATGAAATATATAAAAAGCGGATATAGACAATTAGCAGCCTATGAAACCAAACAAGGAGGTTTCGAGTGGTATGGAGGCACTCCTCCGCATGAGGTTTTATCTGCCTACGGAATTATGGAGTTTATGGAAATGAAAGAAGTCTATTCAGGTGTAGATGAAAAAATGATAAATCGTACTGTTGAGTGGTTAATGACAAGAAAAAACAGGAAAGGTGGTTTTAAGCAAAACAGAGGGAAATATGGCTTTTCTGCTGCACCAGAAAATGTGAATAATGCATACATTGTTTATGCACTTTCGCAAAAAGGAGTCAATGCACCTATTGAAAAGGAATACCAAACTGCTTTTAGCGAGGCTGTTCAATCGAAAGATTGCTATCGCCTGGCTTTGTTAGCAAGTGCCAGCTATAATTTAAACAGACCAGAAAATTATCGCAAAGCAATTGAATTACTAATTGAAAATATTAACTGGGAGAATTTGATGCAACTTAAAGTAGAAAATTCAATCACACGTTCATACGGAACTTCATTACAAGTTGAAACAATGGCTTTTATTGCACTGGCACTTATGCAAGGAAATGAAAACTTCAAATATGTTAAAAAATGCATTGATTTTATTTTAGCAAATAGAAAATATGGTCGTTTTGGTAACACACAAGCAACTTCTATGGCATTAAAGGCACTTATAGAGTATACAAAACATCAACACAATGAAATATTGCTATCAAAAGAACAGCCCGTTATCGTAAAAATAAATGGAAACAAAATAAAGCTTAGCAAAATTGAAAATGGGTTAATTAACTTAAATGGATTAGAAGAACATTTTCTACAGGGTCAACAACTAGTGGAAGTGCAGTTTCCGAATGATAATATGACTGTGCCATATGAAATGAACATTTACTGGAAAACAAACATACCTGGTAGTGCAGACCAATGTCCACTTACACTTAGTACAGAAATGCTGCAAAAACAAATTAAGCTAGGCGAAACAGCAAGAATGAAAATTGAGGTAAAAAATCAAAGACAAGTAGGAGTTCCAATGACTACAGCGGTTGTTGGAATACCGTCAGGCTTGAGTGTACAAATTTGGCAACTGGAGGAAATGAAAGAAAAAGGTGAATTTGACTACTACGAAATCAATAAAAATAAAGTAGTTTTTTATTGGCGCGAATTAGGCCCACAAGAAAGCAAGAACATAAGTATTGATTTAAAAACAGAAGTGAAAGGTTGTTATACAGCAGTAGCCAGCTCAGTCTATCTTTATTATGCCGATGAAAATAAAAAATGGGTAAAAGGAGAAATTGTAGAAATTAACTAGTTAGAAATTTTATTTCAATCTGTAAAGGCTTTCTTCTTTCTTCAACTTTGCCAAAGATATTTTTAAAACTACCAGGTAATTAAAATTTGCCTACTGTTTAGATAAGAGCTTTGGCAAAGTTTTCACACCTCCTCCATCCTAATTTCCTTAACCTGGCCATTATTAATCCGAAATACCCGGCCTGGGAATTCTTTAATTAAATCGTACTGATGAGTAGCTATTAACACACAACTTCCTTTTTGAGTAATGTTTTGCAAAATACTCATTATTTTTTTTGATGAATCTGGATCAAGATTACCAGTAGGCTCATCGGCCAGAATAACCGGAGGATTATTTAGCAAAGCCCTGGCAATCACTACCCTTTGCTGCTCACCCCCAGAAAGTTCGTTGGGCATTTTGGGTTCTTTATCTGAAAGATCAACATCCTTTAAAACTTCAGTAATTCGTTTGGCAATTTTTAGCTCCTCCTTCCAGCCTGTAGCCTCCAAAACAAACCTAAGGTTTTCATGAACACTTCTGTCTGCAAGCAGTTTAAAATCCTGAAAAACAATTCCGAGCGTTCTTCGTAAAAATGGAATATTACTGTGCGAAATTCGTTCCAGCTCAAACCCGTTTACTTTAACACTACCAGCAGCCAACGGAAGATCTGCATACAAGGTTTTAATCAAGCTGGTTTTCCCACTTCCCACCTTTCCTATCAAATAAACCAACTCACCTTTATTCAGTTCAATATTAGCATTTTGAATAACAATTTTACCATCTTGAACTATCGAACTATTTTTTGTTTGAATTACTGCTTCTTGCATTTCTAACTCACCTTTAATTCCTGAAAATTAAATTTTGTTGGAAAAGTAGTAAAAATCAAAATTATATACGAATAAATTTGTCAACAATAATACTATTTTTGCAAATTTTGCGTTGAATTAGTACCATTCAGATAGATAAGTTTTCAGGGTTCAGTAATTGACCTGACAAAACAAACCTAATTTTAATACTTTTTCACAATTTTAGTTGATAAGTTGTTGTAAAAATCCTTTAAACACTGCGAAAAAAGGGTTATTTTTGTGTGCTTGTCAGATAATGGCTTAATTACTCATTATCAGGCATTTCATTAAATTCAAATTGTTGAGATGAAAGAAGAAGAAAACGAGAAAACAGTTGAAAATGGTAACAATGGTTACTCTGCAGATAGTATTCAGGTATTAGAAGGCCTTGAAGCTGTAAGAAAAAGGCCTGCCATGTATATTGGTGATGTTGGTGAAAGAGGATTGCACCACCTGGTTTACGAGGTTGTTGATAACTCAATTGACGAAGCCTTAGCAGGACACTGTAACGAAATCCATGTTATTATTAATGAAAATAACTCAATTACTGTTATCGACGATGGTAGAGGAATACCTGTTGATATGCACGAAAAAGAAGGCAAATCAGCGCTTGAAGTTGTGTTAACTGTTTTACACGCAGGGGGTAAATTCGACAAAGATTCTTACAAAGTTTCCGGTGGATTGCACGGTGTTGGTGTATCTTGTGTTAACGCACTTTCAACAGATTTAGTGGCCACAGTTAAGCGCGATGGTATAATTTACCGTCAATCATTTAAAATAGGTGTTCCTCAAGGGGATATAGAAGAAATTGGAACCACTGAAACTACCGGGACAGAAATTACCTTTTTGCCTGATCCGAATATTTTTACTACTACTGAATACAAATACGACATTCTTTCTGCCAGATTAAGAGAATTGGCATTCCTTAATAAAGGTGTTAAACTTCGTTTAACTGATAAACGTGATACCGACGAGAATGGTAAAATTCGTAGCAAGGAGTTTTTCTCTGAAGAAGGCTTAAAAGAATTTGTACAATATTTGGATGCTTCAAGGGATACACTTACTGAAAGTGTAATGCACATTGAAACTGAAGTGAACAATGTACCTGTTGAAGTTGCCCTGCAATACAACACTTCGTTTAGGGAAAATATCCACTCTTATGTTAACAACATTAATACCATTGAGGGTGGTACTCACCTTTCAGGTTTTAGAAGAGGCTTAACCAGAACACTTAAAAAATATGCCGAAGAGTCAGGCGCACTCAGCAAACTTAAGTTCGATATAAATGGTGATGATTTTAGAGAAGGACTGACAGCCATTGTTTCGGTAAAAGTTCAGGAACCTCAGTTTGAAGGACAAACGAAAACAAAACTTGGAAACTCTGAGATTAGCTTGGTTGTTGACCAGGCTGTGAGCAACATGCTTAAATATTATTTAGAAGAAAACCCAAAAGATGCCAAAGCCATTGCCCAAAAAGTGGTATTAGCAGCTACTGCCCGTCATGCAGCGAGAAAAGCAAGGGAGCTGGTTCAAAGAAAAACCGTAATGGGTGGTGCCGGTTTACCTGGAAAATTAGCTGATTGCCAGGAAAGAAACCCTGAATTGAGTGAGATATTCATGGTCGAGGGAGATTCTGCAGGTGGAACAGCAAAACAAGGTCGTGACAGAAAGTTTCAGGCTATCCTCCCTTTACGGGGTAAAATACTAAATGTTGAAAAAGCGATGCAGCATAAAGTGTTTGAAAATGAGGAGATTAAAAGCCTTTTCACAGCGCTTGGTGTAAGCGTAGGAACCGAAGAAGACAGTCGGGCATTGAACATGGAAAAACTAAGGTACCATAAAATCATCATCATGACGGATGCCGACGTGGATGGTAGCCACATTACAACGCTGATTATGACATTCTTTTTCAGGTACATGAGGCCTATTATTGAAAAAGGGTATTTGTATATTGCAACGCCCCCACTCTACCTGGTTAAAAGAGGCAAAAAAGAGGTATATTGTTGGACCGAAAAAGAAAGACTAGCAGCTGTAGCCGAATTAGGTGGAGGACAAGAATCTGCAGTTACGATACAGCGCTACAAAGGTCTTGGTGAGATGAACGCAGAACAATTATGGGAAACCACCATGTTTCCGGAAAAAAGGACACTTCGCAGAGTTAATATTGATAATGCAGCCGAAGCTGACAGAACTTTTTCAATATTAATGGGTGATGACGTTCCTCCTCGTAAGGAATTTATTGAGGCAAATGCTACTTATGCAAATATTGATGTATAGGACAATTTTAAAACTATAAAAAAAGAGGCTTAAAAAACAAAAATCATTTTTACAGCCTCTTTTTTCTTCTCTGATATTCATATCAGTCGCAATATTTACCGACTAAAATCCTCCTTATAACTAATCAAATTTCAACAATTTGCTACAGGTTACTATTCTAAGCTAAAACAAATCTTTTCTTTTAAAGAAGAGAGTTTTACACCATTTTTTTTAGGATTACTGCTCTATCTCACCTACTAAAACACCTGATACGTTCCAGGCGCTAAAACTATTTCCTTCATTTACACCCTGATCAATAACCACTTCAATGGAATGCTCACCCGGGGATAAATCCTTTAGTGGAATATAGTAGGGCGGTGTAACTGTTCCCGGGCACCAATTAGATCTACTTAAGTCGCTGGAAGACAGTCCATTCTTAAAGTTTCCCGAGGCTGGATTAGACATGCGATAAGTACCACAATCGGATCGCCATGGAACAATACTGAAAATTAATTTTCCATCAATAAATACCTGGTTTAGTTTTGGGTTAAACTCATCGCCACCGCCCCAGCCTCCATGACCCGTGCTTGTATAAAGTAATTCAAGGTTTTCAACACCCTCAGGAATTGTAAAGCTTGTTTTTAAGGTATCATGCCCAAAAAAACGGCCGTAGTTTTGCCCTGTCATTTCCAGCGAATTTAAAGTACAAAAAAGGCTGTTTACGTATTTTTTTGCGGGCTTTGTTTCTTCCCATGCAGGATAAAACTGCAAATCAAGACTAACATAATGGCCCCCTTTATCATAATTTCCAATAAATATACCCAGCCATATTTCTTTTTCATTTAAAGGAATTAGTTTCGTAATTTCCTGTTTATAAACTACCGAATCCTGCCAATTATAGCCGTTTATTTCACGCAGATTATTAAAATGAGAAACACCAAAAGAGGTAAAAAAACGCATTAACTCAACTGGGGTTTCATATTCTTTTGTACTAATCAAACCCTGGTACTTTCCCCCTTTGTTATCAGTAAAAACCGGTAGTTCATTTAAGCCATTAATACAGGCATCAAGTATTGTTTTATCTTTTTTTCCAGAAATCGTAAATAAACTCCCAGTTCTATCATATGCATCACCATTTGACCAATGGGTTATTGTGGCGAAAATAAGCGTGTTTTTTTTGTTAATTCGTGGTAACTTCACCTTTTTCATAATAACGGTCCCCCCCGAAAAACGATAAGTCCGATTAGTTTCAATTGTTTTTGGGTTGTTAATAGTGTCTCCCCAATTTATTTGTTGACGATTAAAAACAGGAAGGTTTACATACCTTGATTTTATTTGCATTTCCCTAGCAACCGGTTGGGTGATTTCTTTTGCTATATCAAAATTATAAGCGGGTATTTCTATTTTTTTGTTTTTTGAAATATCTGTTAGCTGCCAACCGCGGCTTCCGTTTATTAGAATTTTTACTACTAAGGCATCTTTTGGAAGATATCTTTTGTAAGGGCTGCCTTTCACTTTTCCTTCAGTTGTATACCAAACTTCTATGGTATTGGAAAAACTCCGGTAAACAGCTTTTTTTGTGGGATACCCCATTAATTTATCAACGTTTTCTGTTTTTATTGCTTTAGCTAAACTGTCAAACCCTACTATTGTTTTGTATTTTTGTTTATCAAATTCCATAATATCAACGACCAGTCTTCTTTTGTAGTCGATAAACTCCTGTATATTAGCATCTTTGTCAGACAAGTAGCAAACATTATCTGAGTAGATTATTTCTAAAGTTTCGCTGCTGTCGGTCAGTCCATTTGATAATCCGATGTATTTTAAAACTGTTGGTTTTGCCTGACCAAATAAGCTGATATTAAACAATGTTGCAATTACTAAAATTAAAGTCTTAATTTTCATGGAAACATATTTTAAGTTGTTAATTTATTTGTAAAACAGCTAAATAACTTTTACTTATTTTCTTTTTGAATATTTTTATGGGTAATATAAGTTTTTGTGTAATATTTATCATTCAGTTTTACTGATTGATGATCAATATTCTTATCGCCAATATGGTGTGCAATTACCTTAAACATTTCACCATTTGGAACAGCAATTTCAGTTTTATCCGATGCAGGCTGCTACATACATAGGTCTCATTTTGAGAACTTACATGGGGAAACCCCATAACAGGCCAGATATACTAAGCTGGCATTTTTGTAAAAGAAAACCTAATTCTCATTCTTAACTATAGAAAAGATCATGCATATTTAAACAATAAAAGTGATATCATTCAAGGCTACCAACAGTCAATGAATTAATTGCTTCATCCAATTTTTCAGAAAGCATCGAGGTTTCACTCACATAATTATATTAACCAATTCAGCCCTTCGCAATGGGTTACCCGAACGTTGCTACTATGGCCTCTGCTGACTTCTCACGCTTATCCTTTCAAACCTATGACCGATTGTTACCGCTCAGTTTGTCTCTTTTGCAACAGGTGGTGAGACCTCTTGGGATAAGATAATAAACTTTCCTTGCATATTGCATAATTTATTCTTTGAGGTTACGGTTAAAATTTGGGCGTTTCTAATCCATAGCTCAGTTGCCCTCATCAATTCAGCATTTTGTTAGGTTCCTCTACGTCAACACCTCAAGTTTGCTGATGGCGTCTTTCAGATTCAGAGTCACCCCTGACACCCTTGCCGATCGCTAATATTTCCTATCAACTCAGCACATACAGAGACTTACACTCCGTTGGCTTATTACCATGCCCGACATACTAAAAAAGGAGCCTCTAAAAATTAAGGCTCCTCTCTTTCGTATTTATTACATTCCCATACTAATCAAGTACAGAAATCGAAATATCCTTTGTCTCTGATTGCCCTTTAGGCAAATATACACCAACAGGAGCAAATGGACTAGTTCCATAATCAACACCATCAATTGTTGCTACTGCAGTGATCCAATAATTACCTTCCTCCAAGCCTGTAAAAGCATACTTTCCATCAGCATCAGTTGTTACTTCAGCAAGAGGAGTCAAATTACTTCCCCCCTGAATAACACCATCATCAGCAAGTCCAACTGGGTACAAACGAACTGTAGCACCAGATACCAGAAGGCTTTCTCCTGTTGCATTATTATATGATATTTCTCCCACAATTACTGCATCGTCCTTTTTACAAGACGTAAAAACAACAATCAGTAAACCAAGTATAAATAATATCTTTTTCATCTGTTTATTTTTTAATTATTTTTAATTTGTCAGATGAAACCGCATGATGAAAAAATAATCATTATCTTGTGTGTTAATAATTATTTTTATCATGCTCGTTTCATAATTTCAAATTTAACGTTACATTTATTTATTTGTATCACCCTGTCCATATGCAGGAGCACCTATATCGTACCAAATACGCTCATTCCCCAAAGTAATAATATCTGACACGCCTGCAGAAAAATTCTGACGTTTTTGTGCCTCTAACCAATTTGCCTCATCTTCTTCTGCAGTTGGACGACCTATAGCAGTCCTTCGTCCCATTCCATCAGGGCGGTCGCCCCAACGAATGATAGTTGAATTAGCAGCAGGTATTCCTGTACGCATAACAAGATCACCTGCAAACTCTTCAAGATGGAAGCAATTCAAGTATTGTTGAATGCAAATTTTTTCCCAATCGCCTGTACCGGTGAGTTGAACATTAGCCCCAGCTAAATAATTCGTAATGGCATCATTCAACTCAGCATCACTTCTTTGCCAGTTATATGGATTGGTTTTATGATTAATAGCGATATAGTCATACATTCTGATAGAGGCTTCTACACCTCTTTCATACCAAACATCATAATTCTCTCCCATTGGATTATCCCAAATTCCAAGATAATCTAATTGAGCTACAAGAAGACACATATAAGAATAAGGAACAATAGGCAGAACAAACTGACCAGCGACTTCATTTGCGTTTTGCTCATCAAAATATGGATCTAAAGCTGAAGTGGCATTATAATCAGGATTCATGATTTTTTTGTTAACATAAGAAAACACATATCTTCCTGTTTGTGAAGAAGGCATATCACCGTCCCAATCTAAATAATGAAATGTTCGATACAATGGCCCGTATTCAGTTGAATACTCATCGCCAACAAAAGGACTGGCTCCAATAAAACGCCATTCAGGGACATCACCTTTAGTTAAAACAGGATTATCTTTTTGGGTAGTATCAACCACTTGGAATAAAGCTGTTATATTATCTACAATCGATTGATCTGTCCCCGGATCATTTTGAACTTCTCTCAAATAAGATATACCGGTTGCACTTAAGGATGAAGGAAGTGCAAATATACTCAATCTAGGGTCATGGTTTGCTTTCATCATATTAATAATTTGCATATTAAGTGCACCCCTAAAATCATCACCATCACCAGCATAGGGCAAACTACTGGAGTTATCGGCCATTGATTTTCCAACATCAAATGTATATTCATCTGATGCCTGGGCAAATAATCCTGTCGAATTGGATGCTACTTCAGAACAAATTTGCCGCGCTCTGTTCAGATCCTGATTTGCAATAGTCATTGCAATTTCAAGACGCAAAACATTAGCCAACTTTGCCCATTTTGTTACATCGCCCATATAAATAAAATCATAATCTGCATCAAACCCTTCTCCATCAACATCAGCTTCAATGTCAGCCACGGCTTGTGCCAATTCATTATCGATGGTGGCAAAAATTTCGCTTGTTACATCATATTTAGGGAATAACGCTCCACCCATCCTGGCTTGTCCTGCTTCTGAATAGGGGATATCACCATATTCCTTTGCAGCCCTTAATCCAAGCATCCCTTGGGCAATATATGTAATAGCCCGTTTTGAATGTTCATTTTCATCCAATTGACTACGGATCTGCTCGCAGTAGGCGTAAGCTTCATATAACTGATCAAAATGATAAGAACCTGATGAAACTGAACCTTTAGAATCAGCGCCATCAGCACGAACAGTATATTGAGCCCCATACCTAACTGTGTTCGACTGGTAATAATAATAAGTGTTTTTGTAAATAGTACTGTTAAGAACATTTACAAAAAGCTGATCTGCCGAAGCTTCTGCATAAATAGACGGCTTTGTGTTTAAATCAGTAAAATCGCTTGTACAACTACTAAAGCTGAAAGCTATAAGTGTTGTTAGAATTATAGTTCTCGCTATATTATATACTTTCATTTTTTTTATTTTTTTAAAAACCAATATTTAAAGATACACCAATAGTACTGGTCCAAGGACCTATTCCATCTCCATCTGTAAACGCGCCAGAGTCGCTAGAATACAAGAACTGAGGATTCGCTTTATCAGGCAGGGTATTGTACAGCACAGCTATATCATGAGCATAAACCGACACCGAAGCTTTCTGTAGTTTTAATTTCGATACAATGCTATTTGGCAAAGTATATGACAGAACGATATTTTTCAGCATAATATAACTGTTCTCAAAAATATCAGCACCTGCGTAACCTCCTCCAGCGTGGTTGTATGCATAAAATGTAGATATATGAGAAGGATATGCTGTTCCATTAGCTATTGCGTCTTCATAAGTTGTGCCATCACTTAACATTACATTAGGCATAACATATCCGTCTTCAAAAGTTCCTCCACCTTGCACCCCTTCAGGTGTAGTAAAACCAATACCTCCTTGTGATGCATCGCGATAAGCCAAAGAACTAACACCAGTACCTGCATATAACATACCAGTACCGTAGGAACTAAGTGCTACATCGCCTCCAATTTTAAAATAGACATCGCAACTTAAAGAAAACCCTTTCCATGAAAAAGTATTGTTTAAATTAGCAATAAAATCAGGAGTTATTTTACCTGCTTTAAACTGAGTTCCACTGCTGGTTAAACCGATTGTACCATCACCATCATACCAATCGGCAATATATTTTCCGTTATTCGGATCTTTTGGATTAGCAGGGTTAAGATATGTATTCGGCACAAAATTTGCCATTATAACACCATAATCGCCTCCCACATAAGCATAGGCATTAGCCCCAGTATAAACATTCCTTCCAGTAGTAAGGTCGCTACGCTTAATATCACCATATAGATTTTTAAGCGTATTTTTATGTTTAAAATAGTTAGCACTAATATCCCAGGTAAATCCGGAATTCCTTATCACAGTTCCACTAACAGTTAATTCAATTCCAACATCCTGAATGTCACCTGCATTAATCTGGACGTTTTCAACACCAGATGTTTGGGAAACAGGAAGGTTTACAATTTGGTTAGTTGTATTACGCTTATATAGAGCAAGATCAACTCCTAGACGGTTATTGAACATTGATGAGTTGAAGCCAATTTCATATTCACGAGATCTGTATGGTTTCAAGTCCAAATTTGGCAAAGTATTACTACTAAATCTCAAATACGAATTTGACATATTATTAAGCTGGGCAACACTGTATCCTGGGTTGATAACGTATGCTGCTGGAGCACCTCCAACTTCACCATACGACATTCTTACTTTAGCAAAATCAACAAATTCAGGTAATTTAAATGTTTCATTTGCAATCCACGACAAAGAAACACTAGGATAGAAAAACGAGGGGTTTCCATGTCCATCAACATAGACCAATGTTGAACTCCAGTCATTTCGGGCTGTAAGGCTTAAATAAAATTGCTCTTTATATGCTAATTCAACAATCCCACTCAAGGAATTTAATTTCCTGGTATTAGAAAAATCCCCCCCTGGTCTTTTAGTGGTTCCATCAGGAAAGTTCCCAAAAAACCAATTCCCTGGCACAGTATGTCCAGTTGCAAAACCAGTTACCGCATTATCAAACCACTCCTGGCTTTCAGCTAACACATTTGCGTCAACCTGAAAATTATTAAACTTTTTATTGAAATTAGCTTTAGCAAAATAACTAACATAATTATCTTGGTACTGATTTTTCATAAGTCGGGTACTACCATCTCCATAATCATACCACTGATGCGCTTCTTGATAACGGTAACTAAAGTTGGTGCGTGCACCAACACTTAATGTAACAAATTTCACCGGTTTTACATCAATAGACGCGGTTGCCCTTATGTTATCTTCGTCTTCCCACTGATCCTTCCAATGATAATAATAATAAAGCTGTGCGATTTTAGGAATGCCATATCCGGGATCAGAAGGATCTCTTGCTGGCTGTGGCCATTCATTATAAACAGATGAAATATAATACTTTGGTTGCGCAAATTTAGCAATATCATACGATCGTGTTAATCCCCACCATCCAAGTAAACGAGAGGCAGCATACGTACCGTCACCATGTTGATAAGTCGGATTCTCATGCTTGCTATGCATGTATGCGGCATTAACATTAGCAGTGATATAATCATTAAATTTATAGGAAAGGTTCAAGCTCAGCGTATTTTTTTTGAACTTGTTACGAGCATAATAGCCTTTTGAATATTGATTTGTATATGAAGCCCGAATAGAAAGATCTTCTGTATTTTTGGTCAAAGCAACACTATTGGTAGTAGTGTAACTTTGGTCGTAAAGTTCCTTCCAGTTATCAGGATGTGCAACATACTTTACCTCATCACCAACATAATCAATAACAGACTGGCCTTCCATTCGTGGCCCCCAATTCATTGTCGAAGGTGCAATAATATCATCCCCATCAGCATTCTGATTAAACTCCTGAGTAGTATAAAAATTATTGCTAAGCCCCCCGTTTGCTCCAGCATAATTACCTGCACCATATTCATTCTGGAACTCAAAAGGAGGACGAAGAATACCCCATGAAGTATTGCTGTTAAACTCAACGTTTAAACCTTCTTTTTTAGCTCCTTTACCAGACTTTGTAGTAATTAAAAGAACACCATTTAATGCAAGAGAACCATATAAAGCTGTAGCAGCAGCTCCCCTTAATACGTTCATGCTTTCAATGTCGGAAGCATTAATGGTTTTAAAGCCATTACCCCAGTCGGTACTTCCACTCTCAGTACCTCCTTGAATAATTACACCGTCTACTACAATCAATGGCTGGTTGTTTCCATCAAAAGTACTATTTCCGCGAATGCTGATACGAGGAGAAGAAACAACACTGGAACCAATGTTATCAATTTGCACCCCTGCTGATTTTCCTTGTAAAGAAGATATTGCATTTACACTATTAGTCTGGGCCAACTCTTCACCATCAACTTTGGTAAACGCATATCCCAATGCTTTTTCATTACGTGAAATCCCTAATGCAGTTACAACAACTTCTTCAAGTCCAGTTGCTTCTTCTGCTAATGTTACATTAATTTCAGATCTTCCTCCTACTGTTTCATCAATACTCTGATATCCGATATACGAGAATATCAAGGTAGCATCAGAACTTGTAACTTCTAATGTGTAATCACCTTCTGAATTTGTAATTGTACCATTAGAAGCAACTCCCTTCTCAATAATATTGACGCCAGGAATTGGCAGTCCTTCGCGGTCGATAACTTTACCTGTAATTTTATGCTGAGCAACAATTGTTGCTGAAGCAAGGAATACAAGTAAAAACATTCCAAAAAATTTTTTAATAGTGTTCCTCATTGTATTAGATTTTTTCAAGTTAATAAGATTTTTTTTACATATCACATAATTGTGACCCTATTCTTGATAAGCTATATTAGCCATCTGAATAATAATTAATTTGTTCCATCCTTATTGTATTAATTAGTAAATAAATTATCCTTATTTTTTTATTAACAAATTTAACTAGCAGTGATACCTTAGACAAATTAATTGATTACTCTAAAACGGCTTTTTATTACACTAAAGCGATAAGTTTAGAGTAAAAAAACGACCTTGATTAAATCTCAATAAACTACTGCCAAACAAGAACTTAACACTAAACTGAACCATGACATTCTTCGAGCATGATTTCATTCCTCTATTCGGCATATACAAAGCCATTTTAAAATTTCAATTTACAATATTTCAAACTACTTAGTATAGTTAAGCGTTTCATTAAGCTATTAGGTACTTTGTCAATCTCCCTACTCCACTTAAAATGACTGACAAACCATATAATGTTTAATTCTTAAGCTCTTCAAGTATAGGTTTATTTATTGATAGCAGCTTTTTTTTCAGTTCAGGATTTTCCTGATCAAATACTACTATCTCGTTATTCCTTTTTTTTAGCCAGCATCCTGGTAGGTATAACGTTTGCTGGGGTCCTACACTCCAAAACCTGCCCAGATTATGTCCGTTAACAAACACAATCCCTTTCCCCCATCCAGACATATTTAAATAGGTATCTCCTACTTTTCCAACTTTGAATTTTCCAGTATACAATGTTGGTAATAAGGATTTGGATGGCTTTACATCCTCACCAAGAACAGGTTGTTCATTCATAGGTAATTTAAACATTTTCCAGTTTCCTGTAATCTCATAATCATTAATATAAACAGGTTCTATAATTCCTTTTTTATTATGAGGCAACTCACTACCGTAGTTAATTCGCCCCATATTCTCAACCAAAATATCTAGGGTTCCATTAAATGGAATAGTTACTTCTAATTCAAAGTTCTTATCCATTCGGTTAAGGATTCCAACTTTTTTTCCATTAACAAAAACTGAAGCATAATCTCTTAATCCATTAACTTTTAGTTTACCGTCAATTGGTTGTGTAAACCTTTTTCGATATAGAACATAACCATACCCCTGTGATAGTTCTTCAAATGTTAATAGTGTGTTTGATTTTACAGGCTCAATATTTTCAATCCAATCAAATAAACTTTCAGACTGCAAAAATTTAATTTCACCTAAATCAATAACAGGTATTGCTTCAGGAATATCTGGTAATTTAATCTTTTGATATTTCTCCATTAAACTACGAATTGCCATGTATTTTTCTGTTGCAGCCCCATTTTCGGCAATCGGGGCATCGTAATCGTAACTAGTAAGTTGTGGTTGGATAGGAATTTCATTTGTAAAATTCGCTCCTGAAGTAAACGCAAAATTTGTTCCTCCATGAACCATATAAAAATTAAAGCTCACTCCATTTTTTAAGTACTCCTCTGTTTGAGTTGCAATATCGTCGGCACTTATTTTTATAAAAGGTTCTCTCCAGTGATCAAGCCATCCTGGATAAAACTCTGCAACCATGTATGGACCTTGGGCATTATGATATTGATTGACAAGTTTTTTTAACTGAACAACATTTCCTTCACCATTAGCTGTAGGAAGCACTCCGTCAATAGCACCATACTGAAACAACCATGAACCATCTGATGTAAAAAACGGAACATCGAAACCTGCATTTTTTAATACATTAAATATTTTTAGATAATACTTTCTATGTTGATCTAACGAAACTTCTTTTTGCTGAGAAGCATACGATCCAAATTCGTTTTCTACTTGCACCATTATAATAGGCCCACCATTTGTTATCTGCAAATCCTTAACTTCTTCTGCAAGCCTGTTAATATAGTTTGTACATTCCTTTACAAACTTTTCTCCAGAACGAATTGTAAGATCTTTATCATTTAGTAAGCGCCAGGGGAATCCTCCAAAATCCCACTCAGCACATGCATAAGGACCTGGACGTAAAATAACCTTTAACCCTTCTTTTCCGGCAGTTTTTATAAATTCTCTAATATTCTTTCTATCTGTTGAAAAATCCCATTGACCAGGGGCTATTTCATGGAAATTCCAAAATACGTAGGTTGCGACAGTATTTAATCCCATCGCTTTTAACATCTGTAATCGATGGCTCCAGTATTCTTTTGGAATACGTGCATAATGCATTTCTCCTGAATAAACGTGAAATGATTCACCATTCAACAGAAAATCTCCATCCTTTATTTCAAAAGTCTCCTTATTTTGAGCATTCAAATAAAAACCTAAAAACAATAGACTTAATGTAAATAAGATTCCTTTCACCTTTTTGTTTTTTTAATAAATGCCTAATGTTGAAATTACAGGACAAGCTTTTGCATCATCAAAAACTATACGTAGCTTTTCTGCCTGAACGCCGTTTAATGGCAAAATTCTTTTATAACCTATTGTTGTTGCATCAGCAACTTTCTTCCAATTACCATTTTGAAACACTTCTACCGAGAACTTTTTAATCCTTTGTCCGAGTTCGATATATTCTTGCAAAACAAGATAATTCAGTTGGTAAGTTTTTTTTAATAAAATTTCTAAATTAGCGCCTTGCACATTATCATCTGTACACCAATAGGTTTCCCTGTTATTATCCAGCAAGTTATCAGCCTTAAATTCTGAGCTGTTTCCTCGTACATTTGAAGCGGTGATTAAAGCATGTTTTGCGTAATTATTTGAAAAAGTTTCATCCAGCTTAGCTCTAAAGGCTTTTAATGATGCGACATCATTCTCATGAAGCACACCTCTTCTATCAGGAGGGACATTTAATAGAAGTAAAGCACCACGACCAACCGATGTTAAATAGATTTCAAATAACTTATCTGCTGTTTTAACTAAAGAATCTTCGCTTGCATGATAAAACCAACCCGGCCTGATAGAAACATCCACCTCGGCAGGAAGCCATGTATTTCCATCTTCAGAACCAGTTGATAACAGTTTTTCAATACCTCCTTTACCTGCATATATGGTATCCGGAGTAATTGTAGACCAGCAAGTTTCGTTTACATATCCCGACTCATTTCCACACCATCTAACACCAGGTCCGGCATCACTAAAAAAGATAACATCTTTTTGAATACCACGGACTAAATCCAATGTAGCAGGCCAATCGTAATATGTTTGCTTATCAATTCGCCTTTCTTCTTTTGCCCCGCCATAATATCCATCACCACCATTAGCACCATCAAACCACATTTCAAAAACAGAACCATATGCATTAAAAAGTTCGTTTAGCTGGTTTCTATAATATTCAATGTATGAAGCTTGACCGTAATCAGCCCTGTTTCTATCCCATGGAGACAGATAAACACCAAACTTTAACCCCTCAGCTGTACATGATTCCCTTAACTGCTTAACAATATTACCTTTTCCACCGAGATAAGGACTATTTGCAATAGAATGTTCGGTAAATTTTGATGGCCATAAGCAAAACCCATCATGATGCTTACATGTTAATATAACTCCTTTAAATCCTGTTTCTTTTAACACTTTCACCCACTGGTCGGTATTTACTGTATCAGGGTTAAAAACTTTTGGAGATTCATCACCATAGCCCCACTCTTTATCTGTAAATGTATTTGTGGTAAAATGAACAAAAGCATTCATTTCCATTTTGTGCCAGGCCAATTGTTCTTTTGAAGGTACTGGCAAACAAGCCTCTGGGGCTTTAACTTGAGAATTGCATGCAATAAGAAAGCAAGTAATTATTATTAAAAACCTGTTCATGAACTATTATTTTTTGAATTTAAAAGCCAGCGTTTTTCCTTCTGGTAGTTTTGTTAAGTTCTTTGGTAATGAAACTTCAACTTTGTTTCCTTTTACAGTATATCTTACTCTTTGCCCTGTTGAAATTAATGTCATTTTCGCCCCTTTATAAGGGACATTTCCCTCCCAACTAACTGTTTTTCCTATTGGTTTATCTTCATAATAACAAGCTAATGCATAACAGTACTGTTCATCTTTTGATTGAGTGAAAAATACATTTTTGCTTTGAAATATAGGTAAAGTCCTTGTTGCATAAATAGCTTCTCCGTTTTTATCCATCCATGCTCCTATCTTTTCAAGGCTTTCTACCTGTTCTGGAGTAAATTCACCTTCTGAGGTTGGACCTACTCCCAGCAATAAAGAACCTCCTTTAGCAACTACCTCTACTAATGTTCTGATAACTTGCGATGTAGGTTTGTACTTATCTCCTGGCACATAGCCCCATGCATTACCTAATGTAATGCAGCTCTCCCATGGATGCTCTAATGCTTTATCCGGAATATGTTGTTCGGGAGTCTGGTAATTTTCAAACTGTCCTCCAACAGTACGATCTACAATCAATAATCCTGGTTGATTTTTACGAGCCATTTTTGCTATCGAAGGCATATCAATATTCTGACTCCATGATGGGATAGGTGCCCCCCAAGCTATAACCTCATCGGTTACAGTTTCTAAAGGACGAACCCAACCGCCATCTAACCAAAGCAGGTCAACATTGCCATACCCGGTCATTAATTCCTGAATTTGATTGTACGTATATTTCTTAAACTGATTCCATCTCCATGGGTATTTATCAGCATCGTAATTGTTATTTCTGTTTGGTGTAGCATATTTTTTCCACCAGTAATAATCGGAATGCCAATCAGGCTTAGAAAAATAAGTGCCCACCATAAAATCCTGTGCCCTGTATGCATCTAAAATATATTTTAACGCATCTTGCCTAGGATTACCAGCAAATTTTGAATGAGTTATACTATAATCTGTCTGTTTTGTATCCCACAAACAAAAACCATCATGATGTTTAGTAGTAAAAACTAAATACTTCATCCCAGCTTTTTTAGATACTTTGGCCCACTGTTCCGGATTGAACTTTACTGGATTAAAATCATTAATTAAATTGAAATACCATTTTTTATAGTCATTATAAGCAATTGTACTATCCCTTTCAATCCAGTCTTCGGAACAAATTGACCATGATTCTATTATTCCTGGAACTGCATAAAGTCCCCAATGGATAATAATTCCAAACTTAAGATCTTTCCATTGCTCTAGTTTTTCAATTACTTTTTCATTCTTTGGTGGCTGATAATGGGCTGTTTGTGGATGATCATGTTGAGCCCACGAATATTTAACCCCAACCAGAAATAACACAAATAAAATAACACAGATACGTTTCATAATTCCTTAAAATGAAGTAACAACTTGTAAATCAAGGCATTTAATCCATAAAATAAATGAAGAAAATGCGAATTCAACTCATAATAATTACAACAAGAAAAACCTGTTAATAAACCTATTACTCTTTATCTAATGGTCGATAATTTACACCCTTCTTATCCAACCTTTTTAAATGTACATTTAATCTTTTTATAAAGTTGTCGTAATTCTTATGTGATTCTTCTGTCCATAACACCTCAGACATTGCGCACAAACGAGGGAATACCATGTACTCAACTTTATCTTCTGTTGTAATGTATTCTGTCCACACATTGGCCTGGGCTCCTAAAATATATTTTTGACTTTTTTTCTCTAACTCTGGTGGGATTGGTTTGAATTCATAAACCTTACTTAATGTGGTATAGCCACCAATTGCCAAAGGCTCAAACTCTTCTTTACCTTGATAATGATCAAAATAACAAAATCCTCCTGGGGTCATCACTACATCATGCCCAGTATGAGCAGCTTCAATACCCCCTTCATACCCTCTCCACGACATAACAGTAGCCCTTTCAGGCAACCCTCCTTCCAAGATTTCATCCCAGCCTATTAATTTCTTCCCTTTAGAAGCAATGAATTTTTCCATTCGCTTAATAAAATAACTTTGAAGTTCCATCTCGTCCTTCAAATTATTTTCTTTCATTCGTTTTTGACAAAACGGACATTTTTCCCATCTTTTTTTAGGGCATTCATCTCCTCCAACATGAATATATGGTCCCGGAAAAAGTGCTGCTACTTCGCTCAAAATATTTTGCAAAAACTCAAATGTTTCTTCTTTTCCAGCACAATAAACATCATCACTAACACCCCATTTTGTATAAACATCAAATGAACCACCAGTGCATGATAATTCAGGATATGCAGCCAATGCCGCAACTGCATGCCCTGGCATCTCAATTTCAGGAACTACTGTAATACAAAGTTTTGTAGCATAATCCACAACTTCTTTTATTTGTTCCTGTGTATAAAATCCACCATAAGGTGTTCCATCAAATATTTGATTTTTCTCAACATAATGACCAACCATTGTTTCTTTACGAACCGAACTTATCTCCGTAAGTTTTGGATATTTTTTGATTTCAATTCTCCATCCCTGATCGTCGGTTAAATGCCAATGAAAGGTATTTAATTTGTGCATTGCCATCATATCAAGCATGTGTTTAACAAATTCTACAGAATAAAAATGACGACATACATCAAGGTGCATCCCTCTCCATTTAAATAATGGCTGATCTATAACTTTCAAGACCGGAACCTCAACTACATCACCCTGTTTTTTATTTGGATAGATAACTTGTAACAAACTTTGAATACCAAACATTAAGCCTTGTTTTGAAGCTCCAACAACCTTAATATAATCATTCTGTACATCTAAAGTATACGCTTCGGAATTATCACTTATTAAACTATCTATCAATAGGTTAACTCCCTTTTGATTTGATTTTCTTTGAGCAATTTTCACATTAACATCTGTCAATGTAAGAACTTGTTCTCTTAAATAATCAGCTAATGGTTTAACCTGATCGTTTGTAAATTCAATTACATCTGTTTCATCCAACTTGTAAAATCCATTACCCAATTTTAAATGATTAGGTGCAGGAATAATGCTTACCTGAGCCTGTACATTAAAATTTATAATGGCAATAATACCAAGCAGTGAAAATAGTTTTGAAAATAGATTTAACACCTTCATTATTAACTTATTGAATATGGTTCTGTTATAAATTATACGGGACTAAAGCTGCAGCTCCTAAAACTGGAATATCACTATTATCAGATGGAATAATAGTTGTTGTTTGCAAAGCATTTTGGTAAGGAAACTTCTTTAATACCTCCTTCATATTTGACTCAAATAATGAAAATGAATTAGATAATGAGCCTCCAATTATAATTGCTTCAGGACCATAAGCATAAATTATTGTTTCTATTAAATGAGCAACATGCTCTCCCAGGCAATCAAAAGCTTTCATTGCTTCAGCATCTCCATTTATTGCTTTTTCGGCTAAATCTTTGCCTTCCGCATTGTAGGTTCGTTTAAAAAATTTACCACTACAATAGCTTTCAAAATCTAAATCCTTATAATTGATTCCACCAAACTCTCCTGCCATTGATAAATTACCTACATGGAGCTTATTGTTTACAAGGATTCCGGCACCAACACCTGTCCCCATTGCCACAGCGACTAGATCTTTATATTGTTTTCCTTTACCAAAATATTTTTCTCCTAATAAAAAGCAATTAGCATCGTTACCCACAAAAACAGGAAGATTAAAATATGCAGATAAAATAGCCTTTAAAGAAACTTCCGTCCAGGCAGGAATATTTTGAACATCATAAACAATCCCGTCCTCAACATCTACTAATCCTGGAACACCTAATCCAATACCTTCAACTTTATCATCAATTAATTCATCAATATTCTTTTTTAAATCGTTGATGATTTCATCTTGTGATCTATAAGCATCTGTTGAAGTTTTAAATTGTTTAACAACTTTACTATCCTCAACATAGGCAAAATGCATTTTTGTCCCACCAATGTCTACGCCTATATAGTTTTTTCTCACCATATTTTTTTCATTCTGATTGTTATACCCTAATAATACTTTTTCTTATCCTTCTAATTAAAATACTAATTAATAAGCAATTAGTCAAGTTTAATTTCACCTTCTGTTGATTTCTCCAATTCCCGTGCATAACCAAGAAACTCTTCCACTGTCATTTCTTTAACAAAGATCAACCCATGCGCTGAACGTAGTTTTGGATTCTTGTTTTGATAGAAATAATCTTTACCCAATAACAACTGAACGGTTTTTAGTTGGTCAACCCAAATACGCTGAGATAATGAACTAAACTTGCCATTTAATTCAAAACTTGGGAAAGATGCATCAACCTGACTTAAATAACAGTTTTCGAAAATTTTATCGTTCATTGCCATTTCACCTAAGGAAACAGGAACAATAACATTTGCTTCATCCGGAGTAAACTTAAACCAAACATTTCTGTACCCCCAAACTCTTATTTCAGACAAATCTTTTTCTTTCTGCAGCTCTCTCAATGCTTCAGCTATTGCCTGAAGTACTTTATAATGAGTATCCGGCCCAGAACCTTCCGGATCGAAAGCCAAACTTATAACAGTAGGATCAACTTTTTTAATCATTTCCAGAATAGGAGCCACATCCCGACCTTTTTCGGGTTGTTCTGTAAAAATATCTCCTTTATAAAAACCTAAACGACTGTGTGTTATGTCTTTTACAGGTACACCAAAATGAGCCCAGACCAATTCTTCTTCAAACTCACGAATCATCCCCTTAATTTTTTGCACTGCAGGAGGGTTTTTTTCGCCATCGTAGCTGTTCTTAAGAATCGTTAACACCTCATTTATTTTATCTCTTAGATCACTCTCATCCTTAACTTTATAAGTTTCGGTTAAAGCCCTGATAACACGGTGACAAACACCCCTGTTCATTTGATATTTATCATTAGCAGCCAAACTGGTAACATAATGATATACATCCTTATCCCATTTATACTTATATCCCGACTCAAAGAAATCGGCATATTTTACCATGTGGACATCTTCTTTATCTAATAAGACTTTGGTATCTCGCAGACACTTAATAACGAATGCATTTGTTACTGCATTAAATCCAGAAGTTAAGACTGCGAAGTTAAATTTATTGCTTTCTTCCTGAATATGGTGACTTATAAATGGCAACACACCTAGTAAAATGTCATCATGATGTGGGCCAGTGAATAAAAATCTTTGATTTTTCTCTACTCTTAAGCCTTTATCAATTTTTTCGATTATTGAACGAACAACAGTTTCTGGTGTTTTGTCAGAAAGAGCCGGAATCATCTTACAATACTTGTCCTTTTTTAAATCTTCTAATAAAAGACGATGACCATATTTATTGATTTCTTTACATAAATTGATGATGGCCTTCTCTGATTTCGCAGGTGTCCATTCGCCATTTTTATAGCTATAATCAACGTAATCATCCAATTTTGTAGCTGCACCTTCTGTTAAATAAAACCGACTATTAATAGATTTTGCTAAAACGCTTGCCGGATGAATATTAGTCATTGGCTGTTCAAGAGATTCTTTCACAACCTGGGCCTTAGCTTCTCCTGCAGCAATAATAATAGCAGTAACTTGCGGATTAAATGTTATTGTTTCTAAACCAATAGTTATAACAAGCCTGTTAGCTGAAACTTCAATACCGCCAAGATCGCCTGCTGCAACTGCTTGTGTTTCAAAATTTGTTTCTGTTAAACGGGTGGTAGAATACATGTCAGATCCCCTGACATTAAAGGCGATGTGCCCATCAGGACCAATTCCTCCTAAGAAAAACCCAATACCACCTTTATCCCTAATCTTTTGCTCATATTCACTACACCATTGGTCTATCATAAAAATTGATGCTTGCTGTAGTTTCTCTTCCAGGGTACTACTCTCTTTGTAACGTAACGACAAATCAACCTTTCCTCCTGGAAAAACCTCTTCAAAATTCTTTCCTTCAGCCAGAGGAATCTCATCGCAGTTTATCAACAGTGCTTTATTTTTATCAAGGCCTAAATTCTCTAAATAAAAATTAACCACATAGTTATAAAAGCTATTATGTTGACTAGATGCAATTGGATAAAACTCATCAATTTGAACAAAGTGTAACCCAGACAGTACTGGCTGTTTTACATCTTTCAATCCATATTTTTCTCGTATAGCAACAACTTGTTTCTCATCCCAGTTTTTTAATAAATACTTTGTCCATTTAATAAAAAACTCTGGTGTTTTACCAGTTGGCAGACTAATTACACCCTCCGGATTTTCTGAAACCCATTCCAAAAAACGTAAAGCTGTAAACAGTCCCAATTTTGGGAAATCGCCAACTACTACATATGGTATCTCTGTGGTACATTCTTTTAGTACCGATTCAGCTAAAAAAGCCTTCTCAACTTTTGATAATTTAGATATATCGTTTTTCATCTTTAACAATTAATTTCATCTTTCTTCAACTATAACCCTCTAAAAATAAATTTCTCTGCATTAATCATTTACAGGATAAAATCAAGCTGTGACACACCAATTTTAAGAGAATGTCCATATCAGTTTCCATAACTAGTAATATACTTATCAAAAATATTCTAAAAACCGCTAAGCGGGTCTGATTATAAAATGCTAAGCATTAGAAATAAGCTAATTACACAACTTAAAAACCCGCTAAGCGGATAATTGAAACCGTTATTTAAGATGTGACTTAACACTAGTAATATACTTATCAAAAACATTTTCAATAATAACTGCCAAAGCCCCAAACACGCCAATTTCATAGCCAAAATCCGTAGCAACAACATCCGTATGCTCACTAATCTGCTTCATTGCATGAGTGTTAATCCCTTGCTTTATTGGCGTTGTAATAAACTCTCCTGATTCGGCAAGTTTGCCAGAAAGCACAATTAAGTCAGGATTAAAAAGCTGTATTAGTATGGAAATACCTTTTCCTAAATTCTTACCTGTTTCTTCCAATATATTAATAGCATACTGATCCCCATCTAAGGCTGCATTTATTACACTTTTTAATCCTAAAAATTTATAGTCAGGTTGATTTTCATCTAACAATATTGATGTTTTCTTTTCCTGCACACCTTTTTTAGCCATTTCCAGAATTGTAATACCGGATGCTACTGTTTCCATGCACCCTAACTTACCACAGCGACAAAGCACACCATTTTCGACCATTGGAATATGTGCAAATTCACCTGCAAATCCAGAGGCGCCCCTATACAACTTTCCATTGAGGATCATTCCCAATCCAATACCCCAATCGAGGAACAAAACCAAAACGTTTTTTTTATCTTTGGCACAACCTAATCGATACTCTGCAAGTGCTATTGCATTGGTATCGTTTTCTATATAAACAGGACGGCCTATTCTCTCTTCAAGCAGTTCGGCAACAGGTTTATCACCATAATTTAAATGTGTATAATTGATTCCTTTTACTGAATCAACCAAACCAGGCATGCTAAAACCTATCCCAAGCAATTTCTTTTTATCAACACCAGACCTTTCAATAAAAGTATTAACAGTATCTACAATAAGATCAAGTGTTTCTTCTTCGCTATTTAAAAAAATGGAATATTCTTCTATTTGGGTTAACCTTACATTATTGGCATTAAAAATGGCAATCCTTGTTTTATAAATGCCAACTTCAACACCCATTACATAAAAGCTATCAGCGACTACACCATATAAATCTGGTTTTCGGCCACCGATGGATTTTCCCTGTCCCTTTTTCTCTACAATCCTTTTTTCAACCATATCATTCAAAATGGCGATCATATTAGGGGTACTAATCTTTAACCGCCTACACAACATGGATGTAGACTGTGGGCCATTTATGTACATTGTCTTGGCAATCTTTATCTGCTGCACATATTTCTTCCTCTCCACACCAGCCATCTGGTTTATAAAATCTGTCTCAAACTTAAAATTACTCATCAAACAATATTTTTTCACAATGACAATGTAAAATAAACATATTTTCACTTATCATCCAAATCTTTTGTAAAATTTTTATAAAAGTATTAATATTTTTTTAATCTTTTTACTATATTTGCCGTATTCTGTTTTAAAAGAATCTCTTAACACACTTTAAGCAAAGTCATCTACATAATTTATAAATTCCATTAGAAGTAGTTTAAGGACAATACAATTTGATATGATAAACAAAACGCGATTCAACAAATTAAAAATCGGCTTATTAGCTGCTGGTATCATCTTATTATCTATTAAACTAAAGGCTCAAACAGATAAATTCAGAGACTGTAACTTTTCTATTGAAGAAAGAGCCCAGGATTTATTGAACAAATTAACTTTAGAAGAAAAAATATCGCTTCTGGGATTTAATTCTCCAGCTGTAGAAAGGCTGCAAATTCCCGCATATAATTGGTGGAATGAAGGTTTACATGGTGTCGCAAGAGCCGGCCAAGCTACTGTTTTTCCACAGGCTATTGCTCTAGCAGCCACCTTTGATACCAATTTAACTCAATTGGTTGCTGATGCAATTTCGACAGAAGGACGTGCTAAATACAACTTATCTACTACTAAAAACAGGCACTTGCAATACTTGGGAATCAATTTTTGGACTCCAAACATCAATATTTTTAGGGATCCAAGATGGGGACGCGGACAAGAAACTTATGGCGAAGATCCTTTTTTAACCGCCCAAATAGGTAGTGCCTTTGTTAAAGGTTTACAAGGAACAGACAACGAAAGATACAAAGTGGCTTCGTGTGCTAAACACTTTGCGGTACATAGCGGTCCTGAGGCTATCAGGCATGAATTTAATGCTATTGTTGATGAAAAGGATTTAAGAGAAACATACTTGCCGGCTTTTAAAACCATGGTTGACAATGGTGTTTCTGCCATCATGTGTGGATACAACAGGCTTAATGGTGAACCTTGTTGTACAAGCCCTACCCTTTTAAAAAAGATATTAACCAAAGAATGGGGTTTTAAAGGTCAAATTACTACCGATTGTGGTGCTTTAGAAGATATTTATTTACGTCATAAAACTACGCCAACTAGTGTTGAAGTAGCTGCTGAAGCAATTAAAGCTGGAGTGAACATGGACTGTTCCACGCTAATTCAGAACGATGCCATGAAAGCTATTAAACAAGGTTTACTCACTGAAGAAGACATTAATAAATCCATTTATACTACTATTATTACTCAACTAAAGCTGGGCATGTATGACCAACCTGAAAATTCGCCCTATACTACATTCGGCGCTGACAGTATCAATAATCAATACCATATTAACCTTGCTTTAAAGGTTGCAGAAAAAAGCATGGTATTGTTAAAAAACAACGGCATCCTTCCTTTAGACCGGGATAAAACAGAATCGCTAATGGTGGCCGGAGAAAATGCTGCTAACATAAGCACATTAGTTGGCACCTATCATGGCGTATCGGAAAATATGGTGACTTACATTGAAGGTTTAGTAAAAAAATCTGATCCGTCAACATCTGTTCAATATGATTTTGGTTGTAGCTATGCCGATACCACTCATTTTGGAGGCACCTGGGCTGCCAGCTTCACGGATGCAACTATTCTTGTTCTTGGTTTAACTCCTTTAATGGAAGGTGAAGATGGAGACGCTTTTCTGGCTAAAAACAGAGGAGATAAAGCCGACCTTAGCATCCCGAAAGCTCATTTGGCTTATTTAAAGGCCATGAGAGCATATCACAACAAGCCTATTATTGTGGTTTTAACAAGCGGAAGTGCAATTGATGTTAAAGCAATTGAGCCTTATGCCGATGCTGTAATCTTATCATGGTATTCGGGCGAACAAGGTGGAAATGCATTGGCCAACATCTTGTTTGGAGATGTTTCTCCTTCGGGTAAATTACCAATAACTTTTTATAAATCGATTAACGATTTACCTGATTACAAAAGCTACAGCATGGTCAACAGAACCTATAGATACTTTACAAAGGAAGTAGCTTATCCGTTTGGCTTTGGATTAAGCTACACTACTTTCAACTATATTTGGAAACAAAAACCTTTAATTAAATTTAAAGAAGGGGAAAAAATAGCTTTCAAGGTAAACGTTGAGAACTCGGGCGAGTATGATGCTGATGATGTTGTTCAGGTCTACATTCAATATCCTGGCATGGAAAGAATGCCGATAAAAGAACTAAAAGCGTTTAAACGTATTTCTTTAAAATCTCACGCTTCTGAAGATATCGATTTTACTATTAACACGAATGATTTACAGAAATGGGATTTAAAAAAGGGCAAATGGAAACTTTATAAGGGCGAATACAAAATACTTGTCTCTAAAAATGCCAACGAAGCAGTGCTAAAGCATAACTTTGTGATACGATAAATGGTTTATATTCACCATTGTAAAAACTTCAAAAATTTGGTTAATAACTACAACGTAAAATAATAATCATATGAAATTATCTATCAGTAAATTTATTTTTATTTTGATAGCAGGAACAATTCTGATTAGCTGTTCTACCTCAAAAAATGGAAATAACAACCTTAAATTATCAGATTTTATTGATCCGTATATAGGCACTGGGTTCCATGGCCACGTATTTATTGGTGCAAACGTGCCATTTGGGGCAGTTCAGGTAGGCCCAACCAATTATATTAAAGGATGGGACTGGTGCTCTGGTTATCACTATTCTGATTCTATCATAACCGGTTTTTCACAAACCCACCTTAGCGGAACAGGTATTGGCGATCTTGGTGATGTACTTATTACACCATACACTGGAGAATTAAAGGTCTCGCCCGGAACTGAAAAGGAACCAATGGCCGGGTATGCATCTAAATACACGCATGTTCAGGAAGAAGCTAAAGCGGGCTACTATAGTGTGAATTTATTAACTTATGATATCAAAGCCGAACTAACAGCAACAGAACGTACTGCATTTCACAAATATACTTTCCCACAAAACGAGAAATCGCACATTGCTATCAATCTTGATTTAGGTATTGGCTGGGATCATCCTTCTAAATCGAGCCTTAAACTGGTTAACGACTCAACTATAACTGGCTACAGATTTTCGACAGGATGGGCTAAAGATCAAAGATTATACTATGCCATTCGTATTTCGAAACCAATTGACAATTTGAAACTTTTTAGAATTGATAAAGCCCTGCCAGAAACTGCTGCCGAATCGGACAGTCTGATGGCTGTTATCTCCTTCCCGACAAAAAACAAGGAAACAATAATGCTTAAAGTGGGTATTTCGCCTGTTAGTG
The DNA here is from genome assembly GCA_050291445.1 of Bacteroidales bacterium. Taxonomy (GTDB): domain Bacteria; phylum Bacteroidota; class Bacteroidia; order Bacteroidales; family NBLH01; genus NBLH01. The sequence goes on along the minus strand of JBNKJW010000030.1, from coordinate 5,297 downwards.
AAGAGAACGCATTGAATAACATTAAAAAAGAAAACGCTGGATGGGACTTTGACAAGATTGTAAAGCAGGCACAAAACAAATGGAACAAAGAACTTTCAAAAATTGAAATAGAAGGCGCCGACTCAGCTCAGCTTAGAACATTTTACACAGCAATGTATCATGCATACACAGCTCCTGTGCTTTTTAATGATGCAAATGGTGACTATCGTGGAACAGATAAAAAAGTATATGAAAAAGCCAAATTCAACAACTACTCTGTTTTCTCGTTATGGGATACCTACAGAGCGGCTCATCCTTTTTACACACTCACCCAAACAGACAGGGTTACTGACATGGTGAATTCAATGCTGGCAATATATCAACAGCAGGGGAAACTTCCCATCTGGGCCTTGCATGGTAACGAAACAGATTGCATGGTTGGTTACAGTGCTGTACCAGTAGTGGCTGATGCCATTTTTAAAGGCATTAAAAACATTGATAAAAAGCTAGCTTATGAGGCAATGAAGGCCTCTTCGATGCGTGATGATTATGGTGTTAACTACCTAAAAGAAACAGGGTACATTCCTTGCGACAAAGAAAAAGAATCGGTTTCGAAAGCTTTGGAATATGCAATTTCTGATTGGTGTATTGCTCAACTGGCAAATAAACTAAACCAAAAAGAAGATGCTACTTACTACAAGAAAAGATCGAAAGCTTACGAAGAATACTTTGATAAAGAAACACAGTTTATGAGAGCAAAAAAGTCTGATGGTAAGTTCCGCACTCCGTTTAACCCTTTTTATTCTATCCACGAATGGGGCGATTACACAGAAGGTAACGCATGGCAATACACCTGGCTGGTACCTCAAGACGTAAAAGGGCTGATTGCTTTATTTGGTTCTGAAGAAGCCTTTATAAAAAAACTGGACAGCTTATTTATTGTAAACGGCGATATGGGAGAACAGGCTTCTTCGGACATCAGCGGACTAATTGGAATGTATGCCCACGGGAATGAACCTGGACATCATATCCCCTATCTTTATTCTTATGCTGGTGAACAATGGAAAACGGCAAAACTTGTCCGTAAAATAATGGACGAAATGTACACAGACAAGCCAGATGGTTTGTGTGGAAATGAAGACTGCGGACAAATGTCGGCATGGTATCTGCTTTCATCAATGGGCATTTATCAGGTAAATCCGGCTAATGGGGTATTTGTTTTAGGTTCACCATTATTTGCAAAAGCAACTATTATCCTTGAGAATGAAAAATCATTTACCATAAATGCAAAAAACCAAAGCAATGAAAACATATTCATACAAAGTGCCAGCCTGAATGGTTTGCCATTAACCAGATCATACATCACTTATGATGAAATTATGGATGGAGGCAATTTAACACTGGTAATGGGAAGCTCCCCTAACAAAGATTTTGGTAGCGCAGCAATCGACAGACCTTATTCTGAATTAACAAAGTAAAAGACAAATATTGATGAATTTCAAAAGCATTATTCATATTATAGTTGTTTTGACAGGAACCTCCTCTTGTTTGCACCAAATACCGGAGGAGATCCCAATCTACAATACCACTTCTGAATTTATTTTTAAAGATAAAGTTACCACAAATTGCCATGCTGCAACCATTGTTGAATTAGAGAACTACCAGCTTTTAGCCGCCTGGTTTGGAGGAACTCATGAGGGAGCTAAAGATGTTGGTATTTATACTTCAACATTTACAAAAAATTCATGGAGTAAACCAACTTGCCTAATTCAACCATTTATCCAAGACGGAGATACTTTGCCTTGCTGGAACCCTGTTTTATTTTTGAGTAAAAGCAAGCAACTTTATCTTTTTTATAAGGTAGGGAAAAACCCAAGAGAATGGTTTGGCGCTATGGTAAAATCTTCTGACATGGGAAAAAACTGGAGCAAACCCAAATTTTTGCCCAAAAACATTCTAGGGCCCATAAAAAACAAACCCATTGAAATTGAAAATGGCATTATTTTATGTGGTTCCAGTACAGAAAAAGAGAATGGAGAATGGAGGGTACATGTGGAAAAATACAATGAAAACAACAACTCGTGGAAAAGCATTGCTGTAAAAAACACAAATAATTTTGATGTAATCCAGCCCACCTTTATCCAGCTTGCGAATAAGGATATTCAAATGCTTTGCAGAAGCAAACACAACAGAATTATTTGCAGCTGGTCTAAGAACAATGGTGACACATGGAGCAGAATGGATTCAATTGCAGTCCCTAATTCAAACTCGGGGATTGATGCCATTTCGGTCAGTAATGATTTATCCCTGATGGTAAACAACCCCCTAAAACATGGTACAGAATGGTTTAATGGAAGAAACAGACTCGATGTAGAATATTCAAAGGATGGAATTAAATGGAAGAAACTATTTGATTTAGAAAATCAGGATAAAGGGCAATTTAGTTATCCTGCAATCATTCAAACATCAGACCAACAAATACATATTGTATACACCTACAACAGGGAATACATAAAGCATGTAAGTTTTAAGATAAAAAAAAGCACCTACTAGTGTCATGTCAAGCGTAAAGTTTCGGGTAAAGTGATTTTAATTTGATGCGGGCATCTTTTGTTGTAAACCTCCAATTTATTTTCGCAATAATCCCCCACCCTTTATTATCGCAAACTATCAGGCATAAAAAAAGCTACATTTGTATGATGTAGCTTGGCATTAACAAAATTTAATTAAACTAAACGTTTTATTTATGAAATTCTTTACTAAGTTTTTTAATTACTTCTTGCTTTTCTTTATTTAAGCCATCTGCCGTAAAAATGGCAATCCCACTGGCTCCTTTTTCTATGGCTAAACGAATGCCTTCGTCCAATTCTTGTGCATTATTAAATGCTGGTTCGTATAAACCTGCATTAATAGGAAAATCAACATCCGTTACGCCCTGCTCCGTTGCAAAACCAATCCAGTTAATGTTTTGACGATAGAAATTCTGATACAACATAGGATAAGCAGCATCTAAATCCCAGTCGTTCCATGCCTGACGAACCATTTGGCGCGCCATTTCGGGAAAAGGAAATACGGCAGCAGTCATTTTATTGCCACTTTGATGGGCTATTTCAACCAGTTCATTAACAAGAGTTGTCACAGCATTTAACCTGTACTGACGCCATTCTGTGCTTAATTCAGGGTGCTCCATATCTAAAGGATTTACACCAAAAATCTTTTTAAAACCTTCGAGTGCCAAAGGATGGTAACCATAATCATATTCAGGCATTTCGTGGTCTTGCACTAAATTGTATTGTGGCTGAAGATCTGCACCTAAAATAACATCAACATAACGGACATAATCCAAATGAATGGATGCCAAACCTTTTACTTTAGTCAGCCTTCGTACGTTGTTTTTAATGTACTCCCTTGCCTCGGGAGAATGAGGGCTTAACCATTGATAATAATCAACATAGGCTCTATATTCTAAAGAGTTTTTTCCCTGGCGGTTTACTGCATACCAGTCGGGGTGTTTATTTGCTATCGTATCATTAGGACGGTTTAATGTCCACATCCATGCGTGAATTTTCAGGCCTTTTTCACCTGCTATTGGAATGATTTGTTCTAACACATTGGGCTCACCTTTAACCAATACCTCTGAAATTCCAAGTTCTTTGTAATAATCAAGTTTCTTTTTCCAATCCTGTATGCTAAAGTCTCCATTATCAGCATGTGCCCATGTGGCAAAAACAATTTGGTGAGTTTTGTTTTTCACCTCTTTTGCTGTATTATCTTTTGAACCACAGCAAACTATAAATGCCAGAACCAATGGTAATAGTGTATTTTTCATTGTAATTATCTGTTTTATATATCTTTAAATTATCCCCAAGGGGATAATTGGGCTCTTCTGTTAGTCCTACTATTTGATATTTAGATATCCTGTTTCATCAATAATAAAAGATTTATTCTCACCTGAAACAGTATAATCAAAACCTTCCTTGGTTTTGGTAAAAACCACCTCGACTATAACAGTGTCTGCTTCAACAGTATATGGTTTAGTAAAACCTTCTTTTTTTGTCAGCATACTTTTCAAATCGCCAAACTGTGTTTTTCGAAACAAAGCATAAGCTGTTTGTTTGTGTAAAAAGTCTTTATCTGCTTTAATATCAATGTTCGCAGCAGTAGTTTTGTTTGTAAATTGAATAATTCCCCATTTTTCCGGTTCATGCATATTAATAACCCCTTGATTACTCCAAACCCAATAGTATTCGGGCAAGTACTTGCCGTTAACTTTTTTTCGATCGTAAACACCATTGTTTAAATCGAACTCCCAATTAACACGGGAAAAGTTAACTTTCCATTGCTCTTCTTCTGCAGGAAATGTTTTTTCAGCATTTTTAAGCTGCATAATTCGATCAATAGGAATTGCCATTTCTACTGTCCAGCAACTATCAATATCATCAGGATTGTTTAGTGTGCCGTTAATGCTAACAGCTGATTTCAGTTCGTCTAAATCCCAGCTGTTATCAGCATTTCCTTTTACTCTGTATGGTTTATCAAGATTCAGATCCCAGACTGTATTTAAAGCGTTAATTTCAATTTCGCCATAGTTATATGTATCCATTGATGGATCAAGAAAAACCTCGAAATCGTTATTGTAAAAAATAACAGTATCGCGCTGATATAAATTTGCCCAAATATGTGGCTCCATCAGTTGAGCATAAACGTAAAAAAATTGCTCATCCCATAACATTTTAATCTTTGTTTCATATTTGGGAGTTTTAACCCCTTCAATGTCAACAAATGAATGGGTAAATGGCACTTTTCGCCAAATATCTTCATCTGCTTTACCATCAATATTAAGCGGGAATTCGGTTTTATAAACCAGGTATTCCTGAGGTTTTATGATATCAACTTTTATATCAACTTCCCCTATTTTATTTGGTGTAGTACTACAAAATACTACTACTGCAAAAATGAGCAACAGTGGCATTTTGGGAATTAGAAATTTCATTGCTATTTATTTTCTGTTACAAATGTAAATTTAGGTATAATGCAAATTGTATAAAAAAAGAAACCGTTATTGCATTATAAAAAAACAGGTTATGCATAATGATTTTAGCTTCTATACCGAGCCGCTGTTAGTAATTGTTTCGCTTCGTAAACTCGCAAAACACAACAACCAGTCGATCGGCATATACAAAACCATTGTGGAATAATTTTTACAATGTTCCAAACTGGCCTAGTGTCATGTCAAAGCTAATTTGTCAGGTGACAACACCTGACAAGTGCACCAGCCAGGTGTTGTCACCTGGCTAATTACCAGAAATATCAAATTT
>JBNKJW010000029.1:0-16259 GCA_050291445.1 Bacteroidales bacterium | reverse complement strand
TATAAAAATTTTGACAAAATAAATATGCTCTACGCAACTGATTTTCAAGACTCAGACCACAGTGCCCTAAACAAACTACTGGACATTACAAAACCTTTTGATATTAAGTTCAATTGCATTCATATTGAGTCAAACGAAAATGCACCATGGAAAGAAATGCAAATGTTTAAGCTGGAATCATCATTGAATAATTTGTACCCAAACACCGATATCAAATGCCACCTGATTAATCACCCAAATCTGCTAGAAGGCATCCAGAACTTTATTGATGAATCAAATATCGACCTTATTTCGTTTACATCTCCCAAAAGAAGCATATTTTACAAACTAATGTTCCCAAACAACCTAAAAAAAATGATTTACCAAAGTAAAATACCACTATTGGTTTTCCATTCCTAAAGTGCAGAAAAACAAGGGTTTTATTTACAAAATACTAACAAACCAGCATTTGCAATTTACTTTAATAACTAATAATCAAAATATTACAAAAAAGGTTAGATTATTTTAACTTGAGCAAGTGTAGAAACTCAGTTATTTTTTTTGTATTATTGTAGCGTGAAAATAGTAGGTGATATAAAAGAAAAAGCGGCAATAGTAGCGCTTAACAAAGAACTTAAATCTGTAAAAAGAGAAAGTAGTATTCAGAACTTTGAAAGCGCTGTTACAGCAGGCTTTATTTTTGATGCAGATGACAGGGAGAAATATCAAAGAACAAAAGAATTCATTGCCTATACAGAAAAAAAAGACATCCGTATTTTTGGAATTGGATATACAGCAAAGAGTGAGCAAATTGCTTACTTCCCCTATAAAAATGGTGTTAGTTATTTTGGGTTAGATGAAGTCAATTGGTATGGAAAACCAACGAACCCAGTTGTAAGTGATTTTCTGAAAAGGAGGTACGATCTATTGCTTGACTTAACCCAGGCGGATTTATTTCCTACGCATTATATTTTTGCCTTATCCAGTGCAAAATTTAAAATTACAAATAATAATATCAAAGCTAAATATGCCGATTTTGTTTTGCAGGTAGATAATTCCGAAAAGCTCCTAACGTATATCGAGCAAATAAAACACTACCTGGAATCTATTAAGATTAAACCAACCAGCTAATTTGCTTAAAATCAAAAGCTATTCATTTTTTTTCCTAGAAATCAAGTTAGTATTTTGTATAATAAAGGATAATCCATAAATTGCAAGCGGAAAAACTTTTTATTATCACCTGATAATCAATACAATAAAGTAATAAACCTAAATATTTTAATGCATGGAAATACAGAGCAAACTCAATGGGACAGGGGTTGCAATTATCACCCCATTTAGAAAAGATGCAAGTATAGATTTTTTGTCTCTTGAAAAACTGCTAAAACACATTGTTGAAAATGGAGTGGATTATCTTGTGGTTTTAGGTACAACTGGAGAGTCGGTTACATTAAACAAAGACGAAAAAAAAGCTTTATTAAACTTTGTAATTGAGTTTGCTGATGGAAAAATACCTGTGGTAGCCGGATTTGGTGGAAATAGCACCAACGAAGTAGTCAGTTCAATAAAACACTATAACTTTACAGGTATTGATGCTATTTTATCGGTTGTCCCTGCTTATAACAAACCCACCCAAAAAGGGATCTATGAGCATTACAAAGCTATTTCGGCAGTTAGTCCCAGGCCAATTATTCTTTACAACGTTCCTGGAAGAACAGCCGTTAACATGACCGCAGAAACGACATTAAGCCTGGCCAAAGATTTTGATAATATCGTTGCAATTAAGGAAGCATCGGGAAATTTTGAACAAATCATGACCATTATAAAAAATAAGCCCGCTGATTTCATGGTTATTTCGGGTGATGATATGCTTACATTGCCACTAATTTCAATTGGTGTAGATGGCGTTATATCAGTTGCCGCTAATGCTTTCCCAAAGGAGTTTTCGAGCCTGGTAAATAATGCCTTAAAAGGAAAATTCAAGGAAGCTCTGGTTTACCAGCACAAATTATTGGAAATTATGAACACACTTTTTGTTGATGGAAACCCTGGTGGAGTAAAAGCTGCGCTAAAAATACTTGGGGTTACCCAGGACTATTTACGCTTACCATTAGTTCCGGTTAACAGAACAACATTTAATAAATTGAAACAACAAATTGAAATATTACAACAATAAAAAAGAGGGCTTCGCCCTCTTTTTTATTTCAACTATTTTTTTGTGACATTATTGTGCCTTACCATGGCATTGCTTATATTTTTTACCACTACCGCAAGGACAAGGCTCATTTCGCCCAACTTTCTTTTCTACCCTTACCGGCTCAAGTTTTTGCTCCTTCTTTTGGCCTTCTTGTCCGCCTTCATGCTCAGATTTTTGTGTTTTGTATTTACTCATATCAAGCCTTCTTCTTCCATGGGCCTGTTTAACCTCTGAAGGATCGCGCAATGGAATTTGTGCTTTTACAAGGGCCGAAACAACATTACGGTTGTTCTTGTCCATCATCGTTTTGAATAATTCATAGGATTCGAATTTATAAATCAACAATGGATCTTTTTGCTCGTAGGTGGCATTCTGAACAGACTGTTTTAAATCGTCCATTTCACGCAGATGCTCTTTCCAGGCCTCATCAATGGTTGCAAGAATACTTGTTTTTTCAAAAGCTTTTACAACCTCTGCCCCACCCGATTCGTAAGCACCTTTTAAGTTAACTAAAACCTGAAAAACCTTAGCGCCATCAGTAATAGGTACTAATATATTTTCGTACTGGTGCGATTGTTTTTCATACACATCTTTTATTACGGGATAGGCCTGCTCTGCTATTATTTTTACTTTTTGTTTGTAAGTATTTAAAGCCGTATCGTAAATTTTCTCAACAATATCCTGTGCAGACATTTTCAGGTATTCTGCTTCATCAATTGGCGATTCAATGGATAAAACCCTGATTAAATCCATTTTAAAATCTTCAAATTCAGAAAAGCCATGATGTTGGGCTACTAAACTATCGCAAACATCGTACATCATGTTAGCAATATCTACTTTCAGCCTTTCTCCATAAAGTGCATGCCGTCTTTGCTTGTAGACCACCTCACGTTGAGAATTCATAACATCATCGTACTCCAACAAACGCTTTCGGATACCAAAGTTGTTTTCTTCTACTTTTTTCTGTGCCCTTTCAATCGATTTTGAAATCATTGAATGCTGAATCACCTCACCGTCTTCCAAGCCCATCCTGTCCATTAATTTAGCTATCCGGTCGGAACCAAACATTCTCATCAAATCATCTTCGAGGGAAACAAAAAACTGCGAAGAACCAGGATCTCCCTGACGACCAGCACGACCTCTAAGCTGCCTGTCAACTCGCCTCGACTCATGCCTCTCGGTGCCTAAAATAGCTAAACCACCCTGATCCTTAACATGTTGTGAAAGTTTAATATCAGTACCTCTACCAGCCATATTGGTAGCAATTGTAACTGTTTTTTCTTTACCTGCTTCAGCAACAATGTCTGCCTCACGCTGGTGCAGTTTCGCATTCAGAACATTATGTTTTATGCCTTTTATCTTAAGCATTCTACTTAATAACTCTGAAATTTCTACAGAGGTTGTACCAACCAGTACGGGTCTATCATTATTTGTTAATTCAACACACTCATCAATTACTGCATTATATTTTTCGCGCTTAGTCTTGAAAACCATATCATTACGATCATCTCTGGCAATTGGTCTGTTGGTAGGAGTAACCACAACATCCAGTTTATAGATATCCCAGAATTCTCCCGCTTCGGTTTCAGCAGTACCTGTCATACCAGCCAACTTATGATACATCCTGAAATAATTCTGCAAAGTAACTGTTGCAAAAGTCTGGGTAGCAGCTTCAACTTTAACATTTTCTTTTGCTTCAATGGCCTGGTGAAGTCCGTCTGAGTATCTTCTTCCTTCCATGATACGCCCTGTCTGCTCATCAACAATCTTAACTTTATTGTCAATAACCACATATTCCACATCGTTTTCAAACATGGCATAGGCTTTCAACAATTGGTTTATTGTATGCACCCTTTCAGATTTTATCGCATAATCAGATAATAACTTATCTTTTTTAGCCATTTTCTGCTTTTCCATCAAACCAGCATCCTTGTCAATTTCGGCAAGAACAGAACCAATATCTGGCAGTACAAAAAATTCTCTATCATCAACATCAGCAGAAATTAAGTCAATCCCTTTTTCTGTTAAATCAATAGAATTTGATTTCTCTTCAATCACAAAATACAATTCATCTGTGATTTCAGGCATTCTCTTAGCATTTTCAGCCAGGTAAATATTTTCGGTCTTTAGCAACAGCGATTTTATACCTTGCTCACTCATGTATTTTATAATGGCACTATTCTTCGGAAGGCCTTTAAATGCCCTAAGCAACAAAATGCCGCCTTTGTTAGTATCGCCTTCATTGATTAGTTTTTTAGCATCACTAAGCAACTGAGTAACAAGTTTTTTTTGTGCACTCACCAATTTTACAACGTAAGGTTTCAACTCACCAAACAATTGTTGATCACCTTTTGGAACTGGTCCAGAAATAATCAGAGGTGTACGGGCATCATCAATCAAAACAGAATCAACCTCGTCAACAATGGTGTAATGATGCTTGCGCTGTACTAAATCTTCTGGAGAGATAGCCATGTTATCACGGAGGTAGTCAAAGCCAAACTCATTATTTGTACCATAAGTAACATCAGCTAAATAGGCTTCTCTTCTTTCGTTGGAATTGGGTTGGTGTTTGTCTATACAATCAACAGAAAGACCATGAAATTCGAACAAGGGGCCCATCCATTCAGCATCACGTTTTGCAAGATAATCGTTTACTGTCACAACATGTACGCCACGTCCGGTAAGTGCATTTAAGAAAACAGGTAAGGTTGCAACTAGTGTTTTACCCTCACCTGTTGCCATTTCAGCAATTTTCCCCTGATGAAGTACAATTCCTCCCATCAGCTGAACATCATAATGAATCATTTCCCAGGTGACTTCAGTTCCACCAGCGATCCATTTATTTTTATAAATTGCTTTATCCCCTTTAATAACAACATTGTCTTTTGTTGCAGCAAGTTTCCTGTCAAACTCATTGGCTACAACTTCAATATTTTCATTTTCAGTAAAACGCTTTGCAGTCTCTTTAACTATAGAAAATGCAGTTGGTAAAATATCGTTTAGCTTTTCTTCAATTTTTTCCAGTATTTTTTCATCAATTTTATCAATTTGCCGATAAATGTCTTCTCTATCAATGATATCTGTTTCTTCCGATTCAGCTTTTGCTTTTAACTGAAGTTTCTCAGTTTCCTCATCTTTAACAAAATCATTAATTTGAAGTTTTAAATATTCTGTTTTTTCCCTTAACTCATCATTCGAAAGTTTGGTAATATTTTCATATTCCTCTTTTACGTTCTCAACTAATGGCCAAATCTCTTTAATATCTCGGTCGGATTTCTTTCCTAAAAATTTATTTAAAAAACCGCCTATACCCATAATCCTGTTTTTTTAGTGAATTTTGTTTTTAACTAACCCGCAAATGTAAATTATTTTTGGCAAAAATGCATATTTAACAGCTTATTTTAATGATTATTAATATTGAACCTGGCTCAGAATAATAAAAAACCTTTTTGAAGTTAAAAAATTTGCCCGTGAAATTTTCATTCGTCCAAGAAAATAATCAATTAAACAAATATTGGTAATCATACACATATTGCTCCTTGCATGTGATCGTAAATATGCTAATTTCGCATAAAATGTATTACACTATTTTTTAATCAACACTTATTTAAACTATACAAAATGAGCAATTCAATTGAGACCAAAATTACCGAATATGTGAAAAGTACTGCAGCTATCACTGCTGATTTCAACCTTCAAAATGACACACTATTATTTGAAGAGGGGCTGTTTGACTCTATGGGTTTTATGGCATTGATTAACTTTTTACAAGAAGAGTTAAATGTTCAACCAAATGATGATGAGTTAGTAGTAGAGAACTTTGAATCAATTAACTCAATTATAAGTTATATTACAAAAAAACAAGTTGCATAAAACCAATTTGACTAAACTTAAGTTTGGAAAGTAACCAGCTCACCATTCAGTTATTGATCTTGATACCTGGTTCTATTCAATCTATTTATTTAAACCATTAAAACCTGTATTGATGTGTGGGATTGCCGGAGGTACCAGATTTAAATCGCCCAGTTCTATCAGTAATGAAACACTGATAAAGATGTTGGGAAGGATAAAACACAGAGGGCCTGACGAAAGTGGGATTTATTCTTCACCAGATGTGGCCATTGGAAATGTTCGATTGAGCATTATTGATATTGCTACAGGGCAACAACCACTTACAAATTCAACAAGCCAAATATGGATTGCCTTTAATGGTGAAATATTCAACTACATCGAATTACGAGATGAGTTGGCAAAAAAAGGCTATCGATTTAAAACCAATAGCGATACTGAAGTTGTTGTTTTGTTGTATGAAGAATATGGCATTGACTTTATAAATAAACTTAATGGTCAGTTTGCAATTTCGTTATGGGACAAAAGAACAAAAGAGCTGATTCTTATTCGCGACAGAGTTGGGATAAGGCCTTTATTTTATACAACCAAAAATAAGGAGTTGTATTTTGCTTCTGAAATAAAATCGCTAATTGAACATCCTGATATTGAGGCGAATATCTCACCAGAAGCATTATCACAGATTTACACTTTTTGGACAACTTTAACCCCAAAAACAGTATTTAAAGGGATTTATGAATTACCACCCGGGCATTATCTTATTTTTGGTAAAGATAAAATGACAATTAAACCTTATTGGCAGCTAAGTTTCCCAGATGAAGGTAAATATGCCAACATGAATTTTGGACAAGCTGTTGAACAATTTGAAGAGATTCTTGCAAATGCTGTAAAAATAAGGTTACGGGCTGATGTACCTGTTGCAGCCTATCTTAGTGGAGGGCTTGATTCAACTGTTACAACTTCTTTAATTAGAGATATAGTACCAGAAATGCTGCAAACCTTTTCAGTAGGTTTTTCCGACAAAGACTTTGATGAGTCAAACTATCAAAACCTTGCTTCGGAATATTATAAAACCAGGCACAATGGGTTTAAGATACACTCATCTGAAATTGCAGAAATTTTCCCTGAAGTGGTCTGGCATAGCGAAACACCAATACTAAGAACTTCACCAGCCCCTATGTACAGCCTCTCAAAAAAAGTGAGGGAAAGCAACATAAAGGTTGTAATAACTGGCGAAGGTGCAGATGAAATGCTTGCTGGCTATAATATTTTTAAAGAATCAAAAATCAGACGTTTCTGGGCTAAAGAACCAGCTTCAAAGTTAAGGCCTTTGTTGCTAAAAAAGCTGTATCCGTATATTCCCCAAATAAGTAACGCCAACAGCCAGTTTCTAAAATTCTTTTTTGGTTATAAACTCGGAGAAACTGATTCGCCTGTTTATTCACATTTTTTGAGGTGGAACAATGGCAACCATGTGAAAAAATACTTTTCAAAGGATGTTAGTGACCAGCTAAAAGGTTACAACCCTGTAGAAGACCTTGTTAATCAATTAGATGGAAGCTATGATAAATATGATTTTTTGGCCAAGGCACAATCGCTTGAAATAAACATTTTTATGTCGGGCTACCTGCTATCTTCTCAAGGCGACAGAATGGCCATGGCCAACTCGGTTGAAGGAAGGTATCCGTTTTTGGATTACAGACTGATTGAGTTTTGTGCCTCCTTAAATCCAGATTTTAAATTGAAAGGCCTGGATGAGAAACACCTCTTAAAGAAAATGGCCCAGGGAAGAATTCCGGAGCAAATTTTAAAACGCCCCAAGCAAGCATATAGGGCACCTATACAAAGTAGTTTTATTGCTGAAGGGGCACCCTCATATGTTGAAAATATTTTCAATGAGAAAATAGCCCAACAAAACATTTTTGATAGTAATAAAACAATTAACTTGTTAACTAAGCTAAAATCAGGAAAAGCGGGTTCGGAAACTGATAACATGGCACTTACTGCCATTTTATCAACAGGTTTGCTTTTCAATCAGTTTCAAGACAAACAAGCATTTGCAGAGGAAAGCAAATTAGAAAATTGCAGAATAATAAATGACTTTTAATTTAAACGATAAAACACAATCACACTATGAGCAGAAAAGAATTTTCAAGAGACATTATTAAATTAGAAAATGTCGAAAAAACCTGTGATAACATTATTAAAAAGCTACGAAATGATGTTATCAGCGTACTAAATCGTAAAGGAGCTATTGTTGGTATTAGTGGTGGTATTGACTCCACTGTATCTTTTGCACTTGCCGTAAAAGCCTTTGGCCCTGAGAATGTTATTGGCATTATGCTTCCTGAAAAAGATTCGAGCCCCGACAGTGAAAACTTTGCACAAAAACTGGCTGATAAATTTGGAGTAAAAACAATTACTGAAAATATTTCAGCAGCTCTGGAAGGTTTTGGATGTTACAAAAGAAGGGATGAAGCTATGGCACGGGTTTTCCCGGAATATAATCCTGCTGAATACAAATCAAAAATCAGCATTAAACAAAACGTACTTAAACAAAACATGCCTTCGGTTTTCTCTTTAACAATTATTGATAAAGATGGAAACGAAAAAAGCAAGGTTTTACCAATAAAAGAGTACTTACAAATTGTGGCTGCTTCAAATTTTAAACAGCGTAGCCGTATGTCGATGTTATATTACCATGCTGAAGCTAATCACTACGCCGTAATTGGAACACCTAACAAACATGAGGTTGAGCAGGGCTTTTTTGTGAAATACGGTGATGGTGGTGCTGATGTAATGCCAATTGGTGACTTGTACAAAAGCCAGGTATACGAGCTAGCCAGATATCTGGAGGTTCCTAAGGAAATTATTGACAGGACTCCTACTACTGATACTTATACTGCAGAGCAAACACAAGAAGAGTTTTTCTATCAATTGCCATTTGATTTACTAGACCTTATTTGGTTTGGCTGGGAAAACGAATATCAGCCTGCAGAAGTTGGAAAAGCACTGGATTTAACAGCTGATCAGATAGCACATGTTTACAAAACTTTTGAAAGAAAGAAAAGAACAACTGATTATTTAAGAAGATCACCAATAAAAGATTACAGCTTTTAGAAGAGTTTCTATTTTTAAACTAACTAATCCTTGTTAAAAATGAATGCTATCGACTACTTTTTTGAAAACTCGAAAAATTCAAATGAAATTTTCATTGCAAATAAGCGAGAGCAAGCTACTCATAATGATATATATATAAAAACCTGTCTGGTAGCATCATTTTTAACAAAGGAGTATGGAACTGAAAAAAAAATCTTATTATACAGCACCAACACAAAGTTTTTTATTGTTTCTTATTTGGCAATAATCAAGTCCGGAAACATTTGTGTTCCAATCAACCCGGCAGCATCAAAATCAACACTTGATTTTATCATTGACGAGACAAAACCAGCATTGGCTTTTATTCAAAAAAGGTTTGCTGGTAATTTAGCTGAAAAAAATATTTTGTTGATCGATGAACAAGAATTGGAAGAAAAACTTGATACATCTCATTTTGAAAATACAGAAGTGAATAACTTCGACGAGAACAAGTTAGCTGAAATAATATATACTTCAGGCTCAACTGCCTTTCCAAAAGGCGTAATGATTAGCCATAAAAATTTGATTGCCAATACTTCATCTATTGTTCAATATTTAAAATTGGAATCAAATGACAGAATTTTAATTGTTTTACCATTCTATTATTGTTATGGGTTGTCGTTATTGCACACACACTTAAGGGCAGGAGGTTCCATTGTTATTAATAACACATTTATGTTAATAGGAACAGTGATTAACGATCTTAAAAGCTATAAGTGTACTGGATTTTCAGGAGTTCCAAGTCATTTTCAAATCCTTCTCAGAAAATCAGACTCATTCAAAAAAACAAAGTTTGAGCATTTAAGATATGTTACCCAAGCAGGTGGAAAACTTCATAAAGTATTTATTGAAGAGTTCATAAACAGTTTTCCTGACATACTTTTTTATGTCATGTACGGTCAAACCGAAGCCACTGCAAGGTTATCCTACCTTCCACCTGAAAATTTAAGGGAAAAAATCGGCTCAATAGGTATTGGGATACCTGGGGTTGAATTGAAACTTATTGATAGTGAAGGAAATGAAATTCAAGATGGTCAGGTAGGTGAAATTGCTGCAAAAGGGGACAATATAATGCAAGGATATTACAATGCTACTGAAATGACCAACGAAACAATTGTTGATGGTTACCTAATAACCGGAGATTTAGCAAAAAAAGATAAAGATGGATACTTTTATCTAGTTGCGCGTAAAAAAGAAATAATAAAAGTTGGCGGCGAAAGAATCAGTCCAAAAGAAATCGAAGAGGTCATTGTAGCTATCCCCAATGTAGTTGATTGCACTATTAAAGGAGTTGATGATGATGTTCTAGGTGAAAAAATAAAAGCGACAATAGTGATTAATGATAACACAGATAAGGTAAAACTTGAGCAACTAATTATCAATACTTGTAAAAACAAGCTTAGTCCAATAAAAGTTCCTCAGGTAATTCAGTTTGAGAATCAGGTACAGGTAAGTTCTTCAGGAAAGAAAGTAAAAGCATAGTAAATGGGGAAAGGAGGTGTTTAAATATTGGATACTCATAATCAATAAACCAACATTAATCAAACATATTTTGATTTTTTTTAATGATTCCTTTACTTGCATTAACAAATATGGACAACACAATCACATTAAATAAAACCAAAGCTACTCAAAACATGCAATTAAATCAGCTGTTTTTCAAATATCATAAAACCTTTACTATAATAATTGACTTACTTCTTGTTAGCTTTTCATTTCTTGTTTTGGCATGGGCAAAACCGGCTACAATAAGGATAGTATTACCTCAATATACTGCCCCATTTCTTATTTACTCTATTATTTGGGTAATTATTTCATTTGTGATGGGGAAATATGATTTGAACAACTTCAAAAAGCCTATTCATTTAATGGTAACCATTACCATTATTACTTTTATCATATTATCCATAGTATCAATTCTGCTTTTTGCCCTTAAACTAAATGCCTACTCAAGGGCTATTGTTTTTGGAACTATTGTTTTATGTTATTTTCTTGAGATCATCACATTCAGGATTATTTATGGCTGGGTAAGAGTTAAAATTAAAAAAAATGATAAAAAAATTGTTGATGGCGATAGTCAGGTCACAATCAATCACGAGCCAGTTCCGGTCATTAACAAACAAGATGTTATCAGGAAGGTTACTAAAGAAGCTTCAACCAGAGAGAAACTAATTGCCAGAGAAGCTGGAGCTGAGGTTTATAATTATTTAAAAGAACACCTTAATATTAATGACTCATCAGTTAACCTCTCTGCAACAACAACTCCTTTTAATATTGAAAATTTGAATGGCGAAAATCTTTTGGGCATTGTTAACTTAAAGAAAGTTAATGATATGCGCTACATTAATAAGTTTTTCGAAGCTGTTAACTCTAAACTTCATGATGCTGGTTTGTACATTGGCTGCGTTGAAACAAGCAGCCAAAGATATAAACGTATTGGAAAAAGATACCCGGCTTTTATTCGACAGTTTGTTATTATTATTGATTTTATTATCAACAGAATTCTGCCCAGGTTATCATCATTTAAGAATATTTATTTTAACATCACTGCAGGAGTTAAAAGAACAATTTCAAAAGCTGAAGTTCTAGGTCGTCTTGTGAGTTGCGGTTTTGAAATAATTGAATATAAAGAGATTAACAACCTCACTTATTTTGTGGCAATGAAAACCGGTGAACCTGCATTCAATCCTAATCCATCCTACGGGCCTTTATTTAAAATGCCCAGGATTGGCAAAAATGGAGACATTATTTTTGTATACAAGTTCAGGACAATGCACCCGTTTTCTGAATACCTGCAAGATTATGTTTTAAGGCTAAACGGTTACTCTGTAGTAGGAAAGCCAGCTGATGATTTCAGACTGACAAAGTGGGGGAAGTTTATGCGAAAATACTGGCTGGATGAACTCCCTCAACTTATAAATGTTCTTAAAGGGGAAATGAAATTAGTTGGAATTCGCCCTTTGAGTAAAAGAGCCTTTTCTGAATATCCTGATGACGTAAAAAGAATGCGTGTAAAATACAAACCCGGATGCATTCCTCCGTACGTAGCACTCTTAAAACAAGGTATGCAACAATCAATTGAAGCTGAGAGGACTTACCTTCAGGAAAAAGAGAAAAACCCTTTAACTACAGATATAAAATATTTTAAACTGGCAATTTTAAATATCGTAACTAATAAAATTAGAAGCGCATAACAAGTTATTGGGTTTATGAATAATAATTATAAAAATCATAGAAATTAAAATTGTTTTTACCACACATAAACCCATAATATTTAACTTTCTTTGACCCCACTACCCTTTTAAATCGCACTTTCAGTAAAACCTTCAAATTTTAATTACATTTGTGGCAAAATAGTACAAATAGTCTCTTTGTATAAATGAGGTGAAATTTTTCAAAAAATAGTGGGTAAAGAAATAGAAAGAAAGTTCTTAGTTGAGGGTGACTTCAAAAAAGAATCCATAAAAAGTATTGAAATAACACAGGCTTATCTCTCCTCTGTTCCCGAAAGGTCTGTCAGGATTAGAATTACTGATCAAAAAGCCTTTATAACTATTAAAGGAAAATCGAATAAATCGGGCATTTCAAGATTTGAATGGGAGAAAGAAATTGATGTAGCTGAAGCTAAAGAATTATTAAAAATTTGTGAACCAGGAGCCATAATTAAAACAAGGTATCAGGTAGAAGCAGGCAACCATTTGTTTGAAGTGGATGAATTTCATGGTGAAAACGCTGGCCTTGTGATTGCTGAAATTGAATTAGCTTTTGAAAATGAAGTTTTTGAAAAACCAGACTGGCTTGGACAAGAGGTAACAGGACAAAATAAGTATTACAATGCACAATTATCATTATTTCCCTACTCAAAATGGGGAATTTAAATGGTGAAATTTGGTTCTCAAAGCACAAACTGCACGCTATCGGACAAGAATGTTCGCTTTTGATACAGAACCAAAATCCCACCCCAATCACATCCATCTTATTATCAACAAATTAACCCGTCTGGAATAATAATTGGGTTTCACTAGCAAATCCAAAAAATTCAAGAATGCATCACAGATTTTTGCTACTGGTATTATTATGTTTATTCACATTTAGTACTATTGCTCAAAACAAAACCTACAAAACAAATAAAATATCAGGCCCTGCCCCCGAAATTGATGGAATTATAGATGATCAGATATGGGAAAACTTTGATTGGGAAGGTGATTTCACCCAATTTCAACCTCAAAATGGGAAAAAACCAAGCCAACAAACAGCTTTTAAAATAATCTATGATAATGATAATATTTATGTTGCAATAAAAGCCTACGACTCGGAAACGGATAAAATTGAGCAGCGAATGACAAGAAGAGATGGTTGGGAAGGCGATCGGGTTGGAATCCACATTGACTCCTATAATGATAAGCGAACAGCTTTTGTTTTTTTTGTTAATGCATCAGGTGTAAAAAATGATGGCATTATGACCAACGATGGAGGTGATTTTGACGACAGCTGGGATCCAATCTGGCAAACAAAGACCTCGGTCGACAAGGATGGATGGAATGCTGAAATGAAAATACCTTTAAGCCAGTTAAGGTTTAGCCAAAAAGAAGAACAACATTGGGGTTTGCAAGTTGTGAGGGATATATTCAGAGAATCGGAAAAATCATTATGGCAACATATTCCTTCAGGTATACCAGGTTGGACTAGTCATTATGGTGAAATTGAAGGGATAAAAAGCATAAAACCCAAACGACAGGTTGAAATTGCACCGTTTGTAGTTGGAAAGTTTGATAAATATGAAAAAGAGGAAGGCAATCCTTATTCTACAGGTAAAGACCTTACATACAATATTGGTTTGGATGGAAAAATTGGCATTACCAATAACATGATCCTTGATTTTACCATCAACCCGGATTTTGGACAAGTAGAAGCTGACCCATCTGAGGTTAATCTCTCGGCTTTTGAATCTTTTTTTAGCGAAAAAAGACCATTTTTTATTGAAGGGAAAAACATAACAGACTACCAAATTACTCCGGGTGGCAGCCCATGGTCCAGTGATAACCTTTTTTACTCACGAAGAATTGGCCGACGACCTCATGGAGAACCCGACCTTGGTGATAATGAATATGCTGATATACCAGATAACACCAGAATTATAGGAGCCTTTAAATTAACAGGCAAAACAAAAAATGGCTGGTCTGTTGGTATAATTGAAAACATTGCAAACGAAGAAATTGCTGAAATTGATACTGAAGGTGAAAGACACGAAGAGGTGGTTGAACCTTACACCAATTACCTGCTTGGAAGAATACAAAAAGATATCAACAAAGGAAATACGATTATCGGTGGTATGTTTACCACTACTCACCGAAGGCTGAAAGATACAGGATTGGATAATTTAAATAGCAATGCCCTAACAGGTGGAGTTGATTTCAGACAATACTTTCTTAACAAAAAATATTATCTTTCAGCAATGTTGGTCACCAGTAAAATAAATGGTAGTACTGAAGCCATGCTGGAACAGCAAACCTCTTCAAGAAGGTATTATCAGCGGCCAGACGCCAATTATTTAAGTATAGACTCCAGCCTTACCTCCCTTACTGGACATGGAGGAAACATTTCTTTTGGGAAACAAACCAACAGTGGTCTGCGGTTTAGGTTTAATACCACCTGGCGCTCACCAGGGTTGGAGTTAAACGATGTGGGCTACATGCGTCAGGCAAACACTGTTTTTCAGTATTTGTGGGCAGGTTATAGCATAACAAAACCTTTCTCAGTTTTCAGAAGGATTAATATTAATATGAACCAATGGTCTGGATGGGATTTTGGAAGTGTTAACTTGTTTAATGGTGGAAACATCAATTTGTTGTTGCAATTCACAAACCTATGGGCAATAAGTGGTGGCTATAATATTGATTTCGAAAATATCTCGAATACGATGCTTCGTGGAGGTTCTTCAATGAAAATGCCCGGCAGTCAGAATTACCGGTTTAGTTTTGGCACCAACTACACAAAAAAAATCAGGTTCAATGGAAGCGTTTCAAGAAATAAAGGAAATGAAAATTACCAGGAAAGCATCAGGTACTCTACCAAAATCACTTATCAACCAATCGATAATATTTCCTTCTCTTTAAATCCAGGATTTTCATCATACAGTACTGACTTACAATATATTGACGAATTCTCATACAATAATGAATCCAGGTACATTTTTGGTAAAATGGCACAAAAAACATTTACACTCACTGCACGGGTTGATTTCAATATTACCCCCGATCTGACCATCCAATTTTATGCTTCACCCTTTGTTAGTGCCGGTGACTTTTCAGAATTCAAGCGAATAACCTCTCCAAAAGCAGATAATTATACCGACAGGTTTCGGCTCTTTGGAAATGAAATTTTATACTCTGAAGAGAACAATAATTATAGTGTATATGAATCTGCCAGTGCCGAAAGCGATTATTCTTTTGATAACCCTGATTTTAACTTCAAACAATTTCGCTCAAATCTTGTTGTAAGATGGGAATACATTCCAGGCTCTATTTTTTACATGGTCTGGTCGCAAGGAAAAACTGCTAGTGATGAATATGGAACATTCAGCTATGCCGATGATATGGGTGATTTATTCCGAACTACCGGGCAAAACACATTCTTGATTAAAATATCTCACCGGATAAGGGCTGGAAGATGGTTGTAAATTACAGGTTTTCTCTCAAAAATAATTAGCTTTATAATTTCTAGCCTGATTAATTCATAAATTTATTTTTGACGCAATTTTTTGATTGGAATTTCACTTTTTTAACTCCGGAATTTTTTTTATGAACATAATTTATAGATCAAGAGAGTTTAATTCGGAGGAAATGAGCACGTTTGTACATTATGGCCTTGATGCTTGTATGCATTTTTTAGCCTAAATGATGCATCTTTCCCAATCAACCTTCTGTTGTTTTTTTATAAGTGCATCCCGATAATTTTTTTCAGTTGGTTTGACAAGAGCTATGTACGTAGCATAGAAAGCATCTGGTAGCTTTTTTGCTGTAAGTCTTTAGTGGTGCAAAAGCATGGCAGCTCAACTTTTATTTTTGTTTTCATTTCTTTTACCCATGCAGCCGTT
>JBNKJW010000028.1:0-43936 GCA_050291445.1 Bacteroidales bacterium | reverse complement strand
CATTAAATATAATTTACTGGAATTTACCATCAACTCTCCGGATGAAAGCAAAACAGTTTATGTGCCAGCTAGCAATGGCGCAAAGGGCGAAAATGTGTTGGTACGGTTTAAAGATGATGAATTTGTGGTTTCGTATGGGGCAAAAGAAGTTGAGTTGCCTTTTGAAATCAAGCTCAGGGATTTTCAACTTGACAGGTATCCAGGTTCCAACAGCCCATCATCCTATGCTAGTGAAGTAACACTAATCGACAAAGAAGAAAACATTAATATGGAATACCGTATTTTTATGAATAACATATTGGAGCACAAAGGTTTCCGCTTTTATCAATCATCCTACGACAGGGATGAAAAAGGCACCGTTTTATCGGTTAATCATGATAAAGCAGGCACAATAATTACCTACCTGGGCTACTTATTATTAGCAATTGGTATGTTTTGGTCTATTTTTAATAAAAACACCCACTTTGCAGAACTAATTAAAAGAACATCTGAAATACACAAAAAGAGACTGACATCACTGATTATTTTGTTTGCATTATTTTCTGGTCAGAATTTATTTGCACAACAAGAAGAAGGAATTAAAAATATTGATGCTGAGCATGCTAAGCTATTTGGTACTGTTCAAACCCAGGATTTGGATGGACGTATTAAACCATACAACACTTTAAGTAGCGAACTGCTAAGAAAAGTTGCACGTAAAGAAAAATTTGAGGGACTAACCCCTAATCAGGTGATGTTGGGTATGATGTTTAACCCAAAGCACTGGCAGGATGTAAAAATGATAAAAATTAGTCACCCCGAGCTGAATAGAATATTGGGATTTGAAGGTAAATATATTTCTTTTAACCAGCTGGTTAATATGGAAAAGGGCGAATACAAACTAAAAGCCTATGTAGATGCTGCCTTTGAGAAAAAACCGGCCCTGCGCGACAAATTCGACAAAGAAGTTATTACCGTAGATGAACGTGTAAACTTATGCTATCAGGTTTATTCGGGTAAGTTTTTAAAGGTTTTTCCGGTTCCTGGCGACATCCATCACCCATGGCTCATCCCAACGCAAATTGGGGAAATAAAAGATAGCACCAAAAGAGCCTACGCTGCCTCTGTTTTTTCGGATTATTATGATGCCATGCTGGAAGCTCAGCAAAGCAATGACTGGAGAAAAGCAGATGAAGTACTTAAATCTTTGATTGAATTCCAGAAAACAAATGCCGAAGAAATTATTCTTTCCGATACAAGGGTAAAACTGGAGATACAATATGTAAATGCAAATATATTTAAGCATATTTACATGTATTATGGCCTAATTGGTTTTATTTTACTCATCATTCTGTTTGTAGGAATTTTACGGCCAGCAATGAAAGTAAAAATACCAATCATTGCTTCGGCTGTTCTTTTAGGATTGTTGTTTTTATACCATACTTATGGATTAGCGTTAAGGTGGTACTTATCGGGGCATGCCCCCTGGAGCAATGGTTACGAATCAATGATTTACCTGGGCTGGGGAATAATGTTACTTGGGTTTATTTTTGCGAAAAAATTGAATATCGTTTTAGCTGCTGCTGCTATCCTGGCTTCGGTCACCCTAATGGTAGCTAATTTAGCCTGGATGGATCCGGAAATAACCAACCTGGTTCCAGTACTAAAATCGTATTGGTTAGTAATACATGTTGCTGTAATCACCATAAGCTACGCATTTTTCGGAATTGCTGCCATCCTTGGGCTTTTGGTATTGATTTTAATGATTTTAAAAACCCGACAAAATGCTGAAAGGATACAACTTGCCCTAAGCGAAATAGCCAATGTTAACCATATGATTATGATTGTTGGTTTATATTTAATGACCATCGGAACTTTTCTTGGAGGAGTCTGGGCCAACGAATCGTGGGGGCGTTACTGGGGCTGGGACCCAAAAGAAACCTGGGCCCTGATAACGGTGATTGTTTATTCGTTTATTGTTCATATGCGCTTTATCCGTGGCATGAATAACAGCTATTCGTACAGCGTTTTTTCAATATTTGGCTTTTTTGTTGTGCTTATGACTTATTTTGGGGTGAATTATTACCTATCAGGCTTGCACTCCTACGCAGCAGGCGATCCTTTACCCATCCCAACCTTTGTGCCTGTTACTGTAGGTGTTTTGGTGGTGATTGCAATAATAGCATATTTCCGAAACCATGTAAAGTCGGTTGAAGTAAAAACTGAATAAAGGAGTGTTTATTTGAGGTGTAGGCCATATGAATATCAAAAAAAGGACATATAAAAGGCAAATTGAGACAGATCCTGATGTATTGACAATTCATACATTATGATGAACTTGAAATTAATACCGAATGGTTATCATGTAACAGAAAATAAATTTAACATGCTAGCGGTTTGGTATAAGTTCTTAAAATCAAAAAGACTTGCATGACCCCTTCAACTTTCTATTCTTTTCTAAAATTAGTCTCTTTGTATTGTGTTGGTGATTCTTTATACTGCTTGTTAAAACAACTGGCAAAATAAGAAGGAGAGTTAAAGCCAACAAGGTAACTCACTTCAGAAACAGGTATGTCTTCATTTGCCAACAAGTAAGCTGCCTGTTTTAACCGGATGGTACGTATAAATTCACTGGGTGTTTGTCCTACCAAACTTTTAAGTTTTCGATATAAATGGCTTCTGTCCATACCAACCTTTTCGCTAAGACTTTCCACTCCAAGATCCGAATCGGCTATTTTTTCTTTTATGATTTCGACTGTTTTTTTCATAAATTTCTCATCGGCAGAGGTAACAGCCATTTGAATTGGTTCAAAATCTGATTCGGTTTTAAACTTTTCCTTCAACCGCTGCCTTAGCTCAATAAGTTTTTCAACTCTTATTAGCAAATGTTTTGGATTAAAAGGTTTGGGAATGTAGGAATCAGCCCCTGTTTCCAGACCTTCAATCCGGTGTTCGATAGAAGATTTGGCAGTTAACAAAATTACAGGAATGTGACAGCTTACAAGTTCAGTTTTTATTTTTTTACAAAATGTAATTCCATCCATTTCCGGCATCATTACATCGCTAATGATTAAATCCGGCATTAAATTGTGTGCCTTTTTCAATCCCTCTTTCCCATTTTCAGCCTCTTCGATAAGGTATTTATCTATCAAACCATTTTTAATATAGTTTCTTACATCTTCATTATCTTCAACCAATAAGATCAAAGGAGCAGAATTGTCTGCAATTTTGCCGCTGTTTGAGCCAAATGAAACGTTTTCATATCCTTCGAGAACAACAGGCTGGGCATTTGCATCAACATGCTCATTTATTCTTGTTTCAATGATTTCATCAGTCAATAGGTGACTGCTTCCAAGCGGTAGTTTTACCCTGAAAACACTACCTTCACCTTTAGCACTCTCTACGGTTATTTGTCCGTGATGTAAATTCACCAGGCTTTTTGTTAAGGACAACCCTATGCCGGTGCCTTTCTGAATAGAACCCTCAGATGCAGGTGATTGATAAAACCGTTCAAAAATCCGCTCCACATGTTCCACTGACATTCCTCTACCATTATCTTTTATCTGGATTTGAACATAGCCATTCTTAAAATCATTTGATTTATTTGGATTTGTACTTATTTTAATCACAATTTTTCCTTCTTGAGGTGTGAATTTAAAGGCATTGGAAAGCAGATTGAAAAGAATTTTGTCAAGTTTGTCATGGTCGAAATAAACCTCTAACTTTTCATTGTTTTTCTTAAGTTGGTAGTTGATTCGTTTACTTTTTGCTAACTGCTCAAACGATTCATAAACCTCATACACAAATTTTATTATGTCTGTCTGTTGGGCTTCCAGTTTAAGTTTTCCCTTTTCTACTTTTCTTAAATCAAGCAACTGGTTAACAAGTCGTAGCAGTCGGCGTGCATTTCTCGACATCATGTGCAGCGATCGTTTAACTGCATCATTAAGTTTTTCATTTTCAATTAAGGTTTCAATAGGGCCTATAATTAGGGTAAGAGGAGTTCGGAATTCGTGCGAAATATTAGTAAAAAACTCCAGTTTTGATTGATTCAACTTATCTTCTTGCGCTTTTTTTATGCGTTCAATTTTCACCTGGTTTTTCGCTCTTATCCTGTCAAAATTTAATTTCCACAAAAAAAGCGCCGAACCTACTATTACAATAATATAAATAAAATAAGCCCATTTTGTAAGCCAAGCAGGCGGGTGAATGCGAATGGTAATTTTGGTTTCATTATCACCCCATTTTTCCATTTTATTGGATGCTTTAACTACAAAGGTGTAAGTTCCTGGATCGAGGTTGGTGTAGGTAATGAAGCGCCGGTTAAAATCTAGATAGTTCCAGTTTTCTTCAAAGCCAATCATTTTGCATGAATATATAACTTGCTCAGGATGAGTGTAATCCAGAGCTACGAAATCAAAAGAAAAACTATTGTCGGAATATTCCAGCTCAATATTTTTAGTTTCAGCAATAGATTGATTAAGAATTGTACGGCCATCGTCCAATTCCCCAATCGGAACACTTTGGTTGAAAATCTTAAAATCTGTAATAAGGGTTTCAGGGAAGTAATTTTCATCTTTAATACTGTCTGGTGAAAAGGCATTAAACCCATATACACTTCCAAAAAGCAACTGGCCATTATTTGTTTTGTATGCCGAATTGTGGATGAACTCATTACTGGCCAGCCCATCTTGAAAATAATAGTTTAAAACTTCATGCGATTCAACGTTAAATTTTGCAAGTCCATTGTTTGTCCCAAGCCATAAATTATTTTTACCGTCTACCATAATTGAGTTAATTACCTCATTAGGAAGCCCATCATCTGTATCAAAATAGGTGAAATCATTCGTCTCGGGGTTTAATCGGTTAAGGCCACGCTTAGTGCCCACCCAGATATTTCCTGATTTATCTTCATTTATTGCAAAAACAATATTACTGGATAATGATTTTTGGTCATTTAGATCATTATAATAATTTTTAAAAAGGTACTGTTCTGTGTCAAATTTGCTTAAGCCCCAAAAGGAACCCACCCAAAGAAAGCCTTTGCTGTCTTTGAAAAGACAAGTTAGCCAATCGTGGCAAATTAATGAGCGCTGTGTCAGGCTGTTTGTTGTAAATCGGGTAAAGCTTATCCCGTCTTCGTTCATTAAGTTTAGTCCGCCACCGTTGGTTGCTACCCAAAGCCTTTTTTTATTGTCTTCTGCTATATCAATCACGTCGCTGTAGCCAAGAGAGCTTAAATCATCTTTTTTATTAAGGAAGTTTGAAAAATTATCTGTATTTTTATTGTATTTTGAAAGTCCGCCTTTGTAGGTTCCTATCCAAATATTTCCATTAGAATCTTCGTAGATAGTCCTGATGACATTACTTGGGATTGAATTTTTAGTTCTTTCAGGCAGATATCTTTTATAATTTCCGCTAAGTATATTGTATTTTATCAGGCCATTTCCATCAGTTCCAACCCATAAGTTTTGTTGACTATCAAGCAGGATACCTAGTATAGACTCCTTGTTGATTGTGACCTCTTCAGGAAGCTTAATCCTGGACTGCTGAAAAGGGTAATTGTAGTTTTTCATTAATCCAATTCCCAATTGATGGATTCCTAACCAGATGTTACCATCTTTATCGGGAAAAAGAACCCTGATTCTTTTTCCCTTAAAGTTATTTTCAGCTTCGTAGGTAGCATGTTTGCTGAATTTTTTATTGCGAAAATCATAGGTAATAAGCCCGCCATTATTTGTCCCAATCCATAAAGTACTGTCTGTATTGTATGCAAAAGAATAAACTTCATGAACAATTTTTTCAATCTTTAGGTTGTCGGTGAATTTGTTTTCTCTTGTATTAAATAGCGACAAACCGCCTCCTCTTGTACCTATCCATATGTTGTTTTCTGCATCTTCAAACAAAGTTAATATCCAGTTATCTCTTAATACTGTGTTTCCAACCTGATAGTGTTTTACTGTTTGCGAATCGATATTAAAAACCTTTATTCCATTACCTTCCGTTCCAATCCATAAGTTGTTTTGTTTATCAATTAATAAAGAATACACATGCTCTTTGCCAATTTTGGATGCTAAAACACGGTTAAGATCCTTTAAGTATACTCCTGTTTTTGCATCTATAACCATTACTCCATTACCGGATGTGCCGACCCATATTTTACCCGAATTATCGCCTGTTAAAGCTCTAACAGGTTTGTAATAATGTATTGAATCCTCATTAATGAAAAAATTCTGAAAGTGCCCTGTCCGATGATCATATTTAGCAAGCCCGTTATAAGTCCCTACCCATAAAAACCCATCTTTATCTAAATGAAGGGCCGAAACTTCATCACTAGGTAGGCTTTTTTTATCGTACGGGTTGTTTTTATAGGTGGTGAAACTAAAACCATCGAATTTATTAAGTCCGTAATCGGTCCCAAACCACATAAAGCCTTTTGCATCCTGGCTAATGCAATTGACGTGGCTATTTGACAGCCCATTATGGTTGGTATATAATTCAAAACTTTTATTATCATTCTGGGCGTAAAATTTAATTGCAACCAAAAAGGCTATTATTAAAAATACGAATGATTTGAAATGGAACATTACAATAAACTTTATTAAAATATGCTTAGTTTAGGTTTGCTTTTTAGTTATTAAAAACATGCAGTTCAATAATCCATTTTCATGAATGTGCAATAGGCAAATATAACTTAATTTTTAATAATTTTTGGTTCAGACTCTTTTGCAAGTTTGAACTCAAAACTAACCAAGGGTTTTTTAATAACATTGAAAGACAAAATTACTTAACTTGGGGTTGGTTGGGAAAAGTACTGTATGCCTTATTCATTTCACAACTTAAATTCAGGTAATTTTTTTCGATATAATCAGGGCAAATCTTGCCTTACAATTTAACAACAAGAAACAAGATACCAAAAGACGAATTAGTGTTTTTGGTGTTGTTAAGGTTTTGTATTTGAGTGTTTTAAGTGGTGTTTGTTAACGTGAGGTGTATTTTTAGTTAACAAATTAACACACATTGTTATCATTTAATCTGCTCTTATTAACAATTTTTCTTTTGCTTAATAATTAACAGTTCTATTTTTGTGAAGTCAATACTTTTAGGTGGTGTTTCAGATATATGTTTATTGAGATATCCAGGTGAAAAGTCAGTTATCAGATGTTGTCATAGATGATTGAAACACTGAGAAAAAATTTATAACTTTATAAAAATACTTCATTTTAGAAAATTAGTTTATATGAGAAAATTAGTCTTACCACTTTTGATTATTTTCGGCTTAGTTTCTTGTAGCCAAAAACAATGGTTGCTTAAGGATAACAGTTTAATAGTTTATCCAACAAATATTGAAGAAAATGGTGCAAAAGCAGTAAAAATAACAGCAGTTAACGAAAGCATTATTGAGGTTATTTCAAGCGCCTCTGATCAATTTAGTTCTGCCGAAAGCTTGATAGTTGTGCCAAGTGATAAAACCATCAGTTTTAGCATTCAAGAGCAAGAGGACACCCTTATTGCAACTACCTCAAAAACAATGGTGAA
Organism: Bacteroidales bacterium; assembly: GCA_050291445.1. GTDB lineage: Bacteria > Bacteroidota > Bacteroidia > Bacteroidales > NBLH01 > NBLH01. The sequence continues at coordinate 36,418 of JBNKJW010000028.1, read as the reverse complement.
AGTTTCAATAAGCACAGGCAAAGTCCATTTTTTTAATGCAAATGGCGAACCTGTTGTTAAAGAGAAACAGGTAGGTGGAAAGCTTCTGGAAAGTATTGAGGTTGAAGGAACAAAAGGATTTTCTTTAAGGCAGGTCTTTGAAACCCCTGATGATGAGGCGATTTACGGACTTGGTCAGCACCAGGCTGATGAAATGAATTACAAAGGCAAAAACGAGGAACTTTTTCAATACAATACCAAAGTTTCAATTCCTTTTATTGTTTCAACAAAAAACTATGGCATTTTATGGGATAATTATTCGTTAAGTAGGTTTGGTGATAAGAGGCCTTATTCAAACATCGATCAGTTTACACTTTACAATAAAAAAGGTGAAAAAGGAGGGTTAACAGTAACCTATATTGATGACAAAGATAAAGGCGAAGTTTTTTTAGAAAGAGTAGAAAACATAATTGATTACGAAAATCTTGAAACCATTAAAAATTTCCCCGAAGGTTTTAACTTCAATAATGCAAAAATAACCTGGGAGGGCGAAATTGAGGCAAATGAAACAGGCTTGTTCAGGTTTTTATGCTACTATGCAGGTTATACAAAATTATGGGTAGACGGAGAATTGCAGTTTTATAAATGGAGAACTGCTTGGAATCCTTCAGTAGCAAAGTTTAATGTGGATATGAAATCAGGTGAAAAACACAAAATTAAGCTGGAATGGCTTCCTGATGGAGGTGTTTCGTACATTGGTTTAAAAGCGCTTTCGCCGATACCTGCCGATGAACAAAAAAATGTTTCTTTTTATTCCGAAATGGGTGACGAAATTCGCTACTACTACATGAATGGAGAATCAATGGACGAGGTAATCAGTCATTACAGAACATTGACAGGTAAAGCCCAGATAATGCCAAAATGGTCAATGGGTTTTTGGCAAAGTCGCGAGCGTTACAAAACCCAGGATGAACTTTTGGATGTTTTGGCTGAATTCAGAAAACGACAAATACCTATCGATAATATTGTATTAGACTGGAACTACTGGCCACAGGATAGTTGGGGAAGCCATGATTTTGATTTATCACGTTTTCCTGATGTGAAAAAAATGGTGGATAGTATACACGCTCAAAATGCAAGAGTCATGATTTCTGTATGGCCTAAGTTTTACTATACCACTGATAATTACAAAGCTTTTGATGAAAAAGGCTGGATGTATCAACGGGCAGTTAAAGACTCAGTCCGCGACTGGATTGCACAGGGTTATATCGGTTCTTTTTATGACGCCTATAATTCTGAAGCACGCGAACTATTTTGGCAACAATTAAAAGAGAAAATATATCCTAAAGGATTTGATGCCTGGTGGTTGGATGCCACAGAGCCAGATATTCAGTCAAACGCAAGTATTGAATACAGAAAACAATTAATGACACCTACTGCATTAGGGCCATCAACCCAGTATTTTAATGCTTATGCTTTAATGAATGCAAAAGGAATTTATGAAGGGCAACGTTCATTAGGCAAAGATGAAAGAGTGTTCATTTTAACACGTTCAGGTTTTGCTGGAATTCAACGTTACGGAGCCGTTACCTGGAGTGGTGATATTGGCACCCGCTGGGAAGATATGAAGGCACAGATTTCTGCAGGGATTAACTTTGCAATGGCAGGTTTGCCTTATTGGACAATGGATATTGGCGGGTTTTGTGTAGAAAAAAGGTACGAAACGGCTGAGGAAGGTTCTGAAGATTTAAATGAATGGAGAGAATTAAATACACGCTGGTACCAGTTTGGAGCATTTGCACCATTGTTTAGGGTACACGGACAGTATCCCTACCGCGAAATATTTAATATTGCGCCCGAAGGGCATCCAGCCTATCAGTCGATGTTGTATTATAATAAGTTGAGATACAGATTGATGCCATATATTTATAGCCTTGCCGGCATGACTTATTTAAACGATTACACCATTATGCGTGGACTGGCAATGGACTTTACTCATGACAAAAATGTGTATGATATTGGCGATCAGTTTATGTTTGGTCCATCTTTAATGGTATGTCCTGTGTACGAATACCAGGCTCGTTCAAAAGAAATTTATTTACCAGAATCAAAAGGGTGGTACGATATTTATTCAGGGTCTTATTTTGAAGGTGGTAAATTAATGAAAGCTGATGCGCCATATGAACGTATGCCTTTATTTGTAAAAGCCGGTTCTATTTTACCAATTGGCCCTGAAATAGAATACACAACACAAAAAGCAGCCGATTTAATTACATTGTATGTTTACACAGGTGATGATGCTGAATTTACGCTGTACGAAGATGAAGGCGATAACTACAATTATGAGAAAGGTAAATATGCATTAATCCCAATAAAATGGGATGAAAGTGACCAAAAATTAACAATTGGCAATCGCGAAGGTGAATTTGAAGGGATGTTGAAGGAACGTAAATTTAAAGTTGTTTTTGTATCAAAAGATAAAAAAGTTTCGATGTTAGTTGGTGAAGGTGAGACAATTAATTATTCTGGAAAAGAAATTGTTCACCTTTTTAATAAATAGGTTTAATTACTTATTTTATAGCTGGCAACCAAAAAATAGGCTTTTGGTTGCCGTTTTTTTTTAATAATGAATTTATTTATGCAAGCAGTGATTTGGTATAAAACAAACTGTTTTATTGCATTATTGGCAAAACTTGCAATAAAGTGAAAAATGTTAAATATTCTGTAATTAACAATAAAAGGCATATTTTAGTGCACTTTATATTTTAGGCCAACCAGAAATGAAGAAAATGATTAGTGGGTAGGTTATACTGGCTGGCACAATCATATAAATAGAAGTTAAATGTGCCCTTTTTGCAACATAATGAAAAACAAACGATTAAAGCTAAACCTATAAATTTAATAAAAAAATGGTAAAGAAATTAATATGTTCTTTGGTGATAGGTTATTTGTTCTCTGGAGCGCTATTTGCGCAGCTAGATGGAGGCATAGAAAAAAAAATTACTGAAATAATATCACAGCTAACTTTAGAAGAAAAGGTAGCGATGTGCCATGCACAGTCAAAATTTAGTTCTCCCGGGGTTCCTCGTTTGGGCATCCCTGAAATTTGGATGTCTGATGGTCCTCATGGTGTAAGGGCTGAGATAAATTGGGACGATTGGGGCTATGCTGGCTGGACAAACGATTCTGTAACAGCATTTCCTGCGCTTACCTGCCTGGCTGCCACATTTAACCCTGAGTTATCAGCGCTGTACGGTGTTTCAATAGGTGAGGAGGCACGCTACAGGGAAAAAGATATATTACTTGGGCCTGGAGTTAATATTTATCGCACACCATTAAATGGGCGGAATTTTGAGTACATGGGCGAAGACCCCTATTTGGCTGCCAAAATGGTTGTGCCTTACATAGAAGGTGTTCAAAAAAATGGTGTAGCCGCTTGTTTGAAGCATTATGCCCTGAATAACCAGGAAAAATGGCGAGGACATATAAATGTTGAAGTGAGCGACAGGGCTTTGCACGAAATTTACCTGCCTGCCTATAAAGCAGCTGTTCAGGAAGCAAAAGTCTGGTCTATAATGGGAGCCTACAATAAGTTTAGGGGGCAACACTGTTGCCACAACGAAATTTTGCTGGAAAAAATATTAAAACAAGATTGGAAATTTGACGGAGTTGTTTTAACCGACTGGGGAGGGACTCATGACACAAAAGAGGCAGCACTCTACGGGCTTGATATTGAAATGGGTACATGGACAAATGGGCTTAATTTTTCAAGGAAGTTTGCTTATGATAATTATTTTTTGGCGGATCCTTTTAAGGAAATGATTGAGAAAGGAGAGATAGATGAATCATTTCTGGATGATAAAGTCAGGCGAATTTTGCGCTTAATGTTCAGGACCAACATGAATAAAAACAAACCATTAGGAAGGCTTAATAATAAAGAACATCACCAGGTTGCCAGAAAAATAGCAACAGAGGGTATTGTTTTGTTAAAAAATGAAGAGAATTTTTTTCCAGTAAAAACTAAAGAACAGATTACGATAGCAGTTATTGGGGAAAATGCAACTCGTTCTATGACAATTGGTGGCGGTTCTTCTGAGTTGAAGGCGCAGTATGAAATTTCTCCACTTGAAGGAATAAAAAAACGGTTTACTAATGCCAAAGTCATTCATACACTTGGGTATGCATCCGGGCCACCAACTTGGGGCAAAGAGTTGAGTTATGGTTTTAACAAAGATTCATTAAAGAAAGAAGCTTTGAAAATAGCAGCTCAGGCTGATATAGTCCTTTTTGTAGGAGGGTTAAATAAAAACTATTTTCAGGATTGCGAAGGTGAAGACCGCTTGCAGTATGGCTTACCTTTTGGGCAGGAAGAACTTATAAAGGAGATAGCAAATGTAAATAAAAACCTTGGGGTAATACTCATCAGCGGAAATGCTGTGGAAACACAATGGCTAAGCAGTGCAAAGGCGGTTGTTCAGGCTTGGTATTTAGGAAACGAAACGGGTAATGCAATTGCAGATATTATAAGTGGAGATGTTGTTCCTTCCGGAAAGTTGCCATTTACTTTTCCTGTAAAACTTAAAGATAATGCAGCACATCATTTTGGCAAGTTGTCTTATCCTGGCGATAGTATCAATCAGGAATACAAAGAAGGTATTTTGGTTGGATACAGATGGCATGACACAAAAAAAATTAAACCACAGTTTGCATTTGGGTATGGGTTGTCATACACAAATTTCAAAATTACTGAAATAAAGGCCGATAAGAAAGAGTACCAGAAAGGTGAAAATATTAAAATAACCTGCAATGTTACTAATCAAGGTGACTTTGATGGGGCTGAAGTAGTTCAGGTGTACATAGGAAAGGTAAAATCAGCGGTAGAAAGAGCGACCAAAGAATTAAAGGGCTTTAAAAAGGTCTTTGTAAAAAAAGGTGCCTCTTCATCTGTTAATATTTCTGTTGATGTAAATAGCCTTGCTTATTATGATGAGGCCATTTCGGATTGGAACCTCGAAAAAGGGAAGTATATTATATACGTAGGCAACTCGTCTGATAATATAACAAAAGAGATAAAAATAGAGATAAACTAAGGTTAATATTGCTATAAAGGGGCTGTATCAACGGCGAAGCCCTCACCGTAGGTAAAAGTCGTAAAAGTGAGGGGCATTGAGTACTTCAACAAGTGGTATACTTAGCTTGCCGAAGTGCTCAGTATACCACCTGTTGAAATGCAGCGACCAAAAGTTAGTTTTACAGCCCCTTTTGTTAGTTTGGCTAGGGGTGGTTATAACGTTGATATATAGCCTTATACGAGTCTCTGTCAAGCAGAATATTTTAATAACAATAGTAAAGCATGCACCGCACAACCTTTGGCATATTTCTTTTACTGATTGGTGTGTTTTTTCCCATTACCACTACAGCAAATAATGGTGAAAACTACTCATTTATAAGGGTTGATGCTACAAATGGTTTGGTAAATAATCACATTACCTGTATTTACAAAGATTCCCGTGATTTTATTTGGATAGGTACTTCATCTGGCTTGAGCCGATATGATGGAGTGCGTTTTGTTAACTATAAACATAACGAAAAAGACACCCTCACAATTAGGGATAATTTTATTGAAAGTATTCAGGAAGATAATAATGGAAACCTTTGGGTTAAAACCCGCTGGGAATTAATGCTATTTAACTTTGAGAAGGAGGTTTTTGTCAACAATGTTACTGATTCATTGGCAAAAAGGGGAATAGCTAAGCCTATTGAAAAGGTTTTTATTGACAAGGCAAACAGGCTTTTTTTTATGTCACAGGCAAACAGGCGTTTTTATAATTATGATTCCATAAAGAATGAATCTTATGATCCTTTTCAGCAATCTAAATTTAAATCCGACAGAATAATAGACATTTATCACGATGGGAAAACCTATACTTGTTTGTATGAAGGTGGAGTTGTAGAAAGCTTTAATGGAGAGGATTTTCAGTCTGTTTTTGTTGATGAGACTTTGAAAGGAACTTTTGAACAAAATGATTTATCAGGAAGAATATTTGTTGATAAAGAAGGCGATTTATGGGTTTATGGAGGAAATACAAAAGGCGTTTTTCATTTAAACAAAGCAAAAAGGAGCTGGGAGCATTACACAACAAATTCCATAAAGTTAAAACTTACCAGTAATATAGTCCGTAAAATAGTTCAGGATGATAAAGGACAAATCTGGCTTGGAACAGATCACGGAGGAATAGACATTATTAATAAATTTTCGAACCAGGTACAAACAATTTATAATCAAAAACAGAATGAAAAAAGCCTTTCTCAAAATTCGATAACCGATATTTTTATCGATAACAACAATATTATTTGGGTGGGTACCTATAAAAAGGGGCTCTGCTATTATCACGAAAGTATACATAAATTCCCAAGCTATCATTGGTTAGGAAACGATGGAAAAAGTTTGCCATTTAACGATGTGAATTGCTTTGCAGAGGATAAAAACAAAAATCTTTGGATAGGAACGAATGGAGGAGGACTAATTTACTTTGATAGAAGAAACAATAAATTCCAAACTTATAAGCACAACCCCAATGATATTAATAGTGTTAGCAGCGATGTTATTGTCAGTTTGTTTGTTGATGATGATGGTTTGTTGTGGATTGGGACCTATGCCGGTGGTTTAAATTCATATGATGGACAAAAATTTACTCGTTATCTGGCTTCGAAACAATCAGGTCTAAGGAATGATAACATCTGGACAATTAACCAGGATAATAAAAAGCGTATTTGGTTAGGAACGTTAGGTAGTGGAATTGTTTTATTCGATAAACAGATGAAAAACTTCCTGCCAGTTCCGAATAGTGGTCAAACACAGCTTCCTTCATTATTTGTTGCAGATATTTTTAAATTAAGGGATGGTAATTTGTTTATTGGAACCGCTGAAGGTGTTATTTTTTATGATATAAATGAGAACAGGTACAGATCTCATCCTTATAAAAATACAAACGAACCATTAAAAGTAAGCAATTACAACGTTAATGAAGTTTATGAAGACTCCAGAGGTTTACTATGGGTGGCCAGCAGAGAAGGCTTAAGCATGATGGATCCTAATTCAGGTTATTCAAAAATTTTCAGAACGGAAGACGGTCTTTCAAGTGACATTGTCAACTGTATTTTAGAAGATGAATACCAATCAATTTGGATAAGTAAATCAAATGGGTTGAGCCAGATAGCTGTTAATCATGTAAAACCAAATAAATATGAATTTTCTATTCATCACTATACCGAAGCAGATGGTCTGCAAGGGCAGGAGTTTAATGTGAATGCTGACTTTAAGACAACCGAGGGCGAGTTGATATTTGGTGGGCCTAATGGCTTTAATCTGTTTCAAGCAAAAAATATTAAGTACAATAAAAACCTCTCAACGGTCGTTTTTACAGGGTTTTCTATTTTTAATAATGACATAAAGGTTGATCAGCTTTTTAAAGGCAGGAGGATTTTAAATAAGTCAATTGTTTTAACAAAAAAACTGACGTTGACACATTCAATGAATGTTTTTTCGATTGAATTTGCTGCTTTGGATTTTTTTGTGCCCGAAAAAGTAAAGTATAAATACATGCTTGAGGGTTTTGATAAAGAGTGGGTTACTTCAGTTAGTGCCAACCCAAAGGTGGTTTATACTAATTTAAATCCAGGCACCTATATTTTTAAGGTTAAAGCCTGCAATAATGATAACTTATGGAACGCTAATTATTCACAACTCAGAATTACCGTTTTACCACCTTTTTATGCTTCACCTCTAGCATACCTTGTTTATCTGATCCTTTTGGTTGGTTTAATCATTTATTTAAGGTATTCAATGCTGAAAAAGACCAGGTTGAAATTTGCAATGGAACAGGAAAGGGTGTTAGCTAAACGAAACCATGAGTTAGACGAAATGAAACTCAAATTTTTAACCAACGTGAGCCATGAATTCAGGACACCTTTGACTTTGATTTTAGCACCCATTGAAAAGTTGAGAAAAAAGGAAGATAATGAAGCGAAGATGAAATTGCTTGAAACAGTTGAAAGAAATGCAAATAATCTTCTTAACCTCGTAAACCAGTTGCTCGATTTCAGAAAACTTGATTTACATGGTCTAAAATACAATCCTTCTTATGGGGATATTGTTGCATTCCTTCAAGATGTGTGTGATAATTTTAAAGAAAGTTTCGATAAAAAAGGGGTAGAGTTGGTGTTTAAAAGTAAATTAAACGAGTTTTACTTTCGCTTTGATAAAGATAAACTACACAAAGTGATGCTTAACCTGATTTCAAATGCTTTAAAGTTTACTTCTACTGGGGGAAGTGTTAAAGTGCTAGTTGAAAATGAAACACTTGGAGAAAGTGAGAGCATATCAATTAAAATAAAAGATACTGGGATAGGAGTTGAAAGGGATGAAAAAGATAAAATATTTGAACGCTTTTATCAATCAAAAAACAATATTTCTTTGGGTGTTTCAGGAAGTGGTATTGGATTAAATTTGGCAAAGGAAATGGTAGTTTTGCATGGTGGAACAATACAGGTTGAAAGTGAACCCGGCAAAGGGGCAGAGTTTATTGTTTCCTTACCTAAGATATATGAAAAAGATATGCCTTTAACGGCCGAAATTAGCAGAAAAAAAACCGAAAAAGTATTTCAAAAGGAAAAACCTGCAAAAAGTAAAAATGACGAAAAATCTACTGTTTTGCTAATTGAAGATAATTTTGATTTTAGAAATTTCATGAAAGAATCATTGGACGAGAATTTTGTGGTTCACGAAGCGCAGGATGGTGTTGAAGGATTTGAAATTATTCACAAAATAATCCCAGATTTAATCATAAGTGATGTGATGATGCCAAGAATGGATGGCCTGGATTTGTGCAGGAGGCTAAAAGAAGACATCAGGACTTCACACATTCCTTTAATTCTTTTGACTGCTCGTACTGCTGATGAAGATAAAATAAAAGGTTTTGAAATTGGGGCTGATGATTACATCACCAAACCATTTAATATGGATTTGTTACTTTTGAGGGTTCAAAACGTCATGGAAAAACGTAGGGAAATTCAACACCAGTTTCAAAAAAATGTCTCTATAGAGACCACTGAGGTTGAAGTGCCATCCATGGAAGAAAAGCTAATTAAAAAAGCAGTAGCATTTGTTGAAAAAAATATTGATGAGCCCAAATTTTCTGTTGAAGATTTAAGTGCCGAACTGGGCATGAGCCGGGTATATCTTTATAAAAAGTTGCTTGCTATTACTGGGAAAACGCCGGTTGAGTTTATTCGGATAATCCGGTTAAAACGTGGGGCACAATTGCTCGAGAAAAGCAAGATGAATATTGCGGAAGTTGCTTATGCTGTGGGGTTTAACAGCCCCAGGTACTTTAGTAAGTATTTTAAAGAAGAGTACGGGGTTCTTCCTAAAGCATATATTAAAATGTATGGTAACAGAACCGATGATAGAATTGATATTAGTTAATGATAACTTTTGATATTGATAATAATATGTCATCAATTCATTAAATTTACATAAGATTAAAAAACCTTTTAACTATGAAAAGTATTCTCGCAACCATTTTAATAGTTTTTACAATTAATTTTGTACATGCTCAAAATCAATATCGCCAAAGAAATTTATTTGATTTTGACTGGAAGTTTGCATTTGGTCATCCCTCAGATGTTTCCAAGGACTTTTATACAGGCACTTCCTATTTTTCTTATCTGGCAAAGGCTGGGTATGGTGATGGAGCAGCTTCGTTAAATTTTGATGACAGAGCCTGGAGAAAGCTTGATTTACCACACGATTGGGTTGTTGAAACTCCTTTTGATGCAAAAGGTAGTCATAGTCATGGATATAAGGCTGTCGGTCGTAATTTCCCTGAAGCCAGTGTTGGGTGGTACAGAAAGCATTTCACTATTAGTAATGAAGATTTTGGTAAACAAATATTCATTGATTTTGACGGGGTGATGAGAGATGCCCAGGTTTGGGTAAATGGTCATTATCTGGGTAATGAACCTAGTGGTTATCAGAGTTTTAGTTTTAATATTACAGACATTTTAAACTATGGTGGCAATAACGTAATTGCCGTTCGTGCCGATGTTAGTATGGAGGAAGGCTGGTTTTACGAAGGTGCTGGAATTTACAGGCATGTATGGTTGCGAAAAACAAATCCAATCCATATACCCAAGGATGGAACTTTTATTTATACAGAGCCTGAGGAAAAAGGTGCGAAAATAACTATTGAAACAGAAGTGGTTAACCGTGGGCTTAAAACATCAAATTTCAGTTTGCGGCACAAAATTACTGATTCATCAGGAGTAGTTGTTAAAGCAAGTACAATAATTGGCAGCAGGTTATTACCTACCGAAAGTGGAAAAGCAAAACTCGAGTTGATTTTGCAAGATCCTCATCTTTGGTCTGTTGACGATCCGTATTTGTACACAATGGTTACAGAGGTTTTGGTCGGAGGCAGGGTAGTTGATAAATATGAAACACCTTTTGGAATAAGAACCATCTATTTTGATGCAGACAAAGGCTTTTTCTTAAATGGGAAACATATCAAACTAAAGGGAACTAATAATCACCAGAATCATGCTGGTGTTGGGGCTGCAATTCCTGATGAATTGAATGAATTTAGAATAAAGACATTAAAATCAATGGGTTGTAATGCCTTTCGTGCATCTCATTATCCTCCAACCCCCGAGCTTTTAGCTATTTGTGATAGGTTAGGCGTGCTGGTTATTGATGAAAATCGTCTGATGGGTACTACCGAAAATGCTTTGAATGAATTTGGAAGATTAATTAAAAGGGACAGGAATCATCCATCAATAATTGTTTGGTCTGCCGGAAACGAAGAATGGAAAATTGAAGGCAACATAATTGGAGAAAGAATGGCACGCACCATGCAAAATTATGCAAAGCGTGTAGACCCAACCCGCCCGGTTACCATAGCAATAAGTGGCGGCAGAAATGGGGGCATCCTAAAATCAATTGAAATAATGGGCTCTAATTACCTGGTGCATGGCGATACCGACGAACATCATGCAAAATACCCCAATCAGCCATTTATTGGAACAGAAGAAGGATCTACTTTTGCCACAAGGGGTATTTATTTTAAGGATGACGAAAAACAATATTTGCCAGCTTATGATCAGAAGCCACGTGAAAAATGGCCTACTATTGAGCAATGCTGGCAACACTATGCTAAAAGAGATTATTTGGCGGGAATGTTTATTTGGACTGGCTTTGACTACAGGGGAGAACCAACTCCTCATTCCTGGCCATCTGTTTTGTCTTATTTTGGGATGATGGATTTATGTGGTTTTCCAAAAGACAATGTTTACTATTTAAAATCATGGTGGCAGGATGAACCTGTTTTGCATATACTTCCGCACTGGAACTGGAAGGGGAAAGAAGGTCAGGAAATTGATGTATGGGTTTATAGCAATTGCGATGAGGTAGAGCTGTTCTTGAACGAAAAAAGCCTTGGAAAGAAAAAAATGGAAAAGAATTCGCACCTTGAATGGAAAGTTGCCTATAAAAAAGGCGTAGTAAAAGCGGTAGGATACAAACAAGGGCAAAAAATAATCGAAAGTGAACGGAAAACCTCAGGTTCACCTGCTACAATCGATTTAAAAGCGTCTAAAGCAGAATTAGTAGCAGATAATCAAGATGTATCAGTGGTGACAGTTCAGGTTTTGGATGCAAATGGAGTTCCTGTTCCTACCTCAAATAACAATATTGAATTTTTTCTAGCCGGTCCCGGAAAAATCATAGGTGTTGGAAACGGTGATCAGACCTCACACGAAAAGGAAAAATTTGTTGATAATCACGAAGTGATTGAATTGGAGGAATTAGGGTTAAATGACTTGAGTAAAGAAAGCCTAAAAAAATATTTGCCCAATGTAGATACCAAAAAACTGGATAAGTTGATGCAAAATCCTGAATTTAAAATATTGGCAGGTAAATTTACCCTGGATACAATTACTGATGCAAGTTTAGCCAAATTGTATTTCAAAAAAGTAGGAAGCTCTCAATCAATTTACATCAACGGGAATTTAATCAGCGAAAAAGTATCAGATGAAAAAGATAAAGGTAAATTTTCTGTTAAGACTAAATTTTTAAAGGTTGGCAAAAACGAAATTACAGTAATTGCTAAGCCATTGAAGAAAAAGTACGAGTGGGATGTTCCCAATAAATTCCCTGGTAGTTTGCAAATAATTACTCCGGCAGAAAAGTGGCAAAGAAAGCTATTTAATGGTCTGGCACAGGTAATTATACAGGCCACTAAAAAGGCTGGTAAGGTAACATTAAAAGCAACTTCATCTGGTTTGGTTGCTAATGAGCTCAACATAATTGTAAAATAGCACTATTCATATTTACCTATCATCACATAAAATGGAGTGATGGGTAAGTATTTATTGAAAATAATACACTTTCATCCATTAAAACTGAACCATTTTATCTACTAATTTATGAAATATTGTAAATTGAAATTTTAGAATTGCTTTGTATCTGCCAATCGACTGGCAGTTTTGGTTTGCAAGCTTGTGAAGCAAACCAATTACTAACAGCGGTTCGGTATAGTTGCAGAATATTCGAAAATGGCTATAACCAAAGTTTTTGATTCAGGAAAAGTAGTTTTTTTAAGGTAAGGAGTGCTTTTCCAAAACAAGAGGAAAAACACAAGTTGATTTGCAAGTTTCGCCATCAAAACTGGAGTTAATTGAATATTAAATGGATAATATGAGGACTTTAAGTTTTATAATACTGTTTTTAGCAACCATTTTTATCGCTTGCAAAAATGAAGTAAAGGAAACCCCAATAGAGGAAGTGGTAATTGAGGCATTGGATTTTTCGGTTCAGCAAAGTTTAAAAATGGCTGAATCGCTGAAAGACAATGAGGGTGTGCTACCTAAGACGACCGACCGCTTTGGCAAGCTTGAAACCTGTGATCCTGCCTGGTGGGTAAGTGGCTTTTATCCTGGAGTTTTATGGTACCTGTATGAGTACACCAACAATGAAAAGTTGAAGGATTGGGCGCAATTTTATTCGAAAAGAGTTGAAAGTCAGCAGTATACTACGGGCAATCACGATGTTGGTTTCATGATTTTTTGCAGTTTTGGAAACGGTTATCGGTTAACAAACGATACAAGTTACCTGTCTGTCATTCACAACGCCGCAAGGTCTTTATCGACCCGTTTTAGAAAATCAACCGGATGCATTCGTTCTTGGGATTATGCTGAATGGAACAAGCAATGGCAGTACCCCGTAATTATTGATAACATGATGAATTTAGAGTTGCTACTTTGGACAACCGATAAGTTTAGTGATAGCACTTTCAAAAAAATAGCAACAACACATGCTAACACAACAATGAAAAACCATTATCGCGATGATTACAGCTGTTACCATGTAATTAGTTATGATACCATAACAGGGGATGTTGAACATAAACATACCGCACAGGGCTTCAGCCACGAATCTTCGTGGGCAAGAGGTCAAGCATGGGGCTTGTATGGATATACTATGATGTATCGCTTTACAAAAGATACAAGCTATTTGAAACACGCCGAAAACATTGCATCGTTTATCATCAACCACCCTCGTTTGCCTGCAGATAAAATTCCATATTGGGATTTTGATGCACCAAACATCCCTGATTGCTACAGAGATGCTTCAGCAGGTGCAATTATTTGTTCTGCTCTAATTGAACTGAGCCAGTTGACAAATAACCATGCGAAAGCAAAGGAATATTTAACCGTGGCTGAAAAACAGATTCGTACGCTAAGTACTCCACAATATAGAAATGCATTGGGTAACAATGGCAACTTTATTCTTAAACATTCGGTAGGTCATTTGCCAGCCAATTCAGAGGTGGATGTTCCTTTAAGCTATGCCGATTACTACTATGTAGAAGCATTGATGAGGTACAAAAAAATAAAAGGACTTTAAATCGGTTGTCGGTTAAGGAGTTGTGATATAGTCTTTTAGGGGAGGTTGGCTTTTTCTTAACATTTTATCATACTTCATTAACAAATAATACACAATGTTGTTTATCTGCAATGTACCTTTGCAATTATCTAAACATAATCTAAACAAATATTGATGAAATGAACAAATTAGTAAAAGCAATAGCAATTCTTATTGGTGTTTTATTTTGTGGAGTAGCCCTTAGGGCACAAATACAAAATACTGGAATGCTTAATGAACCATTGGACATTAGCCCAGACTTCTACAACTTTAAAAACACCTATTATTTTGCTGATGAACTATCTGAGTTTGATCCAAAATCAGGAAGTGGTAAAATCACTTACAAAAGGTACGAATATGCTACCCGGGTGGCGTTTAATAACATGCTTTCGGTTTTAAGACCTGTTAATGCTAATGAATTTCCAACAGGCGAATACGAGGAGTCTCCAAACCTCCCTTTTTTCATCGAATTTATATCACCAAAAACAATTCGCCTGAGGATGAAAACAGGAGCGGAGATCGAAAAAAGTGAACCATCACTAATGCTGGTAAATGGCAAAGCACCAAAAGACAATACTTGGCTGTACTCCTTTGAAAATAAGCAACATGTATACAAAAGTGAGTTTGGAAAGGTGGTTGTTTCTGTAAAGCCATGGAAGGTAGCTTTTTATGATGCCAAAGGGAAGTTGCTCACCCAAACCAATCACCATATCGACAATGCCGAAACTACTTACACACCAATAATGCCTTTTGCATTTGTTCGCAGGGCCAGTGATTATTCAAGAAGTGTTAATGCGGCTTTTTCACTAGAACCTGGAGAGAAAATTTTTGGTTGTGGCGAATCATATACCGAATTCAATAAAAGAGGGCAAAAGGTGGTTTTATGCACCGATGATGCCAATGGTATTCAAAATGAAACCATGTATAAGCCTATCCCTTTCTTTTTAAGTAGTAGGGGCTATGGTATGTTTATGCATACATCAACTCCAATCACATGCGATTTTGGAAAATATTTTAGTGGTGTAAATTCATTAATGATTGGTGATGAAGCCCTGGATTTGTTTATTTTTCTGGGAGAACCGAAGGATGTACTGGACGAATACACCAACTTAACCGGGAAAGCAGCAATGCCACCACTTTGGTCATTTGGCTTTTGGATGAGCCGAATCACTTATTTTTCTGAAAAAGAGGGGCGCGAAGTTGCCAAAAAGCTACGCGATAATAAAATCCCAAGTGATGTTATCCATTTTGATACCGGTTGGTTTGAAACTGATTGGCAGTGCGATTACCAGTTCTCGCCATCAAGGTTTGAGGATGCTGGGAAAATGATAAAAGATTTAAAAAAGCAGGGTTTTGAAACCTGTTTGTGGCAGTTGCCCTATTTTGTTCCCAAAAACAAACTTTTTAAGGAAATAATTGACAAAGAGTTGTATGTGAGAAACTCAAAAGGCAATTTAACCTACGAGGATGCAGTACTTGATTTTTCAAACCCCAAAACAGTTGAATGGTACCAGGAAAAAATAGGAGGCCTTTTAAAACTTGGAGTAGGAGCAATTAAAGTTGATTTTGGCGAGGCTGCTCCTTACAATGGGATTTATGCTTCAGGAAAAACCGGATTTTACGAACATAACCTGTATCCATTACGCTATAATAAAGCAGTAGCTGATATCACCAAAGAAATAAAAGGTGAACAAATCATGTGGGCACGTAGTACCTGGGCTGGTAGTCAACGTTATCCGGTACACTGGGGTGGCGATCCTGCTAACACCAACTCGGCAATGGCTGCTTCTTTAAGAGGCGGACTTTCTATTGGGCTGAGTGGTTTTTCTTTCTGGAGCCATGATATTGGTGGATTTGTACTAAAAACACCCGAAGACATTTATAGAAGGTGGACACCTTTTGGAATGTTGACCTCGCATGTTAGAAGCCACGGGGCACCACCAACAGAGCCCTGGGAATATGGTAAATCGTTTATGGATGCTTTTCGCAAAGCTGCTAATATGAGGTACCAATTGATGCCATATATTTATGCGCAAGCCAAAAAGTGTACCGAAACTGGTTTGCCAATGATGCGCGCATTATTTATTGAGTACCCTGATGACCCTGGTTCATGGTTAATCGATAATGAATACTTTTTTGGTTCAGATATTTTGGTAGCACCTTTGTTTGAAGAGGTTCAGGAAAGAGATGTTTACCTGCCTCCTGGAACATGGATTGAGTATCAAACGGGTAAAAGTTATAAAGGTGGATGGCATAAAATCAAGGCTGGTGAAATCCCTATCGTTATGTTGGTAAAAGAAGGAAGTGTGATTCCACAAATAAAACTTGCACAATCAACTAAGCAAATGGACTGGTCAAAGCTGGAACTGAAGCCTTTTATTTTAGAAAGTAACAGTGGCAAAGGATTAATTTGCCTTCCATCAGACAATGTGTTACATAAAATTCAAGTAAGTAAAAAGGAGGGGAAGCTGATCATTGAAAAAAATGCTGCATTACCTAACGTGAAGATGATTATAGTTGAGAATTAGTTTTATCAGGAAGGGTCGATGAGGTTTGTTCGACCCTTCTTTTGTATCTAAATCATTTCAGGTTTATGAAGAAATATGCCCTAATTTTATTGTCACTTCTTTATGGTAATCTTTTATTAGCGCAAAAGTACCCTTTTAATAATCCCAACCTGGAAATTGAGAAACGTGTTGATAACCTGCTGTCTTTAATGACTTTAGATGAAAAAGTTGCTTGTTTGGGAACAAATCCTTCTGTGCTACGGCTTGAAGTGAAAGGTACAGTTCATGTTGAAGGTTTGCATGGACTTGCTATGGGGAAACCAGGTAATTGGGGAAAGAATAACCCTGTTCCAACAACCACTTTCTCTCAATCAATAGGGATAGGGCAAACATGGGATACTACATCAATGCGGTTGCTGGGAGAAATTGAAGCTTACGAAGTAAGATATTTGTTCCAATCACCGAAATATAAGAGGGGAGGTTTGGTTGTCCGTACGAAAAGATACATTAATCAGGATGCGCTGGATGCAATAATAGACGGTGCTACTAACTAAAAAAATATTTCTTCAATTGACAAATTATTGTTGTTAAAATCTAAAATTATATGCAAGTGAAATTAATGAAAATACTATTTATCAACGTTTTACTGGGTTTTGTTTGTCCATTAATGGCGCAAGACTATTTTCCGAAGGAAAAACTAATGACCATTGGTGTTTATTACTATCCCGAACATTGGAGTTCTGAGCAGTGGGAAAGGGATATAGAAAACATTGCAAAGCATGGATTCGAGTTTATTCATATGGCCGAGTTTTCGTGGGCACAAATGGAACCCAAAGAAGGCGTTTTTGATTTTACCTGGCTGGATAAAGTAGTTGCTTTGGCCAAAAAAAATAACTTAAAGGTGATTTTGGGAACACCAACACCTTGTCCACCTGTTTGGTTGGGGATAAAACATCCCGACATATACATTATGGGGCCTGATTACCAGAGAAAGGAACATGGAACAAGGGCAAATATTTCATTGTCTAATCCCAATTTACTCAAATATTCAAAAAAAATAGTTCAAGAATTAGCAAATCATTATGCTGATAATGAAGTTGTTATTGGTTGGCAGCTCGACAATGAACCTGAAGCAAAGGAAGATTACAGTCCTTCGGCACAAAAAGCGTTTCGTAAATGGTTAATAAGTAAGTATAAAACAATTCAAGTTTTAAATGATGCATGGGGTACTCGTTTCTGGGGCCAACTCTATGCTTCGTTTGATGAAATAAAAATTCATAACGCTACTTCTGTAGGCTGGTGGGGAACCAACCCAATAGCTTTACTTGATTTTAAAAGGTTTTCTGCAGATAAGCAAGCTGAATTTCTGGATATGCAGGCTGCTGAATTGAGGAAACATATCAGCAATAGGCAGTTTATCACTACAAATTATGTGGCTAAAGGCAATCAGACTGATCCTGGCAGGACAAAGTTGCTTGATTTTGCTTCATATACAGCTTATCCTAACTATGGAAGTGACAATTTAGGTGATTTGGGCTTTCGTTTGGGGAAGCAAAATGTGCTGTTGTATGCGAATGACTATTTTCGGTCATTAAACGGAATAACAGGAGTAATGGAATTACAACCCGGACAGGTGAACTGGGGAGGTTACAATCCTTTGTTGTTGCCCGGCACTGTGCGCATGTGGTTGTGGCATTGCTTTGGTGGCGGAAGTTCTTTTGCATGCACCTATCGTTATCGGCAAATATTGTATGGTGCAGAGCAATTCCATTCCGGAGTTGTAGAAACGGATGGTGTGAGTTTATCACCAGGCGGTAAAGAATATGCACAAGTGATAAAGGAAATGAATAGTTTAAGGAAGAGCAAATTCACAAATCGAAAAATGCCTGAAAAGTTAAAGAAAAGAAAAGCAGCCATTCTTTGGTCTTATGATAATCTGTGGAACCTGCAAAAACAAAAGCAAACTAACAACTGGGATACCTGGGGGCATATGCATAAATACCATCGCATTTTAAAATCGTTGGGTGCCCCTGTTGATTTTGTTTCGGAAGAAGCAGACTTTAGTAAATATAATTTCTTGGTTGTCCCTGCTTATCAAATGGTTGACTCTACATTAGTGAATAAGTGGAAAGAATACGTTGAAAATGGAGGAAACCTAATAATTTCTTGCAGAACAGGCGCAAAAGATAAAAACGCCCATTTGTGGGAAAGCAATTATGCTGGCATAATGAATGAGCTGATAGGAGGAGAAATTGAGCGTTTTGATATGTTGCCAGCATCAAAAAACGGAAAAGTTGAATTAAATGGTAAAATGTATACCTGGAACATCTGGGGTGAACAAATCAAGCCTTATTCATCAACCCAGGTGCTTGCAAAATATTCAGATCAGTTTTATAAAGGCAAAGCCTGCTGCCTGATGAATACTATTGGAAAGGGGAAAGTAGTTTATATTGGGGTGGATTCAAAAGATGGTAGTTTAGAAAAGGATCTAATAAGACAACTGTATGATTTGAATAATGTTAAAACTGATAATTTTCCAAATGGAGTGTTGGTTTACTGGCGCGATGGTTTTATGGTGGCAGTAAATTACTCTTCTGAAAATTATTTGCTAAATTTGCCCGGCAAATCCAAAATTTTAATTGGTAATAAAAGCTTGGCACCTGCAGGTGTTACAGTTTGGTTCGAAGAATAAATTTAGATAATATTAAAAATTAACCCAATGAAAACGAAATTAAAACTTTTATTAACTCTCTCATTTGTACTTTTATTGATTGTTTCTTGTAAAGAAAAGCCCTCAGAACTTAAATTGTCAGTAATTTTTGCTGACGGAATGGTGTTGCAACAAAAAAGTGAGGCTGCAATATGGGGAAATGCTGCTCCTGGTTCAAAAATTTCGATAGAAGCCAGTTGGGGAGCAGCTGCATCTATCGAAGCAAAAGAAGACAGTTCATGGCAGGCAAACATTGAAACGCCCGAAGCAGGTGGCCCTTATGAACTTACTATAAAAAACAGTGATTCAACACTGGTGTTAAAAGATGTATTAATTGGTGAAGTATGGTTGTGCTCTGGACAGTCGAATATGGAGATGCCTCTAGAGGGTTGGCCACCAAATGCTGATATTGATAACTCTGCAAAAGAAATTGCCGAGGCCAATTATCCTGAAATAAGAATGTTTACGGTGCAAAGAAAGTATGCATTTGAACCACAGAAAAATATGGTTGGCCAATGGGAAACCTGCACCCCTGAAAATGCAAAAAAGTTTAGTGCAACGGCTTACTTTTTCGGTAAAAAACTTCATAAAGAGTTAAATGTTCCAATCGGTCTAATTCATAGTAGTTGGGGCGGTACTCCTTCTGAATCATGGACAAAAGCAGAAGATTTATCGAAAGACGAAGATTATAAAACATTGACGGAAGATGTGGTTAAGCTAAAAGAGACTATTTTAAAACAGGAAAACTGGTTGGCCAAACACGAAGTTAAAACGCTTGATTTTAATTCTGATGTAGACCCGCTTGAAACAGTTAAATTTTCTGAGGATGGGTTGAGCAAAGCCGAATTTGATGATACAAACTGGCCGGTTATCGAGGTTCCTAAATACTTTGAACAATCTGAAATTGGAAACTTTGACGGGGTTATATGGTTTAGAAAAGAAATCGAGATTCCTGAAAACTGGGAAGGTAGCGAGTTGGTGCTTAATCTGGGGCCAATTGATGATCGCGACTGGACTTATTTTAATGGAGAGCTGGTAGGTTCGATGCCACAGGCAGGAGTTTGGAGTGCAAACCGAAATTACACAATACCTAAAGAACTGGTTAAAGCCGGAAAGGCTGTAATTGCAGTACGTGTTTTGGATAATACAGGAGGAGGAGGCCTTTATGGTGCTAAGGATGAAGTTGTGCTAAAAAAAGGAGACGCCTCTATTTCATTAAGCGGTGAGTGGAAATACCTTGCTGTAGCTGAATTTAAATACAACAAATTCTATTTGTTTGATGCTACTAAGAATGAGCTCTCTGAACGGCCAGTAAGTACTTTGCAGGATGGCCCTAATGTTCCTTCATCATTGTATAATGGAATGATTGCTCCATTGTTGCCTTATACTATAAAAGGAACAATTTGGTACCAGGGCGAAGCAAATGTTGGACGTGCTGCACAATATAGCCGTATTTTTCCAATGATGATTGAAAACTGGCGCAATGATTTTAACAATCCGGATATGCCATTTTATTTTGTACAGATTGCTCCATTCAACTATGGTGGTGACGACAAAACAAACTCTGCCAGAATACGTGATGCTCAACGCCGATCGATGGCCACAAAAAATACAGGCATGGCAGTAACCCTGGACATTGGAAATGTTGACAATATTCACCCTGGCAACAAACAAGATGTTGGGTTAAGGCTTGCTCTTTGGGCGCTGGCTAAAGATTATGCTAAAGAAGTCATTTACTCAGGTCCGATTTATTCAAAAATGGAAGTAGTTGATGGACAGGCGCATATCTCTTTTACCGAAATAGGTGGAGGATTGATGCTTAAAGACCAAAATACCACAGCGTTTGAACTTGCAGGCGAAGATGGTGTTTTTTATCCTGCAAAAGCCGCTGTCGAAGGTGAGCAAATTGTTCTTTCAAGCGCAAAAGTGGCAGAACCCGTTGCAGCAAGGTATGCATTTTATGATGATTCAAGTGCAGTGTTGTTTAATAAAGAAGGGTTGCCTGCTTCTTCGTTTACAACAGAGCAAGTGTTGAAAAATTAGGTTTTTTAATAACCTGAGTTCAATTTAACGAAAATGTCGTAAGTTGCTATTAATCAATACTCCTGTTCTTCAGGGCAGGGTCAATTAATGAACTGCACCCCCAGAATTTTGAAAATTTTTGTAACTTATTATCAAATTACAAAAATTTTCAAAATTCTTATGTTGTAATGGCTTTTCATGATAAAAACAAAAACACAACTTTTGACCACAATATGCTTGGGTTTCCACAAGAAGCATTTGGTTATTCAAACGGTTGGAATTTTAGTGCTTTTAGTGGCATGCCAACATATGAAAAAAACAAGATCACTTTTTCAAAGGAAAATAATTCTATCACCATTGAAGTGGGGTAGTGATCTGATTTTTAGTAAGTTGAAATTTGTTGCAAAACTGTAATATGCTGGTAATGTTGCAATTTCTGCTAAAAATTAATTCAAACTGTGTGAATATTTTTAATCGAACTCAGGTTAATATAATCCTCCCACGGAATTGTACGGAGAGTTATCCCTTCAATGATAATGATATGGATTTGGCCCCGCAAAAGAAGGCGTTCCTTGAATGAGTATATTTGCACGAAGCCTTTTATTTTTTTGAATAAACACACCGGGCTTCATCCGGAGCTTATGGCTTATGCACCTTTGGTGCTACAACTAATAAAAAGATTTTTTTAGTTACTGAACTGGTCAGTAAAAACAGAAAATGCATCTTGTTGAGATCCAGACATGTCAGGGCTTTCAAGAATACGTAAAAAAGTAGGGGGAAGAAAAACCCAAAGATTGAACAAATTTAACACCCTACCTGCAAGGTTTGTTGGTGATGAAAAACTAAACATGACTTAGCTCAGAAAGCTTTATTTTTAGCTCTTCTTGTAAAAACTTAGCCGTAAACCCAATATCTTTTTTTGCAATTTCTTCGGGAGTGCCGGTAGCCAATATCAAACCTCCTTTTTTACCACCTTCTGGTCCCAAATCAATAAGGTGATCTGCCACTTTAATCACATCCATGTTGTGTTCAATAATGAGTACGGTGTTTCCTTTGTCTACCAACCTATTCAGAACTTCAAGTAAAACGCGGATGTCTTCAAAATGAAGCCCTGTAGTTGGTTCGTCCAGGATGTAAAGAGTTTTCCCTGTATCGCGTTTTGCTAGTTCTGTTGCCAGTTTTACTCGCTGAGCTTCTCCACCGGAAAGTGTTGTAGATGATTGACCCAGAGTGATATAGCCAAGTCCGACTTCTTTCAAAGCTTTTAGCTTTTGAGTGATTTTAGGGATGTTTTCAAAAAAATCAACGGCCATATTAATGGTCATGTCCAGTACATCACTAATCGACTTCCCTTTGTACCTAACCTCAAGGGTTTCTCTGTTGTAACGTCTTCCGCTACATTCTTCACAATGAACGTATACATCAGGCAAAAAGTTCATCTCAATTAATCGAAGTCCTCCACCAGAGCATGTTTCACAACGGCCACCTTTTACATTGAACGAAAACCGCCCACTTTTGTACCCTCTGATTTGTGCCTCTGGCAGTTTTTCAAACAACTTTCTGATATCAGAAAATACACCGGTGTAGGTGGCTGGGTTTGAGCGTGGTGTTCTTCCAATAGGCGACTGGTCTACTTCTATTACTTTGTCAATATTTTCAATACCTTTAATATTCCCAAATTTTAACGGTTCTTTTAGCGAACGATAAAAATGTTTGCTTAAAATAGGGTGGAGGGTTTCATTGATCAGGCTGGATTTTCCACTTCCGGAAACACCTGTAACACATACCAATTTTCCTAAAGGGATAGTTAAGTCAACTTTTTTAAGGTTATTTCCTTCGGCTCCTTTCAATTCAATGGTCAGTGGTTTGCCATTTCTTCTTTTTGCCGGAACTTCAATTTGCTTTCTATCAGTAAGGTAGTCAGAAGTGAGTGTTTTTTTCTTTAAAATTTCATTGGGTTTTCCGGCAGCCACTATTTCACCACCATGAACACCAGCAGTTGGCCCCATATCAACAATATAGTCAGCAGCCATAATCATGTCTTTATCATGTTCTACCACAATAATAGAGTTGCCAGTATCTCGCAGACTTTTTAACGAATCGATTAACCTTCTGTTGTCGCGTTGGTGCAGGCCTATACTTGGCTCATCTAAAATATAAAGCACATTGACCAGCTGTGAACCAATTTGCGTTGCCAACCTGATTCGCTGACTTTCACCACCCGATAAACTTACTGAACTCCTGTTTAGCGACAAATAATCAAGCCCTACATCCAACAAGAATTTTAGTCGTGAACGAATTTCCTTTAGTATTTCGGTGGCAATGGCTAATTGTTTGTCGCTTAGGTT
Source organism: Bacteroidales bacterium (assembly GCA_050291445.1). GTDB lineage: Bacteria > Bacteroidota > Bacteroidia > Bacteroidales > NBLH01 > NBLH01. The sequence continues at coordinate 12,871 of JBNKJW010000028.1, read as the reverse complement.
ATTATCGACAGTTTGCGACCATTCGTGCAATTCATTAATATCCATTGATGACAGCTCAAAAATATTTTTTCCGGCTATCTTAAACTGCAAGGATTCCTGTTTTAAGCGTCCACCATCACACTCAGGACAAACCAGGCGGGTATAAAACTCATCTGCCCATTTTTGTGCTGTTTGCGATGCTTTGTCGTTTTGGTAACGCTCTATATATTTTACAATCCCATCAAAAGAAAGGGAGTAGTTTGCTTTGTTGCCAAGTGGCGTGTTTTCGAGAGTGAAAACTTGGTCTGACCCAAAAAGAATAATATCCAAAGCTTCTTTAGGTATTTTTTTTATCGGGGTGTCAAGGGTAAAACCGTATTTTTTACCAATTGCTTCAATCTGCCAAAAAATCAAAGAATCTTTTGCTTTTCCCAAAGGAACAATTCCTCCATTTGTTATATTTTCTTTATAATCAGGAATGATTTTAGCTTTGTCAATCTGATTAATTTTACCCAAACCATTGCAACTTGGGCAGGCACCTTGCGGCGAATTAAATGAAAACGTGTTCGGGGCAGGTTCATCATATGAAATGCCGGTTGTAGGACACATTAATTTTCGGCTGTAGTAACTTAATTGATTGGTGTCCTTATCCAATACAGCCATGGTGCCTTTACCGTGCTTCATGGCTTCTTGTACTGATTCTTTCAAGCGTTTTTTATCCTTTGATAAAACAGCCAGTTTGTCTATTACAATTTCAATGGTGTGGGTTTTGTAACGGTCAACTTTCAGCCCATGGACTAATTCTTTCACTTCGCCATCAACACGTGCCCACAAGAACCCCTTTTTTCTGATTTGTTCAAACAGCTCACGGTAATGTCCTTTCCGGCTTCTGACTACAGGAGCAAGCAAGAGGCATTTTTTGTCGCTATATTTATCTAAAATCAGGTTAATTATCTGATCGTCAGTGTATTTAACCATTTCTTCGCCTGTATTGATAGAGTAAGCAATACCTGCCCTGGCAAATAATAATCGAAGGAAATCATAAATCTCAGTGATGGTTCCAACGGTGGATCTTGGGTTTTTATTGGTCGTTTTTTGTTCAATTGAAATCACCGGGCTTAGGCCTGTAATCTTGTCAACATCAGGACGTTCCAGGTTTCCCAGGAATTGGCGGGCATAGGCAGAAAAAGTTTCAATGTAGCGGCGCTGCCCTTCGGCATAAATAGTATCAAAAGCCAATGAGGATTTACCGCTTCCGCTAAGACCAGTGATTACACTTAATTCATTTCGTGGAATGACCACATCAATATTTTTGAGATTGTGTACGCGTGCCCCACAAACTTTTATGTAATTGCCTGATTCATTACAATCAAGGTGTTTTTCTTTTTTTGCCATCAAATTGTTGTTGAAAAAATGGATACAAAATTACGAATAAAAGAGCAGAATAGATAGGGTTTAATTGAATGGTTTTTTATAGAACCATCATAAGGATTTGATTTTTAAAACACTATGCTTTCTTATTAATTGAAATTTGTTGAAAAGATTATTAACATCTACTTTAGTTGAACGGACAAAAGATAACTAAGTCCCTTTTGTGTAATTTGAACTGGAACTAATAGCATCCTCATTGAAAATAAGAGATAAATAATATGCTCGATTTTACTTTAATTATAGCAGTTGTTGCTGGAATTGCTTTACTGTTGAGCCTGATTTTAATTTTCCGTATTCAGGCGTTTATTTCATTGTTGTTGGCAAGTATTGCAGTTGGAGTGCTGGCAGGAATGAAACCCTTAACAATTATTTCAACCATTCAGCAGGGGATGGGGGAAACCCTGGGCTTTGTTGCTGTTATTGTGGGTCTTGGGGCAATGCTGGGTGCAATTTTAGAAAATTCCGGAGGTGCAGAGGCTTTGGCATTAAAACTATTGAAAGTTTTTGGAGAAGAAAAAGCATCGTGGGGTTTGATGATTACCGGATTTTTTGTTGCAATACCTGTTTTTTTTGATGTTGCATTCATCATTCTGGTTCCTCTAGTGTATTCGTTACAAAAAAAGACTGGAAAATCATTGCTGTTGTACGCCATTCCGCTTTTAGCCGGCCTGGCCATTACGCATACATTTATACCCCCAACTCCGGGCCCTGTTGCCGTTGCAGATATTTTAAATGCTGATTTGGGCTGGGTGATTTTAGTTGGTTTTATGGCTGGTATACCTACAGCCATTGTTGCTGGTCCTGTGTTTGCAAGATATATTTCAAAAAAGATGTTTATTACAGCGCCTGAAGAGGCTAATTTTGATCAGAGCACCGAAAAATTGCCATCCGTTGCTAAGGTTTCATTAATAATAGGTTTGCCTATATTGTTGATTTTGATGAATACGTTCCTGTCAAGTCCATTGTTAAACAACCTGGCAATAGCAGAGAACCTAAAATCCTGGTTAAAACTGGTTGGGCATCCCTTTTCAGCATTGATACTGGCAAATCTTTTAGCATGGTACATGCTTGGAATCAGGATGGGCAAGTCGCGCGATGAGTTGCTGAAAATAACAACCAGTTCAATGAAGCCTGCTGGAATAATCATACTTTTAACAGGTGCAGGTGGTGTTTTTAAACAAATTCTGGTAAATACGGGAACCGGAGAAATGTTGGCAAATTATTTTGCAGATGCAGGAATTAGCATATTGCTTTTTGCTTTTATTGCTGCTGCAATGGTCCGTATATTACAGGGCTCATCAACTGTATCAATGATTACTTCAGCTGGTTTAATAGCACCCATATTACCAGGTACTATAGGTGAGTTTGAAAGTGCCTTGCTTGTAATAGCCATAGCAGCAGGTGCCTCCATTATGTCGCATGTAAATGATAGCGGTTTTTGGCTGGTAGGAAAATACCTTGGCTTAACCGAAAAACAAACCTTTAAAAGCTGGACCTTAATGACTACTATTATTGCCCTTACAGGCTTTTTATCAGTTGTTTTACTTTCACTTTTTGCTTAATTAATAAGGTTAGATTGAAATTTAATTGATTTGTCTGTCCTATACCAGTAGGTTTTTAAATTGGTAAAAGGACAGGGCTGGAAGCTTGAAGGCCTTCTAAGTAATTATTAATCAATGAGTAATCAGCTTTTGTAGTGAGCAAGCAACTAATCAATCTTCTTCTTATTCATTTCAAATTTTTACATAATTATTGTTAAAAAAACAGTCCTTTATAAATAAACACTTTAATATCCATAATATTCATTTACCTTTGTCGCTTTTTATTATAATATATGACATTTAAGGACTTAGAAATTATCCCATCCATTCTTCAGGCAATTAAAGCTGAAAACTATACACACCCTACACCAATTCAAGAACAATCTATTCCAATTTTACTAAAAGGGAAAGATTTACTCGGCTGCGCACAAACTGGTACGGGCAAAACAGCCGCATTTGCTATTCCCATTTTGCAACACCTGTGCCTTAATAAAGAGGAGTTAAAAGGCAAACGAAGGATAAAAGCACTGGTAATTACACCAACACGCGAATTAGCTTTGCAAATTGCCGAAAGCTTTACAGTTTACGGAAAATTTACAGGAATAAAAAATACCGTTATTTTTGGAGGAGTGAAACAAAATCCTCAGACTGAGGCGCTTAGAAGGGGTGTTGACGTGCTGGTGGCCACTCCCGGAAGGTTGTTGGATTTAATTTCCCAGGGTTTTATCACCTTGCAACACATCAACTATTTTGTATTGGATGAGGCTGATCAAATGCTCGACATGGGTTTTATTCACGATATCCAAAAGGTGCTGACCCTTTTGCCAAAAAAGCGGCAATCTTTGTTTTTTTCTGCCACTATGCCAAGAGCCATTGTAGATTTATCGAAAAAAATACTGGGTCAACCAGAGAGAGTAACCATAAAACCAGAACAAACTACTGCCGAAAAAGTAGAGCAGTCTATTTACTTTGTTAGCAAAAAATCAAAGCCAAAACTAATCGTGCACCTGCTTAAGGCTGAATCTTATAAATCGGTACTTATTTTTACAAGAACTAAATATGGGGCTGATAAAATAGTTAAGGTATTGCGCAAAGCAAAAATAAATGCCGAAGCCATTCATGGAAATAAATCACAGGGGGCCCGCCAAAGAGCGCTTGGTGGTTTTAAAAGTGGTGAGATAAATGTGCTTGTTGCTACAGACATAGCTGCAAGGGGCATTGATGTTTCTGGATTGGCTTTAGTGGTTAACTTTGATTTACCGAACATTCCTGAGACCTATGTTCACCGTATTGGGCGAACCGGACGGGCGAATGCTGGCGGAATTGCTTTTTCCTTTTGTGATTTAGAAGAACGAGCCTACCTGAAAGATATTCAAAAACTGATAGGAAAAGAAATCACACCAGTGCTGGAACACCCGTTTGCTAATGAAGTTGAAGAGGTTGCAGTGAAAAATCCTGAACAGGCAAATCAAAAAAGACCTCAAAAGTCACAAAAAAAATCACAGCATACTACTAAAAATTCAGGTAATAATTTTAGAAAGCGCCGAAGAAATAATTCCGCTAAAAAGTCAAGCACTTAAAATTTTTAGTTCAAAAATTTTCAAATTTGCAAAGAGAAATTATCTTTGCAATATGCCCGGATGGCGGAATTGGTAGACGCGCATGATTCAGGGTCATGTGTCCTTACGGATGTGCAGGTTCGACCCCTGTTCCGGGTACAAGGCCTAATTGATTTTCAGTCAGTTAGGCTTTTTTGTTGTCGCTTTTGCGCCGTTTTTCTTCAAAAAAGTGGTTTTTTACCTCAAAATGATTCGTTCAAAATCAGACTTGAAAAATCGAAAACGGATAAATAACTTGGTTGTTTTGATTTGATTCGTAATTGAAATAACTTTGTATCAATTCAGGCAGCTAAGAACACCGTCCCATAGCAGGGCGAACGCCGTAGAACGTGAATACGTGACGCCTCGGAACTGGGTTTGCCTGATTCTTTGCTAGATAAACTAAGACCACAGCCCCGTAGTTGGGTGTATGTCGATAGCCGTTTTTATAACGTCCGATTTCAGTGCACCTGTCAGGTGTTGTCACCTGACAAACTAGCCTTAACATGACACCAGAGCTTATTTTTCAGGAGTGCTGTCTTTATTCTCTTTACTATCGTCAATTTCATTAATTACAGCTGAATCCTTTTTAATTTCAAAATTATCGCTTTTTATTACTTCTTTTTCATCAGGAAAGTATTTTTTTGCTCTTGCTCCCTTTTTTGGAACCGTGATATAATAAGTCTTTTTGCTTGAATTGGTTAACTTATGAGCTCTTAACCAGGGGTTGAAATGTTTTAACATTTTGTAGTTGGTGCCCAGTTTTTTTGCAAAAGCAGCTAAATCAGTAATGGTGCTGTCAACTTTTACCTCTTTTGTGTCAATTACCGGGTATAAATCTCTTTCTCTAAAGTTAAATCCATAGTTTTGAGGGCTTTCCATAATTAATTTCATTGCTAACGCCCTGTAAACATATCTGCTTGTTTCTTCATACAGGGCCAGGTCAAAATAAGAGTCCTCATTTTGGTAATCCATAAATTTATTAACCCCACCATCACCTGCATTGTACGAAGCTGCAACCAGGGCCCAGCTACCATACTTGGCATATCGCTTTTTTAAATATTTGCATGCTGCTTTGGTCGATTTTTCCAGATGATACCTTTCATCTACTTCTTTGTTAACAGTGAGCCCGTAACCTTTTGCTGTAGATGCCATAAACTGCCAAAATCCTACAGCTTTGGCTGGTGAAACGGCATTTCTGAGTCCACTTTCTGCCACACAAACATATTTGAAATCTTCAGGAACTCCATTTTTTTTAAGAATTGGTTCAATTACTGGAAAAAAGCGGTTGGCACGTTTCAGATACAAAAACATTTCGGAATGCCAGTAAGATACTTTGTGAATTTCCATGTCAAGGCTTTCACGTACATCAAAGTTTTCTAAAGGTACCCGTTCACCAGCAAAATAAAGTGTGTCGGGAGTGGGCATGGCAAAAACAGCGTAGTCTTGCAATTTACTTTTGTAGTCAGGATCTTCCAATACTTTTTTCGAACTTGAATAGGAGAACAGGTTAAATACAGCAAACAATATAATAACAATGGCAGAGCCATATAATATTTTTAATATTAAGTTAATTGGAGCCACTTTTCTTTCCTTTTCCATCTGTCTTTCTTTTTATTTGTTTGTAAGCCTGTTTTGTTCCTGTTTACAAAACGTTGTTTCGTAATATACAATTGTCATTATTGCAAGTTTTATGCAATTTTAACTTTTGGGACATGAAAATACAAAATTATTTGCTAGAGCAAGTAAACTAATTGACTAATTGTTTATGAAATGTTGATTGCTGTTGATAAGTCGAGGTTAATTTGTCAGGTGACAACACCTGACAAGTGCAAAGAATTCGAAATGCTCACTGTGCCACTTGTCGAAATGCCTATGTTGATGATTCTCAGTATTCGCTTCGATGCTTCGACAAACTTGGTTACTGAGCCTGTCGAAGTACAGCAGTCAAAGCTCGGGCATTGAGCACTTTGGCAGGCTCAGTATACCACCTGTCGAAATGCAGCGACCAAAAGTTGGTTTTGATACAGCTCCGTGCAAAAAGAACATCATCGCGAAGAGGGGTGAAGGAGCCATCTCTTAAAGTACCAAACATTCCGGACTAAAAATTCCTTCGCTTTGTTTGGAATGACTGCTTTTGAAAGACCTTGTACACTATAAAAATGTCTGTTTTAAGGAAAATACAGTATTAAATGCTGGCAATTATTCATATAAAATGCCTTTGGCCTTACCAAAACTTAATCTTAGAAATAGCAAAAAACATCATCCTAAGCAAAATAAATCCGTGCTTAAACCTTGATATGTTGGTATCACCATATTTTCGTTCTTTGTAGGTGATAGGTAAATCTATAATTTTGAGGTTTAATTTATAAGAGCCAAAAATCAGATCGAAATCACCAAAGGGATCAAATTCGCCAAAAAATTTCCGGTTAGCTGCAAGTTTTTCATAATCAGAGCGAAACATTACTTTGGTGCCGCACAATGTGTCTTTGATTGGTTGCTCAAGTATCCAGGAAAAAGCCGAGCTAAAGAATTTATTACCCATTACATTCAATGGGCGCATTGCATTGGCATCCATAGGGTAAACCAGTCGGCAACCATTGATGTATTCGCCTTTTCGCTCAACAAGGGCATTGTAAAACTTGGGCAATTCTTCCGGCGGAACCGTTAAATCAGCATCCAGAATCATAAGGATATCTCCTGTAGCCATCCCATAACCTTTTCTTACAGCATCTCCTTTGCCTTTTCCTTCCTGCTGTGTGATTTTTATATCGTATTTGCCTTCGTATTTTTTTTGTACTTTCTGGATGGTCTCCCAGGTATCGTCTGTTGAGTTTCCTTCCACATAAATAATTTCAACGTGTTTTCCAAAATCAGGCATGCGGAGAATGGCATCTTCAATGTTGCCACTTTCATTTCGAGCGGGGATAACCACTGTTGTAGAGAATTCATCCTTGTTATAAGTTATTGCGGAAGATAACCTTGCAAAAACAAAGGTGTTTAGTCCAAAGTTGTTAAAGATGGGGAGCCTGCCAATGATTTTATTAATCAACCAGCTTAAGAATGGAATCCCAGCCGGAAACAAAACCCTTTTTACAGCCCTGAACGTTTCAAAACCTGAAAGCTCAAGAAAATTGCGAATATCTTTAATAGATAACCAATTTTGTTTTGGACTTTTCTTTTTAATACCTATTGCCTCTCCAAAGCGTAAAACAGGTTCCCAAAACTGGTTGTAGTAGGTAATTATTATTCTTGTATTAGGTTTGCAAACCCTTTTTAAGGATTGCATAACCGTCTGTATGTCAATAAAATATCCTATGGTGTTGGAGAGGAGTATTACATCATATTTCTCGTTAAGCTGAATGTTCTCTGCATCCATTTCAATAAACTCAATTTCCGGATGGTTTGCTTTTGCCTGCTTTATCATTTCCGGACTAAAGTCAATACCTGTTTTTTTTGCACCTTTTAAACAGGCCAATGTATCTCCTGAGCCACAGCCAACATCCAGGATGCTAACATCATCGGTTAAAAAATAGTTTACATACGAGATAATGTCTTTCCAATAATAAGAAAACCTGCGTTTGTACTTGGCATAGCCTGGGGCCAGTTTTTGAAAATGGTTGTAAAATTCTTGTTTGCGTTTGTTAAACATTGGGTAATTTTGGAACTTGGAAATTAGAACTTAGCAATTGCTAACTAAGTTCTAATATACTAATTTCAAATTTTTAGATATGTATTACTTCGTCATAGGCAGCTGCAGCAGCTTCCATAATGGCTTCAGACATGGTTGGGTGGGGGTGGATGGATTTAATCAACTCCAACCCGGTTGTTTCAAGTTTTTTGGCTGTTACTAATTCTGCAACCATTTCGGTTACATTGGCACCAATTAAATGACCACCAAGTAGTTCGCCATATTTTGCATCAAAAATTAATTTTACAAAACCTTCTTTTGCACCTGCTGCACTGGCTTTACCCGATGCAGTAAATGGAAACTTGCCAACTTTTATTTCATAGCCCTTTTCTTTGGCTTGCTTTTCAGTTAATCCAACCGAGGCAACTTCCGGAGTTGTATAAGTACAACCAGGGATATTGTTGTAGTCAACCGGTTGAGGATTATGCCCTGCAATTTTTTCTACACAGGTAATTCCTTCAGCCGAAGCAACATGCGCAAGAGCAGGGCCAGCAACAATATCACCAATGGCATAAACACCTTCTACATTGGTTTTGTAAAACTCATCTACTTTAACTTTCCCTTTTTCCAATTCAATGCCCATTTCTTCAATGCCAATGCCTTCAAGGTTTGGGGCAATGCCAACCGCGGAAAGTACAACCTCAGCTTCGTGTTCTTCAACACCTTTTTTAGTTTTTATGCTCACTTTGCATAAATCGCCCGAAGTATCAACAGATTCAACCGAAGAATCCAGCATTACTTTTACTTTTTTCTTTTTAAAACTTCTGGCAAGCGTTTTTGAAACCTCTTCATCCTCCAACGGAACTAAATTTGGCATGAACTCAACAATAGTAACCTGCGTACCCATGGCACTGTAAAAATAGGCAAACTCGGTGCCAATTGCACCTGAGCCAACCACTATCATCGATTTTGGCAGGTTGGGAAGTGTAAGGGCTTCACGGTAGCCAATTATTTTTTTTCCATCTTGTTGTAAATTAGGTAGTTGTCGAGACCTTGCGCCAGTTGCCAGGATAATGTTTTTTGTGGTATATGCTTTGCTTTTTCCTCCTTCATCTGTAACTTCAACAGTGTTTTTAGCGGTAATTTTTCCAAAACCCTGTAGGTGTTCTATTTTATTTTTTTTGAATAAGAATTGGATGCCTTTGCTCATTCCATCTGCAACACCACGGCTTCGTTCAATCACTTTTGTAAAATCAGCTTCAACTCCCTTGGCTTTTATACCATATTCCTCTGAATGCTGCATGTATTCAAGTACCTGTGCGCTTTTTAGTAAAGATTTTGTAGGGATACATCCCCAGTTAAGACAAATACCGCCCAATTCGGCCTTTTCAACCACAGCAGTTTTCATTCCTAGTTGTGATGCACGTATTGCAGCGACATAACCACCTGGTCCACTGCCAATTACTATTATATCGTAATCCATTATTATTGGTTTTAGATGTTAAAAAATATTGAGCGAAAATAATATCTTTTATTCGAATATAGAAACCTCCTATTTGAAAAATCAAACTTTAAGACTTTCATTTCATTAAGTTTAGTAGCGCATCAAGGTTAAAAAACGAGTCTCTGAAATATTTTTAATACAATCCTAATAAGGGTTTTAACTGATTGTAAATGAGTTTGTTGTGTGATTTTTATTGAGTCTTGTGCAATTCGACTATAAATAACTTTGATTATAAACCAGGGGAACTTTTACTTTTGTAACAAAATAAGAGAAATAATGATTATTGATTACATCATAAAATACTTTGAAGAGTTGTTGATTTTAACCAATGCAATGGCTCCTTATCTTTTATTGGGATTCTTATTTGCCGGCCTATTGCATGTTTTTTTTAAAAAAGAAAGGGTTTCAAGGTTGTTGGGTAGCAGTAAAATACGGTCGACTGTGTATGCAAGTTTGATTGGTGTACCGCTTCCTTTATGTTCATGTGGGGTAATACCAACAGGCATCTCTTTTTTTAAAAATGGTGCATCAAAAGGATCTACGGTTTCTTTTTTAATTTCAACACCACAAACGGGAGTTGACTCAATAATGGCCACTTATTCAATGTTGGGACTTCCATTTGCTATTTTAAGACCATTTATAGCTTTTGTTAGTGGAATTTTTGGAGGAGCCCTTACCAATTATGTTGATAAAACAGAAAAACCTCCTGAGGTTTTAAACAATTCGGCCAGTAGTAATATGGAGCACGCTAGCCCCTTGAGGCGGATGTTGCATTATGCATTTGTTGAATTTATGCAGGATATTGCTAAGTGGTTGGTTATAGGATTGTTGCTAGCAGCATTGATTTCCTTATTGTTGCCACCATCTTTTTTTTCTGAACAAATAAATAGCGATGTGCTTAGCATGCTGATTATTTTGGTTGCTTCTATTCCGCTTTATGTTTGTGCAACAGGTTCTATTCCTATTGCAGCGGTTTTGATTATGAAAGGAATATCGCCTGGGGCAGCACTGGTGTTTTTAATGGCCGGACCGGCAACCAATGCAGCAACAATGACAGTAATAGGCAAAGTGATGGGACGAAAGTCGTTATTTAGCTACCTTGCTTCAATAATTGGTATGTCGTTGCTTTTTGGGTTTTTTATCGATAATTTTTTGCCAAGAGAGTGGTTTACTTCTTATTTAGTTCATTCTGAACACGAAGGACACGGTGGTCTGAACTGGTTTGAGCTTGCCTCATCTATTTTATTAACAGGACTGATTGCTAATATTTATATACAGAAACTAATTCGTAAAAGAAAAGGCAAAAAATTAGTGAGCACCGCAAATTTAAATTTACAGGGCAGTGGGTTAAATGGAGAGTATACATTGAAAGTAAGTGGTATGGATTGTAATCACTGCAAAACTAATGTTGAAGAAGGTCTGGGAGGTTTAAAAGATATTGATTTTGTAAGTGCCGACATTAACACTTCTACAGTAAAAATAAAGACTAATAATTACAACCCTGAAAAAATAAAAGAAACCGTGGAATCTCTGGGCTATGGTTTTGGGGGGGAGTTAGGCAAACAAAATAAACCTCAATTTCAATTTACGGTAATGGAAAAATATGTAATAAAAGTAAGCGGGATGACTTGCAATCATTGCAAAGCCAATGTGGAAAAAGCGTTAAGCAGTATTAAGGGAGTTTCAAAAGCAACGGTAAACCTTGACCAGTCAATTGTTGTGATTGAGGGTGAAGGTGTTGATTTAAAGGAGGTTGAGCGGCAGGTGGATGGTGTGGGTTACAAGTTTGAAGGGCTTGTTAATTAAAAGTTGGTTTCAATCAATTGTTTCTCTCTTAGCAACACAGCTTTAACCTTTTTGATATTTTTTCCGCTATTTATAATGTATTCCTGCATTTCGGCATCACCTTTAATCTCACTGCTGAGATTTTGGGCTTTCTTAAGGTTTATTAATGAGGAATCTATTACTGCAATCAGCTGCTTTTTTGTTTTACTTAGGTAGCGGTTTTTGTTATTTTTTAACTCGGCATATTCATTATAAAAACGCATGCCGTTGTTATAAAATCCGGCTGCTGCATTGTATTTGTCAACCTCATGGTTATACAACAGCATCTTGTAATTTTCTTTCATTAAAGCATACTCTTTTTTTATAATTTTATTGTGAATGCCATTTTTCCTGATCCTATTAACTTTAGCCTGGTATTGCTCAGTTTGATTTAAGTTTACATAGTTGAAAATAGAATCGTTATAATTAAAGTTGCCCTTTTTTAGGTTATTAACCAGCCCCTGGTCAAACTCATGGTATTTAAGTGGCTTGCTAAGTGCTTGCCATATTGGGTCAAAAGGCATTCTTGTTTTTATGTTTTCCTCTGGTGATATCATGAAGAATTCTTTTGGGAACTCAATCCTGTTGCCTTTCTGTATTTCAGGTTTTGCCCAGGTTGCATCAAGAAAATACCATTTACCATTAACTTTTATAATATTCCAGGCATGCGAAATTTCATCAACTTTGCCATTAATTCGTGTGTATCCTCCAACTACAAAAGCAGTAAGGCCAGCATGCTGACATAATCTTGCAATTAGCTCTGAATAATGCTGGCATACTCCATTTTTGGTTTTAATTACATGGTTAACAATTTCATCAACATCCTCGTAATAAAGATTTTTAGCAGCCAAAGAGTGGTTGTATGAAATGTTTTTAGCTACCCAAAAGAAAATTGCAGCAAATTTTTCATTGTCGTTGCTAAAGGGTTTACATAAGTAAGCACTTAGTGCATTGGTAGAGTTGGAAACTGTTGTTGGAGTATTATTTATGTGGTCTATAACTTTCTGATAATCAACAGCCAATAATTGACTTTCTGAAAATAAGAAAGAAAAATGCAACAGTATTAATGCCCTACATAGAAACTTGAAATCCATACCAAAAATGAGTTTTGTTGATAAACTTGCAAAGTTCATCTAAAAACAAATTTACTAAAACAGTTTATTCCCCAAAACTATTTTCAGTGTATTCTTTGACTTTAAAAGTGAACTGCTACTTTTCAACTTTCTTCATAACAAACTCCGTTACAAATTTTCCATACCATTCGGGCCATCCGCGTCAATTTAAGATAAAAGCAGGCATGAGAACCTGCTATTCTAGGTATAAGGATAAAATCCATTTGGACAATTTCGAAACAATTGTCAAG